>NZ_JAYSDQ010000004.1:0-365802 GCF_041914305.1 Ideonella sp.
CGCTGCCGTTGGGGCCCCCCGGGGCCCGCGGGGACCCCGCCCCCCCCGTGCCCCCCCCCCCACCCCCCCCCCCGGGGCGCCGGGGCCGGCCGGCGCCCCCCCCCCCCCGGCGGGGGGGGGCCCCCCCCCGCCCCCACCCCAACCTCCACCATTTGGCGCCGCAACGGCGTGATGATGGCCAAACAGTCCAGCAGATGCTGGGTCAGCATCGCCGCCGGCTCCCGCACGGCCGTGAGGTTGTAGACCCGGCTCCAGTGTGCGATCAGATCCAGGTAACGCAGCAACTGGGCCTGCGTCGCGGCGGGCAGTTCGAGCCCGAGCCCAGCGAGGCCCCGCTGCAGTTCATTGGCGAGGGGGTGCTGGGGAGCGGTGGCGTTGATCACGGATGGCAACTCAAAGAAGGGCAAGCGGTCCGCTCGACGGACCAGACGCAGGCCAAGACTGAAGGTGAAATCGACCCGGCAGCGGCGTGGGCCGGCGCCCACAGCGGTGAGTCAAAGCAGCGCTCACGCCGCGTCGGCAGCCCCCGGCAACCCGGCGCCCGGCGCACCACCCTGCCCCGTCTCGCCAGCACCGTCGTTCGCGGCCGCCGGCTCCACCGCCTGGAAGCCAGCGAAGCGCTTCTTCTTCAGATGGACCAGCAGCAACGAGATCGCCGCCGGCGTCACCCCCGAGATGCGCGCCGCCTGGCCCAGCGTTTCGGGGCGGTGCCGGTTCAGCTTCTGGCGCACTTCGAAGCTCAGCGCGGTGACCTGCCCGTAGTCCAGCTCGGCTGGCAGCGCCAGCTTTTCGTACGCCAACGAACGCTCGACCTCGTCGACCTGCTTGTCGATGTAGCCGGCGTACTTGACCGAAATCTCCAGCTGTTCGACCAGCACATCCGCCAGTTCATCGCCAAACTCGGCGCGCAAGGTTTCACGTGAAACACCGGCGCCCGGCCTGGCCACGGCCGCCAGCGCGGCCACCTGATCGAAGCCGATGCCCGGCCGGCGCAGCAGGTCGGCCAGGCTGTACTCGCGCTCGATGGCCTTGCCCAGCACAGCCTCGGCCGCGGCGACCGGCAAGATGCCCGGGTGAACCCAGGTCGAACGCAGGCGCTCGGCCTCGCGGGCCAGCGCGTCGCGCTTGCGGTTGAAGGCCGCCCAACGCGCGTCGTCGACCAGCCCCAGCGCGCGGCCGGTTTCGGTCAGGCGGGCATCGGCGTTGTCCTCGCGCAGCTGCAGCCGGAACTCGGCCCGGCTGGTGAACATGCGGTAGGGCTCGGTCACCCCCTTGGTCACCAGGTCGTCGACCAGCACCCCGAGGTAGGCCTGGTCACGGCGCAGCGACAGCGGCTCTTCGCCCCGGGCGGCCCGGGCGGCGTTGACGCCCGCGTACAGGCCCTGCGCCGCGGCCTCTTCGTAGCCGGTCGTGCCGTTGATCTGGCCCGCAAAATAAAGGCCGGCGATCGCCCGGGTCTCGAAGCTGCTCTTCAACTCGCGCGGGTCGAAGTAGTCGTATTCGATCGCGTAGCCCGGTCGCAGGATGTGAGCGTTGGCCAACCCCGGCATCGAGCGCACAGCCGCCAGCTGCACGTCGAACGGCAGCGAGGTCGAGATGCCGTTCGGGTAGAACTCGTTCGTCGTCAGGCCTTCGGGCTCGAGGAAGATCTGGTGGCTGTCCTTGTCGGCGAAGCGATTGACCTTGTCTTCGATGCTCGGGCAGTAGCGCGGCCCCACCCCTTCGATGACGCCGGTGAACATCGGGCTGCGGTCGAAACCCGAACGGATGATCTCGTGCGTGCGCGCGCTGGTGTGGGTGATCCAGCACGGCACCTGGCGCGGGTGCATCGCCGCACCGCCCATGAAGCTGAACACCGGCACCGGGTCGAGGTCACCCGGCTGCTCGGTCAGCACCGAGAAGTCGATCGAGCGGCCGTCGATGCGCGGCGGCGTGCCGGTCTTCAGCCGGCCTTGCGGCAGCTTCAGCTCCTTCAACCGCGCCGACAGGCTGACCGCCGGCGGGTCGCCCGCCCGGCCGCCACTGTGGTTTTGCAGCCCGACGTGGATGCGTCCGTCGAGGAAGGTGCCCGCGGTCAGCACCACGCTGCGCGAACGAAAGCGAATGCCGACCTGCGTGACCGCGCCGACCACCCGGTCGCCCTCGACCATCAGGTCATCGACCGCCTGCTGGAAGATCCACAGGTTCGGCTGGTTCTCCAGCCGGCGGCGAATCGCCGCCTTGTAGAGCACCCGATCGGCCTGCGCTCGCGTCGCCCGCACGGCCGGCCCCTTGCTCGAATTGAGGATGCGGAACTGGATGCCGGCCTCGTCGGTGGCCAAGGCCATCGCGCCCCCCAGCGCATCGACCTCTTTGACCAGATGCCCCTTGCCGATGCCGCCGATCGACGGGTTGCAGCTCATCTGCCCCAGCGTCTCGATGTTGTGGGTCAGCAGCAGCGTCGCACAGCCCATGCGGGCGGCGGCCAAGGCGGCCTCGGTGCCGGCGTGGCCACCACCGACCACAATGACGTCGAATTCCTGGGGATAAAGCACGGGCGCTTCCAATCACGGGGACGAGCGCAAACCTGCGCGCAAGGTATTGATTTTAAAGAGCACCACCGTTTGGCGCTATGCCAGGGGATGGCCCGCCACCCGCCGGTCGCGACACAAGCCCGAAATGATGTGAGTGAATACACACATCAATAGCAATCTGTCCCGAAAAGCCGACGGACAATGCCCGGCATGCCCGCCGCCCCTCTGGCCTGCCGCCCGCACTGTGGCGCCTGCTGCACCGCCCCGTCGATCTCGAGCCCAATCCCCGGCATGCCCAATGGCAAGCCCGCCGGCGTGCCCTGCGTGCAACTGGATGACGCGCTACGCTGCCGCCTGTTCGGCGACCCGCGCCGGCCAGCCGTCTGCGGCTCGCTGCAACCGTCGGCGGCGATGTGCGGGCCCGATCGGGTCCACGCGATGCAGTGGTTGGCGCACTTGGAAACCGCGACCCATCCCGGGCCTGCCACGCCAAGCTGAAGGCGCGCAACGCAGCGCGTCGGCGACGCCACTGAATTCAATCGTTAGGGCATTGGCGCAGGACGCGACAGCCTGCAAGACGACAGCGCCGAGCGCGTCGTCAACGCTGCGGCATGGCGCCGCTCATCGCCCAAAAAAAGAGGTGCTGACGGCGGAACGCCGCCAGCACCTTGAAAGTCAACCAAGCCAAACCTGGGAGCGACATCTGAACGATGCTGCCAACAAGCTCGACGCTGGTTGTGGAGGGATTCGGTCGCGAAAAGAGAGGATCGATGCAAGCCGCTGAATGATGTGAATCACGTCACATCGCGGCGCACTCTGCGGGCTTACCAGCCCGTCTTGGGCGCATCCGTTTCGCCGGGGCCGCCGCCGACCAAGCGCAGTTCTGCGCGGTCAAGTTCGCGTACCCCGACAGCCGGCACAGGCTCGGCCGCCGGACGACGCAACACGGGGCGAATCAGGGACAACAGGGCTTGCTTCATGGGGACTCCGGGGCGGTAAATACGCTGACTCAGCGCGTGCCGCCATTGAAGCAATCCCCCCCTATTTCGAACACTGTCAACTCTTACAGGTGGCCGTAACCTCCCGTCACGACCACCTCGTGAGCCTCAGTGAATGAGGCCAAGTCTCAGCGCCTTGAGCACCGCCTGGTGCTTGTTGACCGAGCCCAGTTTGCGCATCGCATTCTGGATGTGCAAGACCGCCGTGCGCTCGGTGATGCCCAGGATGCTGCCGACTTCCCAGGCCGTCTTGCCTTCCATCGTCCAACGCAGCGCGTCGAGCTCTCGCGGCGTCAACGACGGCGCCTCGACCAGCCGCTCGGCCGGCAAGAAAAGGCGCAGCGCGGTGTCCTGCGCATGCACGGCAAACAGCTGCAGATCAGCCACCATGCGCGTCAATTCACTCGGCTGTTTCGGCAGCGTTTGATCGCGGTCAACGCCCAGCATGAAGTGGCGCCCTTCGGGCAGATGCAGAGCCAGCGCAATACCCGTGCGGTAGCCGAAAGCGGCCTGCTCCTCCCACACGTCGATCGCCCCCTGGCGCAGATAGGTCTCCTGATCCCAAACGATCGGCACCGCGCCCCGCTTGCAATGCTGCATCACCGGGTCGCGGCGCTGGTTTTCCAAGGTGGAAGCGCCAGCCTCGCGATAGTCGGTGGGCATGTTGTCGACGCTGACAAAGTCGGAGCGCGTCAACGAATGGTCGACCACCGTCAGCGCCGACACGTACTGGAAGCCCAGCTCGTTGGCGAAATGAACGATCTGGTTGCGGAAGTCCTCGGCCGACTTCGCCTCCATGATCGACAGATAGCTGTGGCTCAGCATCGCGCCACTCATCACGACACCCTGACAGGATTGACAGCTAGCCGGTGCACCACGACATCTCCAGACTTCAGGCTGTTCGG
Source organism: Ideonella sp. (assembly GCF_041914305.1). Taxonomy (NCBI): domain Bacteria; kingdom Pseudomonadati; phylum Pseudomonadota; class Betaproteobacteria; order Burkholderiales; family Sphaerotilaceae; genus Ideonella; species Ideonella sp. The sequence continues at coordinate 4,417 of NZ_JAYSDQ010000004.1, forward strand.
ACGAAGAAGAAGGCCACCATGCACACGACCTCCAGCGTCTCCATGCCACCCCCCTGGGCGCTCTACGCCTGGCCTGCTATTTTCTGCCAGGCCACCGCAAAGCGTAAGGCAAGATTTGTCCACTTGGGCACCCGAGTGACCACTGCGGCGTGCCGCGGCACCCCCTGCGCGGGTCAAACCGTGTGGAGCGAATACTTCGACGAGGGCCAGGCCGGGTTGGCCTGGGACTGGATCCAGATCGCCGACGGCGTCGTCGCGATGGCGAACCCGCTCTGCGTGGTGACCAACCTGCGGCTGGTCGGCGAGCACGGCGAGTTGCTGGCGGCACGCGAGTCGGCACTGCACCTGAGCCGCCTGGTCTGCCAGTTGCCCTGGCAAGACGAGGTCTGGCGAGCCGTTCAGGCCGCCTGAGCTGGCCCCGCCCGCCGCGGGCTCGCTTGACGGTTTGCCCCGCCGCGCGCAGCCCGGCGGGGACTCGCGGCATGGCCGCTCAGCGCACCGCGGCCTTCGCGAACTGCCGGGCCAGGAAGGCCAGGCAGACGACCGCCAGCAGCACGCTGCCGATCGCCGGCACCGCCAGGTCCCAGGCGTTGATCGGCTCGCCCTTCAGCACGCGGGCCATCAAGGTCGACTGCGCCAGCGCCGGCACCCACAGGTGCCAGGGCTTCTCGCCGTCCTGGTTGAACAGGGTCATCATCGGCAGCAGCGACACGCCGAGCACGACCACCGTGGCGTTGGCCTGCGCCTCCTTGAAGCTCTTGCAGCGGATCGCAATCGCCATCAGCAACGCCGACAAGGCGCCGGCCAGCGGCAACAGCAGCGCCAGGAACGCCGCCGCCTCGGGCAGGCCGTACTGGAACATCGCCGCCAGCGTTTCGCTCTTCAGCAGCCACTGCCCCGGCAGGAAGCTGAGCGACGACAGCACCGCGATCAGCATGCCGACCGCGGCCACCGCGCCCCACTTGCCGATCACCAGCGCCAGCCGCGGCGCCGGGTTCATCAGCAGCGGCTCGAGCGAGCCGCGCTCGCGCTCGCCGGCGGTCGTGTCCAGCGCGGCGTTCAGCGCGCCGTACAGCACCGCCATCAGCACGAAGAACGGCAGCATGCCGGTCAGTTGCATGGCGCGTGTCGCCGGGTTGGCCAGGTCGCGCTCGTCGACCTCGACCGCCTCCATCGCGCTCGGCGCCACGCCGCGCACGGCCAGCCGCAGCGTGCCCTGCTCGCGGTTGAAGCCGTCGATCAACCGGCTCAAACGGCCGACGCCGCTTTGGGCCCGCTGGTTCGCGCTCGAGGTGATGATCTCGACCACCGGCGTCTCGCCGCGCGCCAGGTCATTCTCGAAATCGGCCGGCACCACCAGCACCGGATCGGCCAGCTTGCTGTCGCGCAGCTGTTTCTCGTAGTCGGGCGGCGCCACCTGCAGCGTGTAGGTCTGGCGCAGCAGGTAGTTGCGCAACGTCGGCGCCTTGTCCAGGCCGACAGCGGTCAGCTCGCGGGCATCGGCCCGCTTCTCGATGTCGGACACCAGCGTCGAGATCAGCACCAGCACCAGCGGGCCCATCGCGACCGAGCTGAGGAACACCGTCAGCAACGTGCGCCGGTCGCGCAGTGCGTCGGTCAGCTCCTTGCAGAAAACCGCCCAGGCGGATCGGGCCATCATGCTGTCTTCTCCTCGGCCAGCTCGCCGGCGTCGTGGCGTTCGGTCACCGTGAACGCCAGGTCCACGAAGGCCTCTTCGAAATCGCTGTGGCCGGTGCGCGCCGACAACTCGGCCACCGTGCCCTCGGCCACCGTGCGGCCGTGCGAGATCACGATCACCCGGTCGCACAGCCGCTCGACCTCTTGCATGATGTGGGTCGAGAACACGATGCACTTGCCCTCGTCGTCGCGCAAGCGGCGCAGCGCGTCGCGCAGGGCCCGGGTCGCCAGCACGTCGAGCCCGTTGGTCGGCTCGTCCAGGATGATGTTGGGCGGGTTGTGCACTAGCGCGCGGGCCAGCGCGGTCTTCATCTTCTCGCCCTGGCTGAAGCCGTCGGTGCGGCGGTCCAGCAGCGGCGCCATCTCGAGCACCTTGGCCAGCTGGTCGGCGCGGGCGCTGGCCTGGGCGTTGCTCAGGCCGTGCAGGCGGCCGTAGTACACGATGTTCTCGCGTGCCGTCAGCCGCGGGTACAGGCCGCGCGCGTCCGACAGCACGCCCATGCGCGCCAGCGCCGCCATCGGCTCGGTGCCGACGTCGATGCCGTCGACCTTCACCCGCCCGGCGTCCGGCGCGATCAGCGCCGCCACCATCCGCAGCGTGGTCGTCTTGCCAGCCCCGTTGGGGCCGAGCAGGCCGGTGATGCGGCCGTCGTCGGCGCGCCAGCTCACGCCATCCACCGCGCGCACTTCACGCGCCTGCTTGCCGCGCCCGTGGACGAAGCGCTTGGTCAGTTGTTCGACTTCGATCATCGGTCGGCTTTCGAAGAGGGCGCGTCATCGGGGCCGCGGCGCACATGCGGTGCCGGCGCAGACGCCGCCGGTGCCGGCGCGGGCGGGGCCGACGCCGGCGGCGGGCTGGGCGGCACGAACGCCAATGGGCGTGGCAACGGCGTCGCGCAGTTCGCGTCGGCCTGCACCGCCGCCAGCGCCTTCGCCTCGTCGTCGGTGTCGACGAAGCGGTACATCACGTCGCGCATGCAGCCCAGCGCCATCACGCCGTGGCCGGCGTGCGGCACCACGACGTGGCGCGCCTTGGCACCCAGCGCCTGCGTCACGCGCTCGCCGTGGCGCGGCGGCGTCACCGGGTCGTCCCCGCCGGACAGCACCAGCGTGCCCGCCGGCGCCGGTGGCATCGTGTAGAAAGCCGCCGGCACGTTGCCCTTGGGCCAGACCGCGCAGGCGTCGCGGTACAGCGCCAGCGCCGCGTCACCGAAGTCGGGGCCCGGCTTGTCGCCGGTCTTGCCCAGGCGCGGCATGTCTTCGGCACAGACGACCGAGAAGTGCATGCCCATCGCCAGGTCCAGCCCGCGGCTGTTGCCGCCCATCGAGGTCGCCAGGCCGACGATCGCGGCGTAGCGCCCGGCCGCCGCCTCGCTGATCGCGAACGGCAGCGCCGAGGCCAGCGACGGCGCATACAGCGGCAGGCGGACCAGCCCGACCAGCATGTCGCGCGTCAGCGTGAACCGCTCGTCGCGCCCGGTCACCGGGTGCGTCACCACCACCTCGCGCGGCATCGCCGCCAGCACCGCCGCCCACTGGGCCCGCAGGCCCGGGTAGTGCTGGCGGCAGCCCGGGTCGCCCGCCGGCCCCTCGCACGAGGCCAGCAGCGCGTCGAACGCACGCTGCGCATCGGGCGAGAACGAGCCGGGCAAGGCCATGTCCGGCGGCGCCACGCCGTCGATCACCGCGCGGCGCACGCTGCCCGGGAACTGGCGCATGTATTCGAGCACCGCGCGGGTGCCGTACGAGCCGCCCATCACGTTGACCTTGTCGGCGCCGAGCGCACGGCGCACCGCGTCGGCATCGGCCATCGCGATCGTCGTCGTGAACTGGCGCAGGTCGCCATAGGGCAGCTTCTGCAGCGCGTCGCGGCAGGCCACCAGCATGCTGGCCTGGCGGGCCGGGCTGATGGTGTCGGCCAGCGGCTTGGTCGGCGCCTCGGGCTCGCAGTTCAGCGGCGCGCTGCGGCCGGTGCCGCGCTGGTCGACCAGGATCACGTCGCGCCGGTTCAGAAAGCGCGTCAGCACGCGCCCCACCGGCCCGGCCAGGCCGATCGCGCTCTGCCCCGGCCCGCCGGCGAAAAACAGCACCGGGTCGGGCTTCTTGTTGCGCGCGATCGCCGGCATCACCGCGACGTGGATGTCGATCTGCGGGCCGTCCGGGCGGGTCGGGTCGAGCGGGCGCTTCAACACGCCGCACTGGGCTTCATGCTCGACGCCCTTCAGTCGACAAGGCTTCAGGCTGAGCGTCGGCTCGGCCGCCGCCGCGGCCGGCTGGCCAAAGCCGAGCGCCGCGGCGGCCACCGCCCCCGCCAGCCGCCAGCAAAAGGAAACAGCTCGTTGTGGCTTCATGGCCGGCGATTGTGAAGGCACTCGCGCCGACCCAGCGGCGCAGCGGATGAAACGCCGGGTGACACGCGCGAACGGCGGCCGGCGGCGAGCAAGCCGCCGCCCGCTCAGGCCGGCGACGCCGGCGTCAGCAAGCGCTTGAGCTCGCCACTGGCGATCAGCGCCTCGAGGTCGTCGGCACCCCCGATCAGCACCCCATGGACGAAGACCATCGGCAAGGTCGGCCAGCCGGTCCACATCTTCAACGCGTTACGTGGGCGCCACTGGCTGAGGTAGCTGCCGTAGCCGAGGTAGTGGTAGGTCACGCCGGCCGCATCGAGCAGCCGCCTGGCCTTGCGCGGGAACGGGTTCATCGCCATGCCGACCACCACCACTGGGTGGGCCGCGATCGCCTGCTGCACCTCGGCGACGATGGCCGACTGGTGCCGGGCGACACGCTCGCGCACCGCCGGGTGGATCTGGGATTCGGCAAGAACAGCACGCGGCATGGTGGGGCGACAGCAGAGCCAAGGATGCGGCGCAATCTAGCAGAGGTCGGCCGCCGGCCGCCAAACGTGGACCACCAACGCCGACCGGTTGGCCTAGCGGGATTTCGAAGCCCCTGGCCGCCCCCCGGTCTTGCGCTTTGGGCCGATGATCGCCGGCTCGTCCACAACCCCTCGGGAGACCCCATGAAGCTCTACTACAGCCCCGGCGCCTGCTCGCTGTCGCCGCACATCGTGCTGCGCGAAGCCGGCCTGGCCTTCGACCTGACCCTGGCCTCGACCAAGACCAAGAAGCTGGCCGACGGCAGCGACTTCTACCGAGTCAACCCGAAAGGCCAGGTCCCGGTGCTGGAGCTCGACAACGGCGAACGCCTGACCGAAGGCCCGGTGATCGTGCAGTACATCGCCGACCAGGCCCCGGCGTCCAAGCTGGCGCCGCCGGCCGGCAGCCTGCAGCGTTACCGCCTGATGGAGTGGTTGAACTTCATCACCAGCGAGCTGCACAAGAGCTACTCGCCGCTGTTCAACCCGGCGATGCCGGAAGAAGGCAAGGCCGTCTACCGCGCCCGCCTCGGCGAGCGCCTGCAGTGGGTCGACAACCAGCTCGAAGGCAAGCAGTACCTGCTGGGCAACGAGTTCAGCGTCGCCGACGCCTACCTGTTCACCGTCACCAACTGGAGCCCGGTCGTCGGCGTCGACATGAGCGCGCTGAAGAACCTCAACGCCTTCCGCGAGCGCGTCGCGAGCCGCCCGTCGGTTCAGGCGGCCATGGAAGCCGAAGGCTTGAAAAAATAGACCCCACGCCCCCTACTGGGGGCTCGCGCAGCGGACCGGCAAAGCCGGATCCGCGCACGCCACTTGGAGTGCGGCGGCCCCTGCGGAGCGCCGCCATGGGAGGAAGTCAGGGCCTCAGGTGCTGGGCGAAGAAGGCTTCCATCGCGGCATAGAACTCGAAGCGGTTCTCCTCGTTGTGGAAGCCGTGGCCTTCGTTGTCCTTGACCAGGTACTGCACCTCGACGCCGCGTTTCTTCAGCGCCTCGACGACCTGGTCGCTCTCGGCCTTGTTGACGCGCGGGTCCTTGGCGCCCTGCGCGATGAACAGCGGCGTCTTGATCCTGTCGGCCTGCAGTGCGGGTGAGGTCGCGGTCAGGCGCGCCTTGTCCTTCGGGTCGTCGGGGTTGCCGACCATCGCGTACATCTGTTGGCGCATCGGCTCCCAGTACGGCGGGATCGTCTTCATGAAGGTGAACAGGTTGGACACGCCGACATAGTCGACCGCCGCGGCGTACAGCTCGGGCGTGAAGGCCACGCCGGCCAGCGTCGCATAACCGCCGTAGCTGCCGCCGTAGATGCCGATGCGTTTCGGGTCGGCAATGCCTTGCTGCACCAGCCACTTCGCGCCGTCGGTCACGTCGTCCTGCATCTTCAGGCCCCACTGGCCGAAGCTGGCTTCCCAGAACTCGCGGCCGTAACCGGTCGAGCCGCGGAAGTTCATCTGCAGCACGCAGTAGCCGCGGTTGGCCAGGAACTGCACCTCCGGGTTGAAGCCCCAGCCGTCACGCGCCCACGGGCCGCCGTGCGGGTTGACGATGCAGGCCAGGTTCTTCGCCGGCCGGCCCGGCGGCAGCGTCAGGTAGCCGGGGATCACCAGGCCATCGCGGGCGGTGTAGCTGATCGGTTTCATCTGCGCCATCTGCGCCGCCGGCAGCCCGGGGTTGATGTCGCCCAGCTTGCTCAAGCGGTCGCTCGCCGCGTCGTAGACGTAGCGCGCCCCGGGCGTCTGGTCGCTCATCGAGGCGACGACGAACTGGTCTTCGTTGCGGCTGGCGCTTTGCAAGATGATCTGCTGCCCCGGCAGCTGGCGCTCCAGGCGTTCGTAGATCGTCTTCATCGGCGCATCGAACAGGTGGCGGTCGGGCTTCTCGGCTTGGAAGTCGGCCTGCGTCAGCACCTTGCGCTTGTGTGAATACGCGACCCCCGCCAGGTCGACCTTCGGATGCGCGTAGACCACCTGCTCGGTGTCGGGCTTGGCCGGGTCGATCAGCACCAGCGCGGTCTTGTCGCGGCCGCGGTTGCTGAGCGCGTAGAAGCGCTGGTTGTCGAAGTCGAAGAAGGTCGGGCCGACCTGGGTGCGGAAGTCGGTCGAGAACAGCGGCTTGAACGACTCGCTCTCGCTCGCCCGGTACAGCACCGTGTTGTTGACGCCGTCGCTGGCCACCGCCAGCCGCACGCGGCCCGCGTGGTCGGCCGTCCAGTCGACGATGTTGCCGGGGTTCTCGGCCACCAGCGCCGCGGCACCGGTGCGCACATTAACGCGGTAGACATCGAAGGCCGACTTGTTGCGCTGGTTGTGCTGGACCAGGATGTGCTCGGGGTCGTCGACCAGCTCGTTGACGATGCCGGCGCGCACCCCACCGTCGGGCGTCAGCGGGGTCAGCTTGCCGGTGGCCACATCGACCGCCACGACCCGCACGTTCTCGTCGCCGCCGAAGTCCTTCTCGTAGAGCACCGTGCCGTTGCCCTTCCAGCGGTAGATCGCGATGTCGCGGGCGCTCTCGCGGGTCAGCTGGCGCGCCGCACCGACCGGCTTGCCGGCCTCGAGCGCCTGCACGAACACGTTCATGCGTTTCGCGTCGCCGCCCTCGCCCACCGCCGGCTGCATGAAGCCTAGCCACTTGCCGTCGTCGCTCAGGCGAAAGTAGGCCTTCTCGGGGTTGCGAAAGAAGTCGCGCAGCGGAAACTGAGGCGGGGCGGTGTCGGCCTGGGCCGGCAAGGTGGCGGCCAGGCCGGCCACGGCGCAGGCCGAGAGAGCAAACGCGCGAGCGGGCGCACGCCGACGGGCGGGCAAAGGCATGGAATCTCCTCGTCAGTGGTTTGGATGACGGCGATTCTTCGCCGCCCTCCACCACCGCCGAGACTCGATGCGATGAACGGCCCGATCAGCGCGACAGCCTGCGTGCCGCCGCGCATGGCCCGTGAAACCCGCGCCGGGTTCAGGCCTTCTTCAGCACACCTTCACAGGCGCCGCGCTGCGCATCGGCCGCCGGCAGCTTGGCGCACACCGGGTTCAGCTGCGCGCGCAGCCGCTCGACCACCGCCTTGTGCTGGCCCTTGGCGTTCCACGCCGCGAGCTTGTCGCCCACCTTCTGCATCGAGCGCGCGCTGCGCTCGTAGAACGCGCCCTGCTGGCCATCGGCCTCGCGGATCAGCTGCGCCACCGTCTTCTCGATCTTGGCTTCGTCCTGCGGCGCCAGCTCGACCAGCGTGGCGACATAGCTGGCGCCCCACTGCAGCCGGGTGGCCGGGCCTTCGCTCTTGTTGAAGGCCTGCTCCGACCAGCTCAGCGCCTCGGCCTTGCGGCCCTGCTTCTTCGCGTTGCCCGACAGCTGGCTCATCAGGTAATAAGGCGAATGGCTCTTGGGCAGGCTGGCCTGCAGCAGCGCGTCGCTGTCTTTCCACAGCCCGGCCTCGCCCAGCAGGTGGGCGGCCGAGGTGATCACGGCCTGGCGCTCATAGCCTTCGGTGACCTCGCGGTCGGCGCGTGCGGCCTCCTCGCGCACCTGCTTGACCAGCGCCTCGGGCAGCTTTGGCTTGAGCGCCTCTTTCGGCTGATCCAGCCGCGCCAGGTCGACCCGGCCGATCAGCGCCGACATGCGGTCGGCGCGCGACAGCGAGGCGTCACCCTGCAGCCGCACCAGCGCGGCATCGAGCGCCGCGACCATCGCCTGGCGGTCGGGCCCGGCGGTCGGTGCCAGCGCCTTGGCCAGCTCGGGCGCGTAGTTCACCACCGCATCCATCTGGCTGCGCGTGGCCGCCGGGTCGGCCAGCAGCTTCTTGATCCGGTCGCGCAGCGCGGCGTCGACCTTGATCGCCGGCTTGGCCTTAGGCTCGAGCTCGGCCTGGCCGACCAGCGCCTTCAGCAGCAGCCGGGTCGCGGTCTCGGTCTCGTTGGCCGGGCAGCTGCCAGCCAGTTGCGCCAGCATCGGCGCGCGCTCGGCCTCGGGCACCAGCTGCGCCTCGTCGGTGTCCCACGAGTAGAAGGCCAGCATGCGCCACTCGTTGGCCGTCACCGGCTTGCCGGCCCTGGCTTCGGTCAGCACCGTCTTCACCGGGCGGCCACCGGCCAAGCCCATCTGCAGCACGTTCATCACCGCCGGCGCATCGGCCTCGCCGGGCAGCCGGGTGATCTCGGCACCGTCGGTGTTGAACAGGATCATCGTCGGGTAGCCGCGCACCTTGAAGCGCGCGCCCAGCTTCTGGGCGCCCGGCAGGTCACCGTCGATGCTGACGGCGACGAAGCTCTTCGAGCGCTCGATGAAGTCTTGCCGGTTGAACAGCGTGGCCTTCAGCTGGTTGCACGGCGGGCACCACTTGGCGCCCCAGTACACCAGCACCGGCTTGCCCTCGGCCTTGCCCTGGGCGAAGGCCTTCTCGATGTCGGCATCGGCCGCCGCCGCCTGCCACGCCACCTGGGGCCCGCTGGCCACCGTGGCCCAGGCCGGCGCGGCGCTCCAGGCCGCAACGCTCAGGCAGGCCGCCGACACGGCACGAACCAGACGGGACACTCGCAAAGGCGACGAAGAGGCTTTGGCAGACACAGGGATCTCCGGTGATGGGGCCAGGCGCCGACCACCACGCCGGTGGGTCACCGGCACGCGGGCAGCGTCAACAACCGGCGATTGTGCGACAGGCCCCGCCGCTTCGCAGGCGGCGGCCCGGCGCCGGTCGATCATGGTTGATCAATTTCCGGCGCGCCGAGCCGCCCCTGCGGCGGCTCCTCGTCGGCCGGCTCGGCGTTGGCCCGCGCCAGCGCCATCCAGACGCTGAACGGCAACCGAAAGGCGCGCCGGGGTGCTGGCCGCAAGACCTCGAGCGCGCCGAAGGCCAGCCCGGCGCTCTCCGGCGCGCCGGCCACCGGGTGGGCCCGCATCACGCCATAGACCTCGGGCACTTCGTCGGCCTCGCCGATGCCGGCCTTCAGCACGTACCAGCATTCGCCGCACAGCGCGCGGTAAGCCTCGCCCTTGGCCGGCCGCTTCAGGTCGCCCAGCAGGTCGGCGCGGCGCACCTTGACCTCGTGCACGATCGGCTCGACATAGTCCTCGACCGTGGTGTGGCGGATCGAATAGACATCGGGCATCGCCATCGCCCAGCGGGTGACCGGCAGCACCTGGCCATCCGGCCCCAGCGCCTGGCCCGCCACCGGGGCGCGCAGGCTCAGGCCCCGCCACACCACGCGGCCGGCGCGCTGCATCTCGACCGCGATCCGCGCCACCAGCGCCTCGTGCGCGTCGCGCGCGGCCCGGTTGCGCTGCAGGGTCGCGGCCAAGGCCTGGACACCCGCGTCGGTGACCCGCAGCGTCTCGCGGCCGTGCGGGTCGCAGCGGCGTTCCAGCCAGCCGGCGGCCAGCAATTCGACTTCGACCAGATCCTGGCAGGGCCAGCCGGCCGAGCGCCAGACTTCACGCAGCCGGCGCCGATGGACCAAGGTCAGTGATTGGGGATCCACCGCGGCGCGGCTTTACTCGACAATCTGCACCCCGCGGCCGAAGGCCACACGGTTCTTGATCTGCGACGCCGCTTCGCTGGGCTCGGGGTAGTACCAGACGGCGTCGCTGTTGAGTTCACCGTTGACCAGCAGGCTGAGGTACCGGGCCTGCCCCTTCCACGCGCAGCTGGTGCGGTGGTTCGAGAAACTCGTGTATTCGCGCTTCAGGGCCGTCTCGGGAAAATAGTGGTTGCCCTCGACGACCACCGTGTCATCGCTCTCGGCCACCACCACGCCGTTGAACACCGCTTTCATGCCTGCTCCTGTGCCTTGCTTGTTGGATCGATGCTACTGCGCCCCCCGCGTTCCCCGCGGCCGGGCTGAATTTGCGTGCCCCGGTGGGCCGAAGACGCGAACCCTATACTGAAAATTGTGTGCATGTGTGACCGAACAAAATCATGAGGGAGACGATGGCCCATACCGACAACAGCCCTAGCCCGCCGGGCGCGGTGCCGATCGCCTTCGGCGCCACGCAGACCCGCTGCTTCGGCTGGTACCACGCGCCCCGGGTGGGCCGCCGCGCCACCGGCGTCGTGCTGTGCCGCCCGGTCGGCTACGAAGGCACCTGCGCCTACGAAACCTACACCCAGCTGGCCGAACGCCTGGCCGACGACGGCTTCGCGGTCATCCGCTTCGACTACCACGGCACCGGCGACTCGATCGGCAGCGACGCCGACCCCGACCGCGTCGCCGCCTGGCAGGCCTGCATCGACGCCGCGCTCGACGAAGTGCAGCGCCTGGCCGGCACCCCACGGCTGGCGCTGTTCGGCGTGCGCATCGGCGCCACGCTGGCCACCCGCGTGGCCAGCGCCCGCGGCGGTGTCGACAGCCTGGTGCTGTGGGCGCCCTGCGCCAGCGGCCGCGCCTTCACGCGCGAGTTGCGCGCGGCCGGCACGCTGCGTGCGCACGCGCCGCGCCCGGGCGACACCGGTGGCGACGACCTCGAGACGATGGGCACGCTCTACACCGCCCAGACGCTGCAGGACCTGCAGGCGCTCGATGGCAAGCCCGGCAGCCCGCTGCCCGCGCCGCGCACCCTGTTCATCACCCGCGACGACCTGCCCGGCGCCGGCCCGCTGCCCGCCGCCTTCCGCGAAGCCGGCATCGAGACCACCGTCGTCGAATGGCCCGGCTATGCGGCGATGATGGCCGAGCCGCACGAGACCGACGTGCCGACCGCCACGCTCGACGGCGTCATCGACTGGCTGCGCGCCGGCGAGCCGGCCGATGCCCAACCCGAGCCCCGCGCCCCGGGCACCGACGTGCCGCTGCAGCGCGACGCGGTGTTCGCCGGCGTGCGCGAGATCCCGCTGCTGTTCGGCCATGAGCACGGCCTGTTCGGCATCCTGGCCGAGCCCGAGAGGCTGGACGAGGCCGGCGGCCGCGCCGAGACGGCGATCCTGATGCTCAACGTCGGCACCAACCACCGCGTCGGGCCGAACCGGCTGTATGTGAAGATGGCGCGGGCCTGGGCCGCGCGCGGCTACCGCTCGCTGCGCTTCGACCTGGCCGGCATCGGCGACAGCCGCAGCGCCGCCGGCTACGCCAGCACCCGGCTGTACTCGAAGGGCTCGACGGTCGACGTCGGCGCCGCGATCGAGCGGCTGAGTGGCCTGGGCGTGCAGCGCTTCATCCTGGTCGGGCTGTGCTCGGGCGCCTACGTCGCGTTCCAGACCGCGCTGGCCGACCCGCGCGTGACCGGGCTGGTGCTGATCAACCCGCGCCGGCTCGAATGGAACGAGGGCGAAACGCTGCAAAGCGCGATGCAGCGCAGCTACAAGTCCAGCCATTACTACCGGCGCGCGATGTTCGAGCCGGCGACCTACAAGCGCCTGCTCAAGGGCGACATCGACGTGCGCGGCATCGCCGGCCGGCTGGCCACGCTCACCCGCGTGCGCGCCGCCCGCGCCGCGCGCCGGCTGCTGGGGCAGGCGCCAGGCGAAGAGAACGTGCTGGCCAACATGCGGCTGCTGAGCGAGCGCGGCACCGACATCCTGCTGATCGTGGCCGAGGAAGACGACGGGCTCGACTACCTCGAATACCACATCGGCCCGCGCGGCCGCCACATGAGCGGCCAGCCGAACTTCCGCATGCTGATGGTGGCCGGCGCCGACCACACGCTGTCGCAGACCGAAAGCCAGCAGCACGTGATCGAAGCGGTGCGCGAGCACCTGGACCACACCGGCGTCGGCGTCGAATAAGCCCGGGCGGCGCCAGCCGCCCGCTCAGAGGTTGAGAGTTTTTCGGCCGCGCCCGAAAGGCGCGTCAAAGCGCGCCGGATCGAGGCGCAAAGCGCAGCCATAGCTCGGGCTATGGCGAGCATTTGCAACGAAGAACCGGCGTGTTTTGGCGCGCAAGGCGGGCATGGGTGAAAGACTCTCCACCTCTCAGCCCCCCGGCCTGGGCAGAAAGGGCTGGCCGCCCGGCCCGGGGCAGCTGCCGCCGCAGACATCGGCCCCCGGCTCGCGGCAGGGGGCGAGCACCGCCGCCAGCGCGTCGATGAAGGCCCGGGTCTTGGCCGGCATCAGCCGCCGCTCGGGGAACACCGCCCACGCCGGCGCCGGCGGCGAGCGCCAGTCGGGCAGCACCCGCACCAGCTCGCCGGCATGCACATAGGGCGCGGCGAAGAAGTCGCCGACCAGCGCGAGGCCGACGCCGGCACGCGCCATCTGCAGCAGCACGGCCGGCGAGTTGGCCAGCATGCGCGCAGCCGGCAGCCCCTGCCAGCGCTGCACCGGCGCCTCGGTACCGGCGCCTTCGACGGGTCGCTCCAGGCGCCACGGCAGCGGCTCGCCGCTCTGCCCGGCCACCGCCAGTGCGCGCCAGTCGCGGGCCGGCGCGATCAGCTCGTCCGGGTGGGCCGGCAGGCCGTGCGCGGCCACCCAGTCGGGCGAGGCGAACAGGCTCGCGCTGAACCAGGCCAGCCGGCGCGCCGACAGGTGCGTGTCGTCGGGCAGGTCGCCCATGCGCAGTGCCAGGTCGAAGTTCTCGGCGATCAGGTCGACGCGGCGCGGCGACAGGTCCAGCTGCAAGGTCACCGCCGGGTGGTCGCGCACGAACTGCTGCAGCATGCCGCCCAGCGCCAGCAGCGCCAGGTCGCCCGGCATCGACACCCGCAGGTGGCCGCTGGGCTGCGCCTGGCGGTGCTGCGCCAAGGCCAGCGTGCCGTCGACCTCGGCCACCACCTGGCGCGCATGCTCGAGCACCGCGGCGCCGAACTCGGTCACCGTCAGCCGGCGTGTCGTGCGCAGGATCAACCGCTCGCCCAGCAGCGCCTCCAGCCCCGAGAGCCGGCGTGACAGCGTCGACTTCGGCAGGCCGAGCTTGTCGGCCGCCCGGGTGAAGCTGCCGGCATCGGCGACATGGGCAAACAGGGCCAGGTCGTTGGGGTCCACGGCGGTCGACATCGGCGGCTTTCGGCTAGGGCAAGAGCCCGCATTGTTCCATTCAAGGAACAAACCTGCCCATCAAGGTGGATTTATCTTCGACAAGACGATCAATACAGTGAGGTCATCGAGCCCACCACCGCTCGCCAACCCCACCGAAAGCCCACCATGAACGTCCTGCAAGTCAATTCCAGCGCCCGCGTGTTCGAGAACGACCAGGGCTCGCACTCCACCCGGCTGGCCAACGAACTCTCCGCCCGCCTGCTGGCCGAGCACCCTGGCGCCACGCTGACCGTGCGCGACCTGGCCCGCCAGCCGCACCCGGTGCTCGACGAATCGGCGCTCGGCGCGCTGTTCACGCCGGCCGAAAGCCGCTCGCCCGAGCAGGCCGCCCGCGTCGCGCTGGACGATGCGCTGATCGCCGAGATCCAGGCCGCCGACGTCGTCGTGCTGGGTGTGCCGATGTACAACTTCGGCGTCACCGCGCAGCTGAAGAACTGGATCGATGCGATCGCCCGCGCTCGCGTCACCTTCCAGTACACCGAGAAGGGCCCCGTCGGCCTGCTGACCGGCAAGACCGTCTATGCGGTGCTGTCGCGCGGCGGCGTGCACCGCGGCACCGAGCGCGACAGCCAGGTGCCGTACCTGAAGTCGGTGCTGGACTTTCTGGGCATGACCGACGTGCGCTTCGTCTACGCCGAAGGCCTGGCCATGGGCCCCGACGCCGAAGCCCAGGCGTTGGCCAGCGCACGCGCCGAGATCGACGCACTGCTGGCGCGCAGCGAAGAAGCCGCGATCGCCTGAAGACCCCGGCCGGGCGCGCCCGGCCCTGCCCCGTCACACTGGACCCCTCACCCCTGGAGCCTCGCATGACCAACCCCACGCTCGAATCGACGCCCACCACGCTGGCCCGGCCGCGCCGGGTCGAGCGCTTGGTCGTCGGCCGCCCGACCCGCGACGGCGCCGGCGTCAAGCTGACCCGCGTGCTGACGCAAGACCTGCAGCTGCGGCTCGACCCGTTCCTGATGCTCGACGCCTTCGGCACCGACAACGCCGACGACTACATCGCCGGCTTCCCGGACCACCCGCACCGCGGCTTCGAGACGGTGACCTACATGATCGCCGGCCGCATGCGCCACCGCGACTCGGCTGGCCACGAGGGCCTGCTCGAGAACGGTGGCGTGCAGTGGATGACCGCCGGCCGCGGCATCATCCACAGCGAGTTGCCCGAGCAGCAGGAAGGCAGGATGGAGGGCTTTCAGCTGTGGCTGAACCTGCCGGCGAAAGACAAGATGGTGCCGGCCGGCTACCGCGACATCCCGGCGGCCGAGATCCCGCACTGGCGCGCGCCGGGGGTCGACGTGGCGGTGATCGCCGGCGTGGCCGGCAGCGGGGCTGGTGTGGTCGCCGGCGCGGTGCAACGCGAGCACACCGAGCCGGTGTACCTCGACATCCACCTCGAGCCTGGCGCGCGCTTCGAACAGGCGCTGCCGCCCGGCCACCACGGCTTCGTCTACGTCTACCGGGGCAAGGCGCAGGTCGGCGACACGCCGGTGCCGTCGCAGCGCATGGCCGTGCTGGCGCAGGACGCGGCCGCCGACGGCGTGGTCGTCCAGGCCGGCGCCGAGGCCACGCGTGCGCTGCTGATCGCCGGTCGACCGCTGCGAGAGCCGATTGCGCAGTACGGCCCGTTCGTGATGAACTCGCAAGCCCAAATCATCGAGGCCGTCGAAGACTTCCGCGCCGGGCGCCTGGGCTGATCCGGCCGGGGGGCGGAGCGACCGCCCCCAACCGGAGACAGCGACCATGGCCTTGCGCACGCCTTTGCTCCCCTTGACCGCCGCCGCCTGCGCGGCGGCGCTGGCCTGGCCCGCAGCCACGCGGGCGGCACCGATCGAGCTGTACGAGCAGCCCCAGTTCCAGGGCATGGCGCTCGGGCTCGACCGCGCCAACCCGAACCTGGCCGACTACGGCTTCGACAACAAGGCTTCGTCGGTCGTCGTGCGCAGCGGCAGCTGGGAGCTGTGCACCGACGCCCAGTTCCGCGGCAGCTGCCTGGTGCTCGGCCCGGGCCAGCACGCCACGCTGCCCCCCGGCCTGCTGCGCTCGCTCAGCTCGGTGCGGCCAAAAGACGGCCCCGCATCCGACGACAGCGCCGGTGACCCCAACGCCGCGGTGGTGCTCTACGACGATGGCGACTACGGCGGCAAGTCGCTCGCGGTCAACGGCCCGATCGCGTCGCTCGGCAAGGTCGGCATGGGCGACCGCGTCTCGTCGGTCGACGTGCGGCGCGGCGTCTGGCAACTCTGCGAAGACTCGAACTACCAGGGCAGCTGCATCACGCTGGAACCCGGCCGCCACCACCTGAGCGGCGCGATGCACGACGAGGCCTCGTCGATCCGCCCCCTGTACGGCGCCAACCGCCAGCCGCTGCCCGAGATGGGCGGCCTCACGCTGTACGAAAACGGCGACTTCAGCGGCCGCAGCCTGCTGATCACCGGCCCGACCGAGTACCTGGGCCGGCTCGGCTTCGGCGACATGGCCTCGTCGGTCGAGGTGCACGGCGGCCTGTGGGACATCTGCACCGACTCGGTCTACAAAGGCCGTTGCATCACGCTCGGCCCCGGCCGCCACGTGCTGACCGGCGGCACCCACGACCGCGCCTCGTCGGTGCGCCCCCGCCTGCCCGACAACTCACCGGCCTGGCGCGGTGCCGACCCGGAGCGGCGCCGGATCTATTGAGCGGCGCGCTAGGGGTGGGCTTGCGCCCGGCGCGACAACACTCACCCACAAAGAAAAACGGGGCCCGAAGGCCCCGTTTCTTTTGGCTGTCAGAGCCGCTGAACGATCAGCGCTCCTTGCGCAGCACGCCCACGGCGCCGTTGATCGTGTCGAACATGAACATCGTGTAGATGCCCTTGGCGAGCAGGTTCACGTCGGTCACGTTGTAGATGCTGCCCGAGCTCGGGGTCGTGATGTCGATCGTGGCGGCCGAGCTGGCGGTCTGGTCACTGAAGGTCGACGCAGAGCCGAAGGCCAGGTCACTGGCGACGGCGCTGAAGTCGATCGTCATCGACAGGTTTTCAGCGGCCAGCGACGGGGCAGCGTGCACCAGGCGCAGCTTGTACTTGGTGCTGACGGTCGGCAGGCGGTCGTCGTCGGTGATCGCATGGACCGTCGCATCGGCGGCGCTGGTGCCCGAGACCAGCAGCGTCACGTCCGAACCGGCGGCGAAGGTCACCGACTGGTCGGTCAGCGCGGTGCCGTTGACGGCGGTGTGCACAGTCTGGGCGCCGGCGTTGACCAGCATGTAGTCACGGATCGTGGCCGACTTGACGTCGCTGGCCAGGCCCACACCACCGGCCGACAGGCTGACGGTGCCGGCATTGGCGACTGCAGCGACCACGCGGGCGCGGGCCTTGGTGTTCAGGTACGGCGTCACGTCACCTTCTTGCACCACGCCGATGGCATGCACCAGCACGCCGCTCGCACCCGGGGCCATCACCAGCGTCAGCACGTCGGTGCTGCTCAGCACCACACCCGAGACGTCCAGCCGAATGTCGGTCTTCGAGCTGGCTGCCGTCACGCGCAAGCGGTAGGTGCCCGAGCTGACGCTGGTGAACGCGCTTTGCGCACCGGCGTCCACGCCGCTCACCACCGGGGTCGCCGTGGCCAGGTCATCGGACTCGCCCGTCAGGTAGACGTCCAGCTCGCCCGCATCGACGGCCAGGTTGAAGGCACTGACCTTGGTCTTGCCGCTGTCGGCGCTGTCTTCATCGTCGCTCATCAGGAACGACTTCAGCGCGCCTTCCCAGCCGTAGGCGACGACGGTGTAGCGCTTGCCGGAATCCAGCGTGCTGCTCTGGCTCAACAGCTCGGTGGTCGAGCCGGCCGCGGTCAGCGTCCGGTCGGGCTCGCCGTTGGCGACATCGGCGTAGCCGCTGCCAGCCCCGAAGGTGACCGCCGAAGCCTCCTTGTTGTCGTCGACATACATGTCGAGCGAGGCATACCCGGCGCTGGCATTGACCAACCGCACATGGGCGTCGTTGCCGTTGTCGCCGCTGCCACCGCAGGCGGTGAGCCAAGCCAGGGGCAAAGCGGCCGCAAAGCCGAGCAGGTGGCGTTTAGTGATACGCATGGTCAGTCCAGATCCCTTCGGTACGGCCCCGGATGGTCGGCAGGCCGTGTTGCGTGAATATTGCGCCCTGTTTCCGGTCGTGAAGCCACCGGCCCCGAGGGAGCCTCCAAAGGACGAGAGGATAACCGGTGTCGGGGCCCCGCTTTTCCGGCGATCTGAAGGTCTGATTTCGTGGCATCGGTCACGCCGAGCGCGCGCCTTGCACCGGCCCCGCTCATCGGCGCAGCGCCGCGGACGATCAACGCGGCCACCTCTGTCTGCCGCCCACCACCCACCGCCATGTGGAACTTCAATGCCGTGCCCAGTTCGTCGCGCTGGATCGACGCCGCCAGCTGGCGCCTGAACCAATCCAGCCAGCGCCTGTCGAGCCTGCGGCGCATCAACAGCGCGGCCGACGACGCCGCCGGCCTGTCGATCTCGGAGCGCTTCCTGTCGCAGATGAACGGCGAGCGCATCGCCCACCAAGGGGCGATGGACGGCATGTCGCTGGCCGAAACCGCCGACGGCGCCCTAGGTCAGGTGTCGAGCAACCTGCAGCGCATGCGTGAGCTGGCGCTGCAGTCGCGCAACGGCACCCTCAACGACAGCGACCGCGCGAGCCTGAACGCCGAGTACCAGCAGCTGGGCCAGGAGGTGAACCGCGTGATCGGCAGCACCAGCTTCAATGGCCAGAAGATCCTGTCCAGCGACGCCGGTACGCGCCAGATCAACACCGGCCCGGGCTCTCAAGACACGCTCGACCTCACCACGCCCGACCTGCGCAACAACAGCGACCTGTCGGACGTGACCGGCGGCAGCATCGCCACCTCGGGCGGCAGCGGCACGATGATCGACTCGATCGACAAGGCGCTGAAGTCGGTCGGCCAGCACCGCGCCAGCCTGGGCGCCGTCGAGCACCGGCTCGACGCCGTCGCCGACACCACCGACCTGCGTTTCGAAAGCGCCAGCCGCGCCTACGACCAACTGGTCAGCACCGACGTGGCCTCGACCACCAGTGCCTGGCGCCAGGCCCAGGTGCAGCAGTACGCCGCGATCTCGATGTTCCGGCAGAACCAGAGCTCGATGCAGCGCCTGCTGTCCCTGTTCGGTTAGTCAAACACCCCAGACGATGTCTTCGGCCGCGGTGGACGCGGTCGTGTTCAGCGTGCCGACGATGCTCAGCTCGTCGGCGCTGACCGTGGCGTCGTTGCCCGACGAGGTGAAGTACAGCGCGGTCGAGTTGACGCCGTCGTCGACCATGAACAGCACCGTCTGCCCGGCCGTGTAGTCCTGGTTGGCGCTACCGATCGCGGCCGCGGCGCTTTCCAACGTGACGCCGCCGAAGATGTCGGCGGCGACGATCACCAGCTCGGCGCTGCTGTCGAAGCCGCCGGGGCCGTCGAGGGTCACCGCACCGTCGACCACCAGGTCGCCATTGCCCACCGCCAGCGTGGCCTGGCTGATCGCCAGGTGGTCGATGCCGCTCGCGAAGTCGGTCGTCCAGACCTGGTCGGTGCCGAGCACCTGCTGGGCGCTCAGCACGAACAGGTCGCTGCCCTCGCCGCCGGTCAGCGCCGCCATGCCGTGGGCCGAGGTCAGGGTGTCGTTGCCGGCACCGCCATCGATCGTGACCGAGCCGTGGGACGAGCGGCCGCTGAGCGTGTCGTCGCCGCTGCCGCCCTCGACGGTGCAGTCGCCGCCGAAGTTCACGCCGGTGACCACGTCGTTGCCGTCGCCACCGAGCACCGAGACGGTGCCGGGCGCGCCGGTCTCGCGGTGGCCGTACACCACGTCATCGTCGGCGCCGCCGTCGAGCGAGACATTCATCTGCGCGCCGCCGTCGATCGTGTCGTTGCCTTCACTGCCGTAGGTGGTCAGGCTGTTGTTGAGGGCGTACGAATCGATCGCGTCGTTGCCGCCGCCACCATCGACCGACAGGTTGCTGTAACCCGCGCCGCCGCTGCCGCTGATGGTGTCGTTGCCCTCGCCACCCGAGGCGTAGCCGGTGAAGGCATTGGTCGTCATCAGGTCGTCGCCGTCACCGCCGGACAGGCCGCCGCCGCCTTGCAAGGTGTCGTTGCCGGCGCCGCCGTCGAGGTAGTCGGTCGGCCCGTGGTACATGCCGCCGCTGCCCGACAGCAGCAGGTCGTCGCCGCCGTCGCCATACAGCGAATTCGCGCCGGCCTGCACCGTCAGCGTGTCGTTGCCTTCGCCGCCGTAGAGCACGTCGCTCGAGTAGGCATAACGACCGGCGCTCAGCACGTCGTCGCCGTTGCCGCCATCCAGCGTGTCGCTCGCCCCGGGCGACAGCACGGTGCCACCGTTGAGGGTGTCGTTGCCGTCCAGGCCCGACAGCAGGTCCGAGCCGATCCAGTCGGACATCGCGTTGGCCAACTCATTGCCGTAGCCCTTGATGCCGGCAGAGCTGTTCGACGACATGCTCAGGTTCTCGACGCCCGCGCCCAGCGTGTAGTCGATCGACGTGGTCACCGTGTCGATGCCCTGGCCCGCGGCCTCGGTGACCACGTCGCCGGCGTTGTCGACGCGGTAGCTGTCGTCGCCCTTGCCGCCGACCATCGTGTCGGCGCCTTCCTTGCCGTCGAGCCAGTTGTTGCCGGTGTTGCCGGTCAGCTTGTTGCCCAGCGCATTGCCGGTGCCCGACAGCCCGGCCTTGCCGGTCAGCACCAGGTTCTCGACGTTGTCGGCCAGCGTGTAGCTGACGCTGGCCTTGACGGTGTCCTTGCCGCCGCCCGAGGCCTCGACGATGCGGTCGCCCACGTTGTCGACGATGTAGGTGTCGGCGCCCTTCAGGCCACGCATCTCGTCGGCACCGGCACCGCCGTCGATCGTGTCGGCTCCGCTGGTGCCCACCAGCGTGTCGTCGCCCGGTGTGCCGTTGATGACCGCCTCGGGGCTCACGCGCCACCAGGCGTCGTCGGCGCGGTCCAGTTGTTTTTCGTCATCCCAAGCCAGGCCAGCCTTGACGGCGCGGCCCGCGATCCAGCGGTTGGACATGCATCCTCCTGAGAAGTTATGTGCGGCGCCCATTCAAGGCGTACACGGGGCTGCGGGCCATCCTATGTTCAAGGTGACCGGCCCGCGAGGGCGTGAAGTCTGTCACAAGGCGTGCGCCCCGTCGGGCCGGGCGCGTCGCGCCCAGGCATCACGCGCCCCAGACCACGTCTTCGGCGCCGGTCGACGCGGTGCCGTTCAGCCGCGCCAACAGGCCCAGCTCGGCCGCGCTGACCTGCGCGTCGGCACCGTTGGACTGGAAGTACAGCGCCCACGAGTCGACGCCGTTGTCGACCATGAACACCACGCTCTGCCCCGCCGCGTAGTCCTGGTTGGCGCTGCCGATCGCGGCGGCCGCCTTGTCCAGCGTCAAGTCACCGAAGATGTCGGCCGCCACGATCACCAGCTCGGCATGGGCATCGAAGCCGCCCGGGCCGTTGACGGTCACTGCGCCCTCGACCACCAGGTCGCCGTCGCCCGCCGGCAGGGCCGACTGACTGAGGCTGAGCCGGTCGCTGCCGCTTTCGAAGTCGGTGATGGCCACCATGTCCTGCCCCAGCACCTCGCGCACCGACAGCAGGAAACGGTCTTCGCCTTCGCCACCGCTGAAGGTGGCCATGCCGTGGCTGGCCGACAGCGTGTCGTTGCCGGCGTCGCCCGACAACTCGACCGACGCCCATGTGCCGGGGCCGGCCACCGCGCGCAGCCAATCGTCGCCGTCACCGCCGGCCAGCGAATAGGCATTGCCGTAGCCATAGCCGGTGACGGTGTCGTTGCCTTCGCCGCCGGTCAGCGTCATGCCGCCGGGGGTCGACTTGTGGCCATTGATCACATCGTCGCCCCGGCCACCGTCGATGACGGTGTTGATGGCGGCCCCGCCGTCGATCGTGTCGTTGCCATCACCGCCGTAGGCGAACAGGTCGTTGTTGCCCGAGTACACGTCGATCTTGTCGTGGCCGGCATCGCCGTGGACAGTGAAGTCGTTGTAGCCGGCGCCACCGGTGCCCGAGATGGTGTCGTTGCCAGCGCCGCCGCTCGCGCTGATGCCCAGGCTGCAGCTCAGCGAGTCGTTGCCGTCGCCGCCATCGAGCCACGAGCCACCTTCCAGCGTGTCCCTGCCCGAGCCGCCGACCAGGGTGTCGTAGGCCGGAAAGTGCTGGCCATTGCCCGAGCCGCCCTGCAGCAGGTCGTTGCCGGCCCCGCCGTCGAGCGTGTTGGCGCCGCTGGTCACCTGCAGCGTGTCGTTGCCGGCGCCGCCTTGCAGCAGGTCGCTGGTCAAGTAGCCGGCGCCGCCCAGCAAGGTGTCGTCCCCCTTGCCGCCGATCAAGGTGTCGCTCTGGAACGGCCCGACCGTGCCGCCGCTCTTGATCAGGTCGTCGCCGCCACGGCCGTCGAGCACGTTCTCGCCCGCGTTGCCGATGATCACGTTGCCGAGATCGTTGCCGGTGCCCTTCAGGCGCTCGATCCCGCCGCGCAGCGTCAGGTTCTCCAGGTTCTGGCCCAGGGTCCAGTCGATGTCGCTGACCACCGTGTCGATGCCCTCGTCGAGCCTTTCCTTGACCACGTCGCCGGCGTTGTCGACATAGAACGTGTCGTTGCCCAGGCGCCCGGCCATCGTGTCGGCGCCGGCCAGGCCGTCGATGCTGTCGTCACCCTTGCCGCCATGCAGCTTGTCGTCGCCAGGGGTGCCGACGATGCTGCTCAGCGTGCCGTCGTCCAGCGTCTCGAACCAGCCCACCGGTCGGCCGACCAAGGTCGTCGTGAATCGCTTCTGCAAAATCGCCTCCGTGTCATGTTCAATGGGGCACCGATTCGGCGCTGCACGCCCCGCTTGGTCAATCCCACGTTCCAATCCTTTTAGACGTTAGCATTCAACCCATGAAGCGCCAGCTCGGCTCCGCCGTGCCACCCTGCGAGCGCCGGCCCACGGCCTGGTTCGCGCCGGGCGTGCTGTGGCAGGCGGGGCGCGAATGGCTGCAATCGGCCAGCTTCCAGCGCAACCTCGATCGGCGCGAGATGTTCGCGCCCGGCATCGAGCCGCTGGACCTGGCCACCCGGCCGGCCAGCGAGGCCGAGCCGTTCTGGTTCGACTTCATGTCCGACACCGGCGACGGCGGTGACGCCACCTTCACCGTCGCGCAGGCGCTGCTGGCGCCGATGCTCGAACTCGGCGACACGCAGGGGCAGCGCCACCGCCTGCCCGAAGGCCAGCTGCTGGTTCTGGGCGGCGACCTCGCCTACCCCGGCGCCAGCGCGCTCGAATACCAGTACCGCTTCATCGAGATGCTGGCCGCCGCGCAGTCGCCGGGCAGCCGCTTCGGCACCACCGACCAAGGCGGCCCGGGCCCGGCCGCCCCGCGCAAGTTCATCGTCGCGATCCCGCAGAACCACGACTGGTTCGACTCCGCCTCGACCTTCTGCCGCTACTTCGTCAACTACGACCAGGGCGCGGTGATCGGCGCGCGCACGCCGCAACGCCAGACCTATTTCGCGGTCAAGCTGCCCCACGGCTTCTGGCTGCTGGGGCTCGATTTCGCGCTGGTCGGCGACATCGACCGGCTGCAGTTCGAATCGTTCGCCGCCCTGCTGTCGGCCCAGGCCGACGGCGGCATCGCGCCCGGCGACGACGTGCTGCTGGTCTACCCCGAGCCCTACTGGACGCGGTCGTTGGGCGACCACGCCGCGCCGGGCTACCCGCGCCGCTACCAGCGGCTCGAAGCGCTGATCGAGGCCCGCGGCGCGCGCATCCGCGCCCGCCTCGCCGGCGACCTGCACCTGTACAGCCGCCAGACGCTGGACGCCGACCCGCTGACCGGGTTGTCCAGCCACCTGGTGATCTGCGGCACTGGCGGCGCCTTCCTGCACCCGACGCACAGCCAGGAGGTGCAGGCGCCCAAGGTGCTCGACCGCAGCCCCGAGCCCGATGCCGCCAGCCTCGACCTCGGCCTGCGCGTGCGGGTCGGCATCGACGACTCGCGCCACCCTCCGCCGCGCAGCACCGCCCAGGCCGCATTCCGCCACGACCCGGCGACGATGGACTTTCCATCGCCCGAGCGCACCCGCAGGCTCGCGTGGGCCAACCTGGTCGCGCTGCTGCGCGTGCGCTTCTCGCGTTCACCCCGTGAGCTGGGGCTGCTGGCCACGCTGGCCGAGGCCTGGCACTCGAACCTCGGCTTCGCGCTGTGCCTGGGGCTGCTCTACGGCTTCAATGCCTACGTCAACTCGGGCGTGTTCTCGGCCAGCTACCGGCCCGACGGCTTCGCGCCGATGGGCGAGCTGGGCTTCGTCGCGGCGCACTGGCTGTGGCTGAAGGCAATGGTGTTCAGCCCCTTCGCCGCCTTCGTCAACCTGTTCATGCTGGCCGGCTGCGTGCAGACCGCGTGGGAGGGCCCGGCACCCAAGCCGCTGTGCATCGCCAGCGGGTTGGGGCACGGCCTGTTGCACGGTTGGTTGATCTTCGCGCTGTACTGGGTCGCCTGCCACCTGCTCGCGCCGCACTTTCCCGCCCTGGCGGGTTGGCCGGCGCCTTTGCGCGACACGCTGCTCGCACTGGCGACCTGGTTCGCCGTCGGCAGCGCCGGGCTGCTGGTGGGCGGCCTGCTGTTCGGCACCTACCTGGCGCTGGCCAACGCCTTGTTCAACCAGCTGCCGAACCAGGCTTTCGGCTCGCTCGCCTGCGCCGACCACAAGGGCTTTCTGCGCTTCAAGCTGACACCGTCGGGGCTCGAAGTCTTCCTCGTCGGGATCGACCACGTCCCCCGCCGTCAATCCGCCAGCGAGCCCTTGCCGGCCGGCTGGCGAATCGTCGACCGCTTCCTGATCAACAAACGTTGATCAGGTGCCGGGCTCACCGTCCGCAGTGGCCCTTGACGAGGCAATTGCGATAGTCCGGCGCGTTCTTCAGCAGGAACATCGAGCGGCCGGCGACCGCGCTCTCTGTGAAGTCCGAGAACAGGCCATCGACACCGAGCGTGAAGAAACGCTGGTACTCGTTGGTCGGCGTGCCGATGTCGTCCAGCGGCAGGCGCGCGTCTTCGCTGCGGAAGGTGTACGGGTGCACCACCAGCCCGTTCGCATGGGCGTTGGCCACCACCGCAGTGGCCGGCAGCACCGTGCGGTCGGCCTCGTTGACCAGGCCGTCGCCGTTGGCGTCCTGGCAGGCGCCGTTGACGATCACCTTGCAGGCCGTCGACTGCAGGTAGTACTTCCACGGCCCGATGCCGTCGGCGTAGGTCGCCACCTCGGCCAGGCCGGCCGGCGTCACCAGGTCGCTGAACAGCCCCGGGCGGCCCGAGACGACCCAGTCGTAGGGCTTGTCGTAGGGCGGCGCGAAGCTCAAAGAGCCGTCCGGGTTCAGCCCATCGGCATCGACCAGCTGCACCAGGTGCACCTTGGTCTTGGCGCGCAGTTCACGCAGGTTCGCGGTCTCGAAGCTCTGGATGAACACCGGCGCGTTGCGGTAGTTCCAGCCGGCCAGCGTCAGCTCGTCGAGCAGCCGGTCTTCCAGCGGCAGGCCCAGGCTCTTGTGATACGTCGGGTGCTTGGTCTCGGGGTAGATGCCGATCGTGCGGCCCTTTTCCAGCGTCTTGCGCTTGACCAGCGCGATCACCTCGCGCAGCGTCGGGATCTTGTACTGGCCGTCGAAGCCGTGGTCACGCTGGGCCATCGGCTGCACCGCGCGCAGCTCCTTGATCTCGGCCAGCGTGAAGTCGCTGGCGAAGAAGCCCTCTTCGGCCGCGCCGTCGACCACCGCCACCCGCTTGCGCGACGCGAACTTCGGGATGCTCGAGACATTGGTGGTCGCGATCAGGTTCGGCTCATGGCGCGCGATCAGCACGCCGTCCTTGGTGGCCACCAGGTCGGGCTCGACGAAGTCGGCACCCAGCTCGATCGCCAGCGCATAGCCTTCGAGCGTGTGGTCGGGCAGGTGGCCGGCGGCGCCGCGGTGGCCGATCACGATCGGCGGGCCGGACAGCTGCGGCAGCGCCGCCTGTGCAGGCACGCCGCCCAAGGCGGTCAAGGCCGCGAGTGCAACGCCGGCGAGCCGGGCGGAATTCTTGGTCGGGTTCATCGAAGGCCTCCTGGAAAAGGCCTGCGACCTTAGCCAGCCCCGATGACGCCCGCAAGAACCGTTGGTGACATGGCGATGACAGAACTGAGGGGCCCTCACCCCGTTGTTTCGCGGCTTACCCTGGTGGAAACCCGCGTAACGTTGCAAACATCCTGTCACGGCTCCATTGGCCCCAACGGAGGGACCTCATGAAACCCGTTTACCAGCGCACCTACCGCCCCGAACTCCGCCCCGAGCTGCCGCCACTGACCTGGCCGGCGCCGCTCGACGCGCTGCCGCCGCTCGCCATCGCCAAGGCGCCGGAAAGCCCGGGCTGGCAGAACACCGAGCCGCAGCACCTCGCGACCGAAGCGGGCGCGCTGTTCGACATCGATGGCAGCAGCATCTTCGAAGAATCGCTCAACGGCCTGCAGGTGCGCGAGCTGATCGGCAGCCGCCTGTTCGAAAGGCTGTTTGGTAACGGCGGCCGCCCGGCCGCCTGAACTCGCAGCGGCGTCAGCCGAACGGCCTGACGCCGATCCACGCCGCGTGGGCCCAGAAGGCGAAGAAGGCCCACAGCGCCACGCCCGCGACCACCGCGATCGCGGTGCGCCCCGGCTTCACCTGCACCGCCACCGGCCCGCGCCGGCGCGCGCTGCGAAAACACAGCACCGCCCAGGCGAGGAAGCCGCCGAACAGCAGCACATCGGCCAAGGTGTTGTTGGCCAGCAGATGGGCGAAGGCCCACAGCTTGGTGCCCAGCAGCATCGGGTGCTGCAACCTGGCCTGAATCATGTTGCTGCCCACCTGCGACGCAGCGAGCAGGATGAACGCCACCAGCACCAGCGGCGCGGCCAGATGGCGCAGGCCCGTCGGCGTCGTCCACAGCACCACCGGCTGCTGGCGCGCCTGGCCGTAGCCCCAGACCAGCAGCACGAAACCGGCCAGCGAGGCCAGCGAATACACGCCGCGCCACGCGTTGCGGCCGATGCGTGCCATCTGCGCCTCGCGCCAGGCGGGCGCCACGATGCGCAGCGAATGCACCCCGAGAAACAGCAGCAGGCCCAGCACCAACGCGGTCATGTCAGACTCCTCCCGTGTCGATCGACGCGCGCCATTGTGGCGGCAAGCAGCATGCAGCACAGCACCTTGTTCTGGGAAGACTTCGAGCTCGGCCAGACCCGCACCTACGGGCCGCTGGTGGTCACGCGCGAGGCCATCCTCGACTTCGCCCGCCAGTGGGACCCACAACCCTTCCACCTCGACGACACCGCCGCCGAGGCCTCGCTGTTCGGCCGCCTGGCGGCCAGCGGCTGGCACACCTGCGCGATGACGATGCGCATGCTGTGCGACGCCTACCTGCTGCGCTCGGCCAGCCTGGGCAGCCCGGGGGTCGAGAACCTGCGCTGGCAGCAGCCCGTCTACGCCGGCGACACCCTGAGCGGCACGCTGACGGTGCTCGAAGCGCGCGCCAGCGAAAGCCGGCCCGCGATGGGCCTGGTGCGCTCGCGCTGGCTGACCGTCAACCAGCACGGCCAGCCGGTGCTCAGCATGGAGGGCTGGGGCATGTTCCGCCGCCGCGGTCCCCACTCGGAAGGATGACAAGCGCCGGCATTTGACGCAGGCTTCGCAGCTCGACCGGGAAAGCCCGGGCCGCCAGGAGACTGCGATGCCCAGCCTGACCAACGCACTGCGCGCCGAATACCAGCAGCTGTTCGACAGCTGCCAGATCCGCCCCGAGCGGCAAGCCGAGGTCGACGCCGCCGCCGAGCGCGCGCTCGGCCAGCGCGCCCGCTACGAGGCGGTGGCGCAGCCACTGGGCGTGCCGTGGTACGTGGTGGCGGTCGTTCACAGCCTCGAGGCCAGCGCCCGCTTCGACGCCCACCTGCACAACGGCGACCCGCTGACCGCGCGCACGGTGCACGTGCCGGCCAACCGGCCGCCGAGCGGGTCACCACCGTTCAGCTGGGAAGCCAGCGCCACCGACGCGCTGCAGCTGGCGCGCTACGACCGCTGGGGCGACTGGAGCCTGCCGGGCATCCTGTTCAAGTGGGAAAGCTACAACGGCTGGGGCTA
Organism: Ideonella sp.; assembly: GCF_041914305.1. Taxonomy (NCBI): domain Bacteria; kingdom Pseudomonadati; phylum Pseudomonadota; class Betaproteobacteria; order Burkholderiales; family Sphaerotilaceae; genus Ideonella; species Ideonella sp. Next base: position 32,137 of record NZ_JAYSDQ010000004.1, read on the forward strand.
CCGCAACCACCACCCCGAGGTGAAAAGCCCCTACCTGTGGAGCTTCACCAACCACTACCTGCGCGGCAAGTACGTGGCCGACGGCACCTTCTCGGCCACCGCGGTGAGCAAGCAGGTCGGCGCGGCGGCGCTGTTGCGGCGGCTGGCCGAAAAAGGCGTGCTGGCCGACACGCCGCCGACCGGGCCGGTGCCTGGGTCCGGACCCGGGCCGATACCCGGGCCGGTCGCAGGGCCGATCACCCCGCCCCCCGCCGCCGTGCCGGCCCGCCTGCACTACGACCCCGACCACGTCGCGCCCGACGGCATCGCGTTGCAGCGCTTCCTGAACCAGTTCCCCGACATCTTCCTGCGTGAAGACGGCCAACTCGGGCCGCGCAGCTCCGAGGCCTTTCGCAGCGTCTTCGGCCAGTACCTGCAAGGCGATCCGCGCGCGGCCTGACCGGCCCGGCGCACTGTGACAGCGCCGCTGCTTCCTGCCATACTCGTTTGCGCTGCCCACCGGAGGGTGTGGGCCGGACGGACGGACGCACGACGCATCGGCATGCCAGCAGCCCAGACCTTCCACCGCCCCGTTGCCCGGGGCCGACCGGCCGCGTGGGCCAGATGCGCTGCCGCCTGTCGCACCGGCCTGCTGGCGCTCGGGCTGGCGGCCGTGCTGCCCGGCAGCGCCACGGCGGCCACCACAGCGGTCACAGCGCCCCCCGCCGAAGCCGCGGCCTCCGCGCCCCCGTCGCCGGCGCTGTCGCTGCGGGTCGTCGGCGGCCTGGCCAACGTCAACCAGTACACCCGCCACGAAGAACCCTTCTGGACCCAGGAGCTGCCGCGTTTGACCAACGGCAAGCTGCGCGCGAGCATCGTCCCGTTCGACCGCGCCGGCATCCGCGGCCAGGACATGCTGCGCCTGATGCAACTCGGCGTCGTGCCCTTCGGCACCGCGCTGACCTCGCTGTCCAGCGCCACCGAGCCTTTGCTGGGGGCCGCCGACCTGGCCGGCCTGAACCCCGACATGGCCAGCCTGCGCCGCCACACCGCGGCCTACCGCCCGTTCCTCGAAAAGACGCTGCGCGAGCGACACGGCATCGAGCTGCTGGCGATCTATGTCTACCCGGCGCAGATGCTGTTCTGCCAACGGCCGCTCAAAGGCCTGGCCGACCTGGCCGGGCGGCGCGTGCGCACCGCCAGCGCCACCCAGGCCGACTGGGCCGAGGCGCTGGGCGCCAAGCCGGTCAACACCTCGTTCGCCGAACTGACGCAGAACCTGCGCAGCGGCAATGTCGAGTGCGCGCTGACCGGCAGCATGTCCGGCTACACGATCGGGTTGCAGCAGCACACCCGGCACCTGTTCACGATGCCGGTCAGCTGGGGCATGGCGGTCTTCGGCGCCAACTCGGGCGCCTGGGCTGCGCTGCCGGCCGACCAGCGCTCGATCCTGAAGCAAGAGCTGATGCGGCTCGAACAGGTGATCTGGGCCGACTCGGAGCGTGAGACCGGCGACGGCGTGCGCTGCCTCACCGGCGAGCAGGCCTGCGGCGGCCAGCCCGGCCGCCTGCAGGCCCAGGCGCCGACCGCCGACGACGACCGCCGCCGCCGCCAACTGCTCGCCGACACGGTGATCGCCCGCTGGGTGAAGCGCTGCGGTGCGTCGTGCGCCGAGGCCTGGAACCAGACCATCGGCCCGATCAGCGGGATCGAGGCGAAGCTGGGCCCCAGCGGTTCTCGATGAACCCACCCCAACGCGTGCAGTGGGCCATCGCCGGCTTCGTGGCGGTGTTCGTCGGCACCGTGCTGGCCGCGGCCGCCGCGCTGGTCAACAGCGAAGAGCGCGACGCCCTGGAAGAAGCGCGCCAGCGGGCCGAGCGCTTCATCGCCGGCGCCGAAGCCTCGCTCAACCGCACGCTGCTGGGCATCGACGTGATGCTGGCCGGCAGCGAGACACTGCTGCGCCCGCACCGCCTGGCCAACGGCACCTACGACGTCACCGGCACCCAGTCGCAGCTGCGCACCACGATCAGCCAGAACCTGCTGGTGCGCGACCTGGTGCTGCTGCAGCCCGACGGCACCGTGCTGGCCGCCGCCCAGCCCGACAGCGCACGGCTCGGGCTGCCGCTGCCGCCCGGCTTCGTCAACGACGCGATGGCGCTGCCTTCGCCGCAGCTGGTGATCAGCCCACCGCTGGTCAACTTCGTCACCACCGAGCGGATGATCTATTTCGCCCGCCCGGTCGACATGGGCGCCGGCGTGCGGGTGCTGGCGGTGGCCGAGGTGCCCGCCTCGCTGATCGCCAGCCTGCTGTCGCAAGCCGCCGACATCGACGGCCTGGTCGCCACGCTCGAGCGCGACGACGGCCAGCTGCTGGTCAGCGTGCCGCCGCACGACACCCTGGTCGGCCAGCGGCTGCCGCAACCGCTGGGCGACGCGATGCCCACCGGCCATGCCGAGCCCGGCCCGGCGCGCATCGGCGGTGCGCCGGCGCTGGTGGCCGTGCGGCCGGTGCTGTACCGGCCGCTGCTGGTGGCCGCGTCGATCCCGATCGAAGCGGCGCTGGCCGACGCGCACGAGCAGCGCCGCTTCGTGCTGGCCGCCACCTTGCTGTTCCTGCTGATGGTGCTGGGCGCGGGCGCGTTCGCCCACTGGCACCTGGGCCGGCTGGCGCAGGCCCGCACCGCGCTGAACCGCAGCAAGAACATGCTCGACGAGGCGCTGGCCTCGATGGCCGACGGCATGCTGCTGTGCGACGCCAACGACCGCGTGGTGGTGTGGAACCGGCGCTTTCTCGAGATCTACCCGTGGCTGGCCGATGTCGTCGCGCCCGGCGTGCCGTTCGAGCGGCTGGCGCTGGTCGGCGTCAACGCGATGATGCCGGACGCCGCGCCCGAAGATCAGCAGGGCTGGGTCCAGCGCCGGCTGGCGATCCACCGCACCGAAGACGGCCAGCACGAGCAGATCCTGCCCAGCGGCCGGGTGATCCACGCGGTCGAGCGCCACACGCCGGACGGCGGCGTGATCACGGTCTACCACGACGTCACCGCCGCCGAGCGCGCACTGGAGCGGGCCAAGGCCGACGCCGAGGCCGCCAACAAGGCCAAGTCGCGTTTCCTGGCCTCGATGAGCCACGAGATCCGCACCCCGCTGAACGCGGTGCTGGGCATGAACGGGCTGATGCTGAACACGCCGCTGACGCCCGAACAACGGCGTTATGCCGAGCTGATCCGCAGCTCGGGCCAGACGCTGCTGGCGCTGATCAACGACATCCTCGACCTGTCCAAGGTCGAGGCCGGGCGGATGGAGCTGGAGATCGTCGAGTTCGACCCGCTGGCCACCGTCAACGAGGTCGTCACGCTGCTGGCCGTGCGCGCCGAGGCCAAGGGCCTGGCGCTGGCGATGACGGCGTCGCCGGGCCTGCCGACGCGCCTGCGTGGCGACCCGAGCCGGCTGCGCCAGGTGCTGTTCAACCTGATCGGCAACGCACTGAAATTCACACCCGAGGGCCGGGTCGACGTCGACCTGACGCACCGGCCGCTGCCGGGCCGGCGGGTCGAGCTGATGATCGCGGTGCGCGACACCGGCATCGGCATCGACGCCGAGACGCTGCCGCGGCTGTTCCGCCACTTCAGCCAGGGCGACTCGAGCACCGCGCGGCGCCATGGCGGCAGCGGCCTCGGGCTGGCGATCAGCCAGGAGATCATCGAGCTGATGCACGGCCACATCGACGTGCAGAGCACACCCGGCATCGGCAGCACCTTCAGCGTCAGCCTGCCGCTGGAGGTGGTGCCGCTGGCGCTGAGCGGCGGGCCCGCGCCGGGCCCGGCCGACACCACCGCCGCCCCGGCCGCGCAGCCGGCGCGCCGCATCCTGGTGGCCGAGGACAACGGCGTCAACCAGATCCTGATCAAGGCGATGCTCGATCACCTGGGCCACTTCAGCGACATCGTCGCCGATGGCTTCGAGGCGGTGCGCCAGGTCCAGGCCGCCGCCTACGACCTGGTGCTGATGGACATCCAGATGCCCGGCATGGACGGCGAGGCCGCTACCCGCGCGATCCGCGCGCTGCCCGGCAGCGTCTCGCAGATCCCGATCATCGCGATGACCGCCAACGCGATGGTCGAAGAGCGCGCGGCCTACCTGGCCGCCGGCATGAACGACCACGTGGCCAAGCCGCTCGACCTGGGCCGGCTGGCGGCGGTGATCGCGCGGGTGACGTCGGCGCCCGGGGGCGGGGTGGCGCCCGCTCCCGCCGAGCGGCTGCTCAGGCCGTTGGCCGGCGGGCCGGCGCTGTCCTGAAGGCTGCGGCGACCCGGCTCAGGCCGCGCTGAGCAGCGTGCGCAGCGCGTGTTCGCGGATGCCGTAGAAAGCCATGATCTCGCCGATCTGCGCCTCGATCGCCGCCTGGCGCGCGGCCGGCAGCGGCTGGCGCCGGCGCACCGCCAGGATCATCTTGTTCTTGCTGGTGTGCTCGAGCGAGACGAACTCGAACACCTGCGCGTCATAGCCGCGCGATTCGAGCAGCAGCGCGCGCAGGCTGTCGGTCACCATCTCGGCCTCCTGGCCCAGGTGGATGCCGTGGCGCAGCATCGGCCGCAGCACCGGCGGCAACTGCAGTTGCGGCCGGATCTGCTTGTGGCAGCACGGTGAGCTGAGGATCACCGCCGCGCCGGCGCGGATGCCGGCGTTCAGCGCATGGTCGGTCGCGGTGTCGCAGGCATGCAGCGCGATCATCACGTCGACATGGGGCGGCAGCACCTTGCTGACGTCGCCGCATTCGAAGCCCAGGCCGGTCATCTCGCAGCTGCGGGCGGCCTGGTTGCACAGGTCGACCAGCTCCTGCCGCAGCTCCACCCCCAGCGTGCGGGCCGGCCAGCCACGGCCCTGGGTCACATGGTGGTGGGTGGCAAAGGTCAGGTAGCCCTTGCCGGCGCCGAAGTCGACCACCTGCAGCGGTGCGGCATCGGCCGGTGGCGTGCCCTGGGCGAGGCCGGCTTCGTCCAGCGCGTGGTCTAGCACCTCGACGAACTTGTTGATCTGCTTCCACTTGCGCGCCATCGCCGGCACCAGCGCACCGCCGCGGTCGACCACGCCCAGCGCCTGCAGGAACGGCGCATCGAGGGCCAGCAGCCGCTGCTTGGCGCGTTGGTGGCCGCGCGCCGCATCGGCGCTGTCATCTGCCGGTGCCTCGTCGGCCACGGCCAGGCGGGCGCGGCGCAACGCGACGCGGCCCTTCTTGCTGATCAGCAACTGCAGCTCTTCGTCGGCGGTGAACAGGTGCCCATGCGCCAACGCACTGCCCAGCAGGCCGTCGATCCGCGCCTGGGCCTGGTCCAGGGCCAGGTTCTCGGTCAGGTCACGCGTGCGGTGCTGGTGCACCAGTTGCAGGCAGGCCACGCCGCGCAACTCGATCGGCCGGGCGCTGACCCGCACCAGGTCACCGGCCCCGCTGCGTGGCTTGGCCAACACCAGGCGGCGAAATTGCCCGCCGGCCAGACTGGCCGACAAGGCCTCGAAGAAACGCGCGCGGCGCGCCAGGTCGGCCAGCGCATCGCTGTCCCCCAGGCGGCTGGAGGCGGGGTCGGCAGCAGGGGTCGGAGCATCCATCGGGTCAAGGCAAAAAGAGAAGACCAGCAACGGCCAGCGCCGATCGGCGCGCGATTGTGTCCCACACCTGAGGGATCCCCCCAGATCATCGGTCGCACCGGCCAGGTGCCGACACTTATCATGTACCTGTATCGAAAAGATGATGTGCGAGCCTGGTGAGGGTGGCCGCTCCGTTGATCGATCGTGACGGACGAGGGTCCGCCGAGGATGCTCGGCGCCCTGTCGGCGAACGGATTTCGACGCTGCAGCGTCTTGCGCCGTGAACCCCACCACCTCTTTGGCTCATTCTGACCCCCGCTCCACCGCCACCTCGCCGCCCGAGGACTCAGGCCTGGGCAACCCATCGACACGACCCTTGTCGCAGCCCACAGATGCCGTGAGCCCGTGGGGCCGCATGGCCGCTGCCGTCCTCGGCGGCGCCGCGGGCGCTGGCGCAGGCGCGGCCACCGGCCTGACCCTGCTCGCTGGCGCCGGTCCGATCGGCACGATCGGCGCGGGCGCCGCCGTGCTGGGCGCCGTGCTCGGCGCCGCTGGCGGCGGCATCGCGGGCCCGCTGCTCGCGGGGCGCCGCGGCCTGTCGCGCCCGCCAGAGGCCACCGTCTCCGCGCTCGACCGGGTGACCGGCCTGCCGACCCGTGCCGAATTCCTGGCCAGCGTGCGGCAAGAGCGCGCCGTCGAACACGAGCGGCGTGGCACCGTGGCCACTGCGCCGCGCGCGCTGCTGCTGCTCGGGCTGGACCGCCTGCGCGCCCTCAACGACAGCCTGGGCCACGAGATCGGCGACCTCTGGCTGCACGAAGCGGGCAGCCGCCTGATCGACGCCTTCGACCCGCCGGCGCTGATCGCCCGCCTGGGCAACGACGAATTCGCGCTGCTGGCCCCAGCCCAGCCGCTGCGGGCCGACGACCCCGCCTTGCTGGGCCTGGGCGAAGCGCTGCTGCACCGGCTGCGCCGGCCGTTCTTCGGCCATGGCGGCGAACTGCACCTGACCGCCAGTGCCGGCGCCACCTGGTTGACCGACGACAAGCCGATCGACCAGGCGCTGCGCGAAGCCGACCTGGCGCTGCGCCGCGCCAAGCGCGCCGGGCGCGACTGCGTGCGGGTGTTCGAGCCATCGATGAAGGCCGAGCACGACGAGCGCGCGCGCCTGCTCACGGCATTGCGCAGCGCGGTGCCGGCGCAAGAGTTCCGCCTGCACTACCAGCCGCAGGTCGACCGCGCCGGCCGCGTCGTCGGCGCCGAGGCACTGCTGCGCTGGGAGTCGCCCGAGCTGGGCAAGGTCGAGCCCTCGCGTTTCATCCCACTGGCCGAAGAATCGGGGCTGATCGTGCCGATCGGCCGCGCGGTGATCCGCGACGCCTGCGCGGTGCTGGCCTGGTGGGCACAAGACCCGGCGACCAAGCACCTGACGCTGTCGGTCAACGTCAGCCCGCACCAGTTCCAGCACCCGAGCTTCGTCGAAGACGTGCGGCTGGCGCTGCAGACCGCCGGCGTCTCGCCCAGCCTGCTGAAGCTGGAGGTGACCGAGAACGTGATCATCTCCGACATGCCCAGCGTGCAGGCCCACATGCAGGCGCTGCGCGAGCTCGGCGTGCGCCTGAGCCTGGACGACTTCGGCATCGGCTACTCAAGCCTGAGCTACCTGACCCACCTGCCGCTGTCGCAACTAAAGATCGACCAGCTCTTCGTGCGCAACATGCTGACCGACCCGCGCGAAGCCGCGCTGGTCCGCACCGTGATCGCGTTAGCCCGCGACCTGGCGCTGGAGCTGATCGCCGAAGGCGTCGAAACCCCCGAGCAGCGCGAGATGCTCAGCGACCTGGGCTGCGGGCTGTACCAGGGCTACCTGTTCGGCCGCCCGGTGCCGCTGGAATCGTTGTGCGTGGTGCAGTGAGCTGACCCCGGCGGCAACATCGGGCCGCGGCCGCGCACCCGCTCGGCGGGCCGAGCCCGGACGTGTTGAGCCCAGTGGGCTCGACTCGCCTGGCGAGGGGCTGGGCGACTAGCGCCCAGCGCGGCCTGCAAGGCGCCGCCGGTACCCCGGCACCGGGTGCCCCCTATTCCACGAGCGGAAACCGCCACTCGATGCGTGCGCCCTCCGCCAGCTCGGTCACCGGCTCGATGCGCGAATCGTGCAGCTGCGCCACCCGCGTCAGCATCGCCGAAGCCATGTCGCGCCGGTCACCCGAACCAGTGGCCGCGAAGGACCGCCAGGCGCCCTGCAACGCCCAGGCCATCGCCCCGCCCTCGACCGCCAGCACCGCATAGGCCGGCTCGGCCTTCAACGTCCAGTTGACGGTGCCGCCGGGCGGCGTGCCGTTCAGCGCCATGCGCAGCAGCTGGTCCAGCGCCATCAGCAGCGAAATGCGGTCGCCGCGGATCTCCAGCCCCCACTCAATGTCGCGCTCCAGCCGCACCGCGGCGCTGGCCGGCGGGGCCAGCCGTTCACCGACATCGTCGACCAGTTCGCCTAGGTCCATCAGGCTGAGGCTCGCGCGGCGCAGGTTGCGCGCCCGCACGATCGCCAGGTAGTGGTCGGCGGTCCCGAACGCCTGCCGCACATGCCGGCGGGCATCGTTCAGCTGGCCCTGGCTCGGCTCGTCCAATGTGCGCGGCATGATCGAGTCGATCTGCACCAGCGCCGCGCCCAGCGGGTTGCGCAGGTCGTGGGTGATGAACTCCTCGGTCTCGCCCCACAACGATTCCATCGTCCGGTGCACCGCCATCGCGTGCTCGCGCGCCAGCAGGCTTTGGGTGCGGGCTTCGAACTGCATCCACTGGCGGTGGTAGCGCAGCGCCTCTTGGTGCTGGCCCAGGCGCGACAAGACCTCCGACAGGCACAGGCACAGGCTGGCGTGCAGCTCGCCGGTGCGAAAACGAGAGCCGGGCAAGGCTTCGACCTCACGCAGGCGCCTCTCCACCGCGATCAGGTCGACATCGACATGCGCGACCTCGACCCGGCAGCGCGCCAGAGTGCTGGTGCCCCAGGCGATGGTGTGGGGTTGCAGCATCGCCTCGCTCTGCCGCTCGACCTTCTCGACCCAGGTCAAGGCCTCGGCCTCCTCGCCCATTTCGAGCAACACGCCGACCAGCGTGTCGAGCGAGCCGGCGCGCAGCGCGCCATGGGCTTCGGCCAATGCACCGTCGCAAGCCTGCTGGGCCAGCTGCTTGGCCCGCGCGAGCGCTGCCAGCGCACCATCGGGCCGCTCTTCGGCCGCCGACCGCGCCACGCCCAGCCAAGCCCAGGCCATGTTGTTGACGATGCGCACCCGCTGCTGGCGCACGCCGGCATCGTCGCCAGCCAACAGCCCCAGGCATTCGTTGAACATCGAGATCGCCAACTCGTGCTCGCCGATCAGGCCCAGCGCGGTGCCCAGGTTCATCGTCAGGCGCAACAGCAGGTCGTTGCGGCGCAGCGCATGCGCCATGCCGAGCATCGACTGGCCGCGCCACAGCGCGTCGGCATAACGGCCGCGGTGGATGTCGACCACGATCTGGCTGTTGACCGCGCGGATCAGCGTCACCGGCTCGCCCAGCGCCTCGGCCTGCTGCAGCGCCAGCGCGAGCGTCGCGTCGCGTTCGGCGTGGCCCAGCGCGTCCTGCGCCATGCCCTGCAGCAGCAGCGCGCGCACGATGCCCAGGCCGTCGCCGGCGTCGCGGGCGCGTGCCTCGGCTTCGCGGCCGACGTTCAGCGCCTCGGCCGCGCGCGTGGCCAGCAAGACCTGGTTGCGCTGGAAGAAGGCGTCGGAGCTGGCGTCGCTGTCGCCGGTGACCTCGTTGGCCGGCGTCAGGTTCGGGTCATGGCTCAAGGTCGGGCGCCCCCCACACCAGGCTGACCGCCGTGCCCTGGCCCGGCTCGCTGTCGACCAGGATGCGCGCCTGGTGCACCCGCGCCGCACGCGCGACCATCGCCAGCCCCAGCCCGTTGCCGTTGCGCACCGCGCCGCTGGCAAAACGCTGGAACAGGCGCACCCGCATGTCCAGCGGCAGGCCCGGCCCTTCGTCGGACACCGTCAGCCAGATGCCCGACGGCCGGCGCGCGAGCTGCACCCGCACCGCGCTGCCCGGCGGCGCGTGCTTGAAGGCGTTGCTCAACAGGTTGCCCACGGCCCGCATCAGCAACAGCCGGTCGCCGCGCGCAACGATCGGGCGCTGGACATCGCGCACCAGGCTGACGCGCGAGTTGGCCGGCGGCGCCATCTGCTCGCAGGTGTCGTCCACCACCGTGGCCAGGTCGATCGACTGCAGGTCTTCCTGCCGCAGGTGCTCGGCCCGCATCACACCCAGGTACTGGTCGGCGATGTCGATCGCCCGCCGCACGCTGTGCTCGGCGCGCCGGATGCCGATGCACGCCTCGTCCGGGCCGTCGCCCTGGGCCAGCGGGCGCAGCAGTTGCACCGCCTGCACCAGTGGCTGGCGCAGTTCGTTGGTGACGAAATGGCCGGCTTCGGCCCGCATCGACGCCAGCGTCTCTTCGGTCCAGCGGCTGTGTTCGCGCGCCAGCTGGGTGCGCAGGCGCGCCTTGGTCTGCGCCCACAGCCGCTGGTGCGCCAGCGCCTGCGCAAACTGGCCGGCCAGCTCATAGGCCTCGAACAGGCAGCGCAACAGCGACAGGCGAAGGTCGCCGCCGGCCACCCGCGGGTGGCGTATCGCCTCGACCTCGCGCAGCCAGCCCAGCACGCGGCGCACGTCGCCGTGCGGCATGCGCAGCTCGATCATGGCCTGGCTGAGCCGCTTGTACGCCAGCGCCAGCGTGCCGGCGGCCGCCGGCGACGGGTCACGCGACTCGATCCGCTCGACCCAGACCCGGGCCTCGTCGCCGCGGCCGGCTTCCAGCAGCGCACGCACCAGGCCGAACAAGGCCACATGGCTGAAGCGCGGCGAGGTGCCCAACAGCAGCTCGCACGCCTGCTCGCCCAGTTGCCGGGCGCGCTGCAAGGCCTCGGCGGCGGCGTCGACACCGCTGGCCTCGAGCAACAGGCCGCCGCGCATCAACCAGGCCTGGGCCTGGGCCGCGGCATAACGGCCCATCGCCACCTTGTGGTCACCCTCGGCCAGCGACGAGGGGTGCGCCCGCAGCAGCATGCGGGCTTCTTCGAACGATTCGAGCGCCAGGTCGTGCTCGCCCAGGTGGCACAGGCTGGTGCCAGCGGCAAACAGCGCCTGGCGCACCATCGCCGACAGCCCTTGCGCCCGGGCCTGCTCGGCCAGTTGCCGGCAGATGGCCAGCGCCCGCGCATGGCGGCTGCAATCGGCGTCGTGGCGGGCCCGGGCCAGCATGCACTGGAAGATCAGTGTGTCATCCCCGGCCTTGCGGGCTTCGGTCTCGGCCCGCTGCAGCGCCGCCTCGGCATCGCCACGCCCCAAGGTGCCCCGCGCCGCACCTTGAACGGTCAGCGCCTGGGCCAAGGCAAAGGTGTCGCCCTGCCGCTCGGCGTCGACCACGGCCGCGTCGAACCCCGGCAGCACCGAGTCGGCCGACTGGTCCTGCCAGTCGTAGCTGACGGCGTAGATGGGCAGCGCCTCGACAGACATGTGCGGCTGCGCGCGATGCGCGAAGGTCAGGCCGGCTCTTTGGTGGACGGCAGCTCCAGCCGATAACCCGTCCCGTAGACGGCGTTCAGGCGAAACCCATGCTCCGTGAGCGCCAACTTGCGGCGAATCAGGTAGACATGCTGCGCCACGGTGTGAACCCCGGCCTCGTGGTTGCGCCCCCACACGGCGGCCAGCAGCTCCTGCCGGGTGAACAGCCGGGCCGGTTCGCTGAACAGGATCCAGGCCAGGTCGAACTCGCGCGGCGCCAGGTCGACCGCCCGGCCATCGACCGCCACCTCCCGGCGACCGAAGTCCAGCAGGTAGGGCGGGCGGTCGATCTGGGTCAGCGTCGACGCCGCCGGCGTCATGCGTCGCAGCAGCGCGTCGATGCGCGCGACGACGATCGACTCGGAACCTGGTTTCACAATGTAATCATCTGCGCCCGCTTTCAGTGCGCGCACCACGCTGTCTTCGGTGTCCAGGCCGGTCAGCATCACCACCCCGACGCCGGTCGACAGCAGTTGCCGCAGCCGCGCGACGACGTCGATGCCCTCCATCTCGGGCAGCCGCCAGTCGACCACCGCACAGCGGGGCGCCTGCTTGCTCACCTCGTAAAAGAACTCATGCGGGCGAGCAAAGATCTTGACCTGGTGACCGGCGCGGGCAAGCCATTGCTCCACGCTCGCCGAGCAATCGGGGTCGTCTTCCAACAAATAGATCAGGGCCAAACTTCGCTCCTGTTGTCACAATACCCCGTGGCCAATTCACCAAAAGGGCGCGTAAACGCCATATTCGGGTCAACTTGCCGGACGCACAATCCGGGCCTCCGGTCGTGTCGGGATTATTGCGACATCGCCACCCCCTCAGGGCGTTGAAGATCCTTGAGGATTGGGGCGAATGTCGGGCATACGATCTGCTTGACCGCTCGGACCGCTTGGTGCCCAACACCCTTGGGCGCCCAAGCCATATCCAGCCAAAAGTTCGGAGCTTCGTCATGAATCGATCTTCCCGCCGCACCTGGGCATTGGCAGGCCTGTTGGCCTTGCTGAGCGTCACCTTGCCGATGCAGGCAGGTGCCGCGTCGCGCAGCGGCAAGGTCAGCAAAGAAATCATGCCGACCTTCAGCGCCGGCCTGATCGTCAAGTTGCGCAACGATGGCGAGCTCGATCCCGCGTTGATCGCCAAGGCCCGCGCGATTGCCAACAAGTACGGCATCAACCTGAGCTACCTGCGCAAGCTGGCCCGCGGTGGCGACGTGCTGGCGCTCGACCAGGTCCTGCCGCCCGAAGTTCTGCAGCGCGTCGCCGACGAACTGTCCAAGCTCGACCAGCGCATCGACTACGTCGAGCCCGATGTCGTGATGGTCCCGATGGGCCTGTCGAACGACAAGCACGTGTCGGCCCAGTGGAACCTGACCGAATACCCGGGCGGCATCAACCTGGCCGAAGCCTGGGCGATGTCCAAGGGCAACAACGTGGTGGTCGCCGTGGTCGACAGCGGCGTGCGGCCGCACATCGACCTGATGGCCAACCTGCTGCCGGGCTACGACTTCGTCTCCAACCGCTCCATCGCCCGCGACGGCGACGGCCGCGACCCGTTCGCCTGGGACGAAGGCACCTGGTACACGACCGGCCAATGCCGTGGCGACCAGCTGGGCGAGAAAGACAGCCTCTGGCACGGCACCCACGTCGCCGGCACGATCGCCGCGGTGGCCAACAACAACGCCGGCATCACCGGCATCGCGCCGAGGGCCAAGGTGCTGCCGGTGCGCGTGGTCGGCCGCTGCGGTGGCTACACCTCCGACATCATCGACGGCATGCTGTGGGCCGCCGGGCTGCCGGTGAAGGGCGTGCCGACGAACCAGCACCCGGCCAAGGTCATCAACCTGTCGCTGGGCAGCGTCACGGCCTGCAGCAAGGCCTTCCAGAGTGCGGTCAACGCGGTGCGGGAGGCCGGTGCGGTGGTGGTGGCTGCGGCCGGCAACTCCGACATCGACGTGGCCCGCGTCAGCCCGGCCGGTTGCCAGGGCGTGGTGGCGGTGGCCGCCAGCGACCGCGAAGGCAAGAAAGCCTACTACTCGAACTACGGCCGCCGCATCACCGTGGCCGCGCCCGGTGGCGACATGCAGGTGGCGCCCGAGAACGGCATCCTGTCGCTGCTGAACGCCGGCACCAAGCGCCCGGCGGGCGACATGCTGGCCTACATGCAAGGCACCTCGATGGCCGCGCCGCACGTCAGCGGGGTGATCGCCCTGATGCTGGGCCGCAACCCGAACCTGAGCCCCGACCGGGTGCAGATGCTGCTCAAGGGCAGTGCACGGCCGATGCCGAGCATGGACTGCCAGGGCGGTTGCGGTGGCGGCCTGGTCGACGCCGCGGCAGCGGTGGCGGCGGCTGCGGTCGTCGCGCCCTGAGCGACGGCAGCGCCGCCGTCGCGCCCGCCCGAGGCCCATGACCCCCGATTTCATCGAGGTCTACGACGACGCGCTCGACCCGGCCTTCTGCCAAGGCTTCATCGAGCGCTTCGAGGCCAGCCGCCACAAGGTGCCGGGCCGCACCGGCGGCGGGGTCGACACGACCAAGAAGATCAGCCAAGACCTCTACCTGAACCAGCGCCCGGAGTTCAAGGACGACCTGGGCCAGATCCTGAAGGTCACGACCCGCTACGCCGAACAGTACTTCCGCAAGTACCACTTCGCGCTGATCGCGCCGATGGCGCTGACGCTGGCCCACCCCGAGACCGGCCAGCCGGTGCCCGTCACCCACGACAACTACGACGAGGTCGCCGCACCGCAGGCCGCCGACCTGATGCGCGCGCTGTACCGCCTGGGCGGCGTGCAGGCGCAGAAGTACGACCGCGGCAGCGGCAACTACAACTACTGGCACTGCGAGGTCTTCCCCGAGGCCCCGGCCAACGAAGCGCTGCACCGCACGCTGCTGTTCATGTTCTACCTGAACGACGTGGCCGAAGGTGGGCACACCGAGTTCTTCTACCAGCAGCGCGCGATCCAGCCCAAGGCGGGCCGCATGGTGATCGCGCCGGCGTACTTCACCCACACCCACCGCGGCTGCACGCCGATCTCGGGCGACAAGTACATCCTGACCAGCTGGATCCTGCTCAACCGCGCCGAGCAGCTGTACGGCGCGCGGCCGCTGCCGCGCTGACGCGGGGCACGCCCGGCTCGACATGGCGGCCACGCCGCGCCCGCGCACCCGCCCTCGCCCCGCCGGCACCCGCAAGCCGCCAGCCGGCCCCCGGCCGCTCGACATCGCGCTGCAAGGCGGCGGCTCGCACGGCGCCTTCACCTGGGGCGTGCTGGACGCGCTGCTCGAAGACGAGCGCCTGCAGCCCGACGGCGTCTCTGGCACCAGCGCCGGCGCGATGAACGCGGCCGTGCTGGCCTGTGGTTACGCCGAAGGTGGCCGCGCCGGTGCGCGGGCCGGGCTGGCCTCGTTCTGGGCCGCGCTCGGCGGCATCACCGACTGCTGGGCACCCGCGCCGGGCAGCCTGCCGCCCCCCGGGGCGGTGGCCGGCCAGGCCCCGCCGGCCTGGGCCTTCAACCGCGACCAATGGCCGGGCTACGCGCTGTGGGAGGGCTGGCTGCGGTTGTGGAGCCCGTACCAGCTCAACCCGTTCAACTTCAGCCCCTTGCGCGACATCGTGCGCCGCCATGTCGACGAAGCCACGCTGCGCCGCGGGCCGGTGCAGGTCTTCGTCACCGCCACCTCGGTGCGCAGCGGCCAGCCGCGGGTGTTCAGCGGCGACGACCTCAGCATCGACGCGTTGATGGCCTCGGCCTGCCTGCCACAGTCGGCGCAGGCCGTGACGATCGACGGCGAGCCCTACTGGGACGGCGGCTTCAGCGGCAACCCTGCCCTGTGGCCGCTGATCTACGGCACCCCCACGCACGACCTGCTGCTGGTGCAGATCAACCCGCTGCGGCGCGAAGCGACGCCGGTGACCGCGGCCGACATCAGCGACCGCATCAACGAGATCACCTTCAACGCCAGCCTGGCGGCCGAGCTGCGCGCGATCTCGTTCGTGCAGAAGCTGGTGCGCAGCCACCAGGTCGACCCGACCCGCTACAAAGACCTGCGGCTGCACCGCGTGGCCGACGAAGAGGGCCTGGCGCCCTACAACGCCAGCAGCAAGCTCAACACCGACCCGCGCCTGCTGCAGGCGCTGTTCACGCTCGGCCGCGCCGCGGGCCAGCGCTGGCTGGCCGAACACGCCGAGGCGGTCGGCCAACGCGGCACGGTCGACATCGACCAGGTCTTTCTCAGCCCGCGCTGACCGACTCAACCCCGCCCGGCGCCCCGCGCGGTCACCCCTTCGGCGCGCCGCCCGATGCCGGCGGCTTGCGTGCCCCTGGCACCGCCGGCACGGCCGGTGTGGCCGGCACCGAAGGCACCGCCGCCGCGCCGCTGACGGTGTAGTCCGACGGCACCTTCATCAACGCCGCCTCCGGCTCGCCGCGCTTCAGGTTCGCCAGGCGGTAGACCCGCTCGGCCGTGCGCGGATCGGCGTCGCGCGACTGCACTGTCAGCAGCAGCTCGGGCGAGGTCCAGACTTCGCGCACGATCTGGATCGGCTTCTCGTTGCCGATCTTGCCGGCCTCGATCGTCCAGGTCGTGCGCTCGCCGTTGGCGCGCACACCCTCGATGTCCTTGCTGCCCAGCGAGCTGAGCACACCCGGCCCGCGCGACGCGCCATGCTGTGCCTGCCAGCGCACGATCGGCGGCGGCGGTGGCGGCATCAGGTTCATCGCGCCCGGTTGGCCGGGCGGTGGCACGGGCGGCATCTCGTTCAGCCGCAGCACCTGGATCTCCATCGGCTGGCCGGGCACCCGCTTCGCGTCGCCGTCGGCGCCCACCGGCCCACGCGCCATCAGCACCGGCTGAGGTGGCTGCGCAGCCTGGGCGGCTTGGGCCTGCGCGGTGCGTTCAGCAACTGCGGCGCCACGCAGGCGCTCGCGCGCCGCCTGCGCCTCGCGCGCCTGTTGCCGCGCCTGCTCGGCCATCACCCGCCCCTGCTCGCGGGCCTGCTCGGCAAAGGCGCGCCACTGGTCGGCATGTTCGGCCGCGATCGACGCATCGTTGAACCACGTCGCGTGGCCGAACGCGCCGAGCCGGCGCGCGGTCTTGCGCTGCGGGTCCAGCAGCCAGCCCTGCCTGGCCACCGGGTCGCGCAGCCAGACCAGCTTGCGCTCGCCGCGCTCAACCTCTTGCCGCGTGCGCCCTTCCCCGTCACGGCACAGGCGCGTCTTCTGGCTGCGCACGATGCGGTTGCCGTCGGCCAAGGTCTGCACCGACTCGTGCACCGCATCGGCGCAGTACGGCGCGCCCTTGACGACACGCTCGCTGCCCATCTCGTCGCTGGCAAAACCGACGCTCGCCTCGTCGAAGTCGAAGGCCTGGTTGATCGCCTCGCCGGCATCGGCCAGCGCGAGCTGCACGATCGCGTCGACATCCTCGGCGGCGGGCGCAGCGGCCGCGCCGCCCACCAACGCCAGCATGCAAGCCGCGGCCAGTGCCGAGCGCGGGCGGGGCAACAGATTCGAAGAGTTCATGAGGGTCTCCTGGGGCCAGGGGTTGGGTTCAGCGGGTCAGGCGCACCGCCAGCACATCGCCGGACGGGTGCATCAACAGCTCGACATGCACCGGCTCGCCGGCGCGCGCGGGGTCGTACGGCAGGCCGAGCGCCGCCAGCCGCTCGCGCGGCAACTCGGTGCGCACGACCCAGGCCGGCGCGGCCTGCGCACCGCCTTGCCACAGCTCGGCAAAACGCTCGGGCGACGCCACCGGCACGAAGCCGCTGGCGCGCGGCACGCGGCCGACCGGGCCGGCGCCCATGTCCGGCGCCGCCGCCGGTGTGCGCACGGGTGGCGGGTGACCGGGGCCGACCCACCAGACCAGCAACAGCGCCGCCAGCACCGCCGTGCCCACCGCCAACGCCGGCCAGGGGATCGCCGGCCGGACCGCGGCCGGGCGCACCGCCGGGGCGCGGGCCAACGGCGTCAACGCCGTGCCACGCACCCGCGCCCACACCGCGGGCGGCGCGTGCACGCCGGCCAGGTCGAGGCGCAACCGTGCCACCGCGCCGGCCCATTCGGGCGGCGGCGCGGCGCCGTCGGGCGATGCGTCGGTATTCGGGTTCATGGCTCACTCCTGGTCGCCGGCCGCAGCGCAAGGGCCAGGCGCTGGCGCGCGCGGTGGACCCGCGTGCGCAAAGTGTTCAACTCGATGCCGGCGATCTGCGCCGCCTCGGCGTACGGCCGCTCCTGCAGGTCGACCAGCACCAGCGCTTCGCGAAACGGCCACGGCAGCGCCCGCACCGCCGCCCACAAGGCCTCGAGCCGCTGTTCGCCGATCAGCGTGGCCTCGCCGTCCGCGGCGACCTCGCCCACCCGGCGCGGCGGCGCCTCGTCGTCGTCATCGGCCACGTCATCGGCCGCATCGTCGAGCAGCACATGCCGGTCGCGCAGCCGCCACGCCGCCAGCAGCGCGTGACGCGCGATGCCGGCCAGGTAAGCGCCGAGGCTGCCGCGCGAGGGGTCGAACGCCTCTGGCGCATGGGCCAGCGCGACAAAGGCCTCCTGCGTCGCATCGGCCGCCAACGCGGCATCGCCGCACAGCGCCAGCGCATAGCGGTAGACCGCGTCGCTCTCCTGCCGATACACCGCGTCGAGCCACGCCAGGCCGGCCGGCGGCGCGGCCGGGCGGGGGCGGATGGTCCAGGGCACGAAGGGCAACATCGGTGGCAGCGGTTCGCTTCACCGGATGGGCGCAACCGCCCTCAAAAGTTCCCGGCGTCCTCCGCCATCAACCGATCGAGTCCCATTCACCGGCGCTCCCTTGGAGCCGCCGTCTTCAAGTGGCGTGCGCGGATCCGGCTTGGCCGGTCCGCTGCGCGAGCCCCCTCGGGGGGCAGCCCCTGGAAGGGGCGTGGGGGCTCACATTGCAGCACCGATGAGACGATGAAAGTGGTGAACACCTTGCTCACGCGTCGGCGAGTAGCGGCCATGCCGGTAGAAGCGTGAGCGCAGGCCGCGCTGCACCGTCATCACCACCGCCTCGTCTTCCATCTCGACCTGGTCCAGCGCGCCGCCGGCACCCGCGCCCTGCAGCGCGGGCCGCCACACATACGAGCGAAAGCGCACCCGCGTGCGCGCCGGTCCCACCGGCACCACCTGGTTGACCGACAGCCCCCAGGGGTAGAAGTTGAGCATCAGGTTCGGGAACACCCAGTAGTAGTAGGCCGCGATGCGCTGGCTCTTGTCTGGCGAGTAGTCGGGCGACTCGGGCGGCAGCTCGAACGCGGGCTCGTCCGGCCGGGCCACCGCCAGCTGCAGGTTGGCCCACGGCAGCAGCTCGTAGCGGTACTGCGCCAGGTCCAGGGTCTGCGTCAGCCCTGGGTGCACGAACGGGATGTGCAGGCCCTCGAGGTAGTTCTCGACATACAGCGCCCAGTGCGCGTCGAACTCGTAGTCGCGGCTCGCCGCCGGGTCGAGCTTGAACGTTGGCAACGGCAACCACGCCAGCCGCGCGCGCAACGGGCCGAACACCTCGTCGAACGGCGCCAGCGGCGCACTGAGCGCGACGAAGCCCTGGCCACCCCAATCGTGCAGCGGCACTTGCGGCAGGTCGTCGCACGGCCGCGGGAAGCCGAGCGCCTGCTGGAACTCGGGCATGAAGACCATCCGGCCATCGAGCTCGAAGCGGCGTGAGTGGTAGCCGCAGCGGATCTGCTTTGCGCCTTCGCACGGCGCATGCACCAGCAGGTTGCCGCGGTGCGTGCAGACGTTGGACAGGCACCGCAGCGCGCCCGCCGCATCGCGCGACAACAGCAGCGGCTCGTCCAGGCAACCGGCCAGCAACTCGCGCGGCACCAGCGCGCCGGGCGCCGCCGCGTCGGCCAGGTCACCCAGCCACTGCCAGCTGCGCGCAAACAGCTGCTCGCGCTGCTGGGCCTGCACCGCCGGGTCGAGGTAGAAGGCCTTGTCCAGCGTTTCGGCACGCGCCACGTCGGAGTGGACCTGCCAGCGGTTCTGCACAGCGGTGCCGGGCGCATTCATGCATCGATGATGGCACCGGCGCCCACCGCCCGGCTCACGCACAATCCCTCGATCCCGATTGGAAGGCACCCGCAGATGAAGACCTTCGGCCAACGGGCAGACCGCAGCGGCGGCCTGCGCCTGGAACGCATGCGCGCCTCGCCGCTGTGGCAAGACGGTGAACGCGGCGGCGGCTTCCGCAACCGCCACCCGATGCTGCCCGGCCTGCGCGACACCAGCGGCCCCCGCCCGAGCCTGAGCGACTTCCTGTGCGGCGGCGCCCGCCGCGCGCCCAGCCAGCCGCTGCCCACCGTCAACCCGCTGCCGCTGTGGCAACAGCCGGCCGACACCGGCCTGCGCGCCACCTGGCTCGGCCACTCGACGGTGCTGGTCGAGATCGATGGCTACAAGGTCCTGACCGACCCGGTCTGGGGCCCGCGCGCCTCGCCGCTGCGCTTTGCCGGCCCCAAGCGGTTCCAGCCGGTGCCGATCAAGCTGAAGACGCTGCCGCTGCCCGACGTGGTGGTGATCTCGCACGACCACTACGACCACCTCGACTACCCCACCGTCGTCGCGCTCGCGCGCCACACGCCGGTGCCGATCGTCACCTCGCTCGGCGTCGGTGCACACCTCGAAGCCTGGGGCGTGCCGGCCTCGCGCATCACCGAGCTGGACTGGTGGGAAAGCTTCACGCTGCCCGGCGGCGAGCTCGACATCGTCGCCGCACCGTCGCAGCATTTCTCCGGCCGCGGGTTGAAAGACCGCAACGCGACGCTGTGGTCGTCGATGGTGATCCGCAGCGCGAAACACCGCGTCTTCTTCAGCGGCGACACCGGCCTGACGACCGAGTACGAAGCCATCCGCGACCGGCTCGGCCCCTTCGACCTGATCATGCTCGAGGTCGGTGCGTTCCACCCCTCGTGGGGCGACATCCACCTTGGCCCCGAGAACGCGCTGAAGGCCTGGCAACTGCTCGGCGGCGGGCCGTTCCTGCCGATCCACTGGGGTACCTTCGCGCTCGCGCTGCACCCGTGGGACGAACCCGCCGAGACGCTGATCGCCCACGCCGCCGCGCTGCAGGTGCCGCTGGTGATGCCCAGGCTGGGCGAGCCGGTCGAGCCGAGCCGGGTCGACAGCGTCACGCCGTGGTGGCGCGGTGTCGATGCCGGCGGCGCCGCCGCGCCCACCGGCCTGACCGCGCCGCTGCGGCTGCCGCGCGAGCTGCCCTGGCCCTTGGACTGACGCCGCCGGCCCTGCGCCTCAGCCGAGCAGGCGCCGCAGCCAGGCGCGTGGGAATCCGAAACGCTCGACCCACACGCCAGCGCCCACCGCCAAGCCAATGACCAGCGCCAGCAGCGGCACCAGGGACGACAGGTCGATGCCCAGCGTCGCGTGCAACCAAGGCACGCCCCACTGCACCACGGCGCCGGCGGTGAACGCTGCCGCGATCACCGTCGCCAGCGTGTCACGCTTCAGGCGCACATAGCCCCGCTCCAACGCGGCCAGCCGGCGTGCGTGCTCTTCTTCCAGTTCGCGGCGCTGCTGCGCCAGGTCGTGCGCAGCCTCAGCGACCATCGCCGCCTGCAACCGGGCGTGAAAGCCGGCCGGCAACGCCGGCGGTGGCAACGCCCGGCTCAGCGCATCATCCAGCGCCGGGTCGGGCGGCGGGTCGAACACGGGGTCGGCGGGGTTCGGGTTCATGTCGGCATCTCCAGGCTCACAGCCACATCGCCGGGTCGGCCAGGCCTTGCTCGGCCAGCCGCGCCCGCAGCGCCTGCCGGCCGCGGTGCAAATGGGTCTTCACGGTCGCCTCGGGCAGGCCCAGCATCGCCGCGGCTTCGGCCACCGCGCGCTCTTCGTAGTAGTACAGCGTCAGCGCCAGGCGCTGCGCCTCGGGCAGCGCGTCGATCAGGCGGCGCAGCAGCGGGTAAGCATCGGCGCCCGCGGGTTCGGCGGCCGCGGCGATCTCGGTGGCTTCAGCCTGCACCGCCTCATCGGCCAGCGACGCTGTGATCGGCCCGCTGCGTTCGATCAGCGTCAGGCAACGGTTGCGGGTGATCGCATACAGCCAGGTCGACAAGGCACCGGCCGCGGGCCGATACCCCGCCAGCGCCCGCCAGGCACGCAGCAGGCTGTCTTGTGCCGCCTCTTCGGCCCGCGCCGGTTCACGCAGCATCGCCAGGCACAACCGGTAGACCTTCGGCGAGTAGCGCGCGGCCAGCCGCTCGAAGGCGGCCTCGGCGGCGCCGGCCGCCAGCAACTCGACGATGTCCCGGTCGCGCCGCGCGGCCGCGCTGGCGTCCGAGTTCAGCGGCAAGTTCATCAGCTGAGGTGGCGCATCCAGGGGCATGGGCCTTGGTACCCCGCCCACCCGGCCACGGTTTCAAACCTGTTCAAAGAATATTTCGCGGGCCGGCTGAAACCTCGCGGCGAACCCGGCGGTATCAAGACGGAACCCAGCCCATCAACAGCCACCGAGGACCTCATGCACGACATCGCCGAACTCAAGAACATCATGCCCTTCATGATTCCCATCGTCGGCATTGTCATGGGCGTCGGCATCGGCATGCTGGCCCTGTGGATCGACTACCGCAAGAAGCGCGACATCTTCGAACTGCACCACAAGGAGCGCCTGCTGGCGATCGAGCGGGGCATGGAGGTCCCGCCGCTGCCCGATGCCATCTTCGGCAACGGCGCGCGCGAAGCGCGCACGCTGGGCACTGCCGACTACCTGCGGCGCGGCCTGATCTGGCTGCTGGTCGGCCTGGGCATTGGCATCGCGATGGCGCTCAACAGCAGCATCGAAAGCGCGACCTGGGCGCTGATCCCGGTGGGCTTCGGCTTGGCCAACCTGATCTTCTACGGCATCGAATCGCGCCGCGTCGCGTCAACACCAGCGCCGCGCTGATGTACTCTGACTACACAATCATTGCCGATCTCAGCACAACTACAGCAAAACTACACAAAACTCGCCGGGTAAATCCCAAGTCGTCAATGTAGTTTTACTTCACTAGCATCGCGCCTGTTCGAACCGGCCCCAGCCCAGGGGCCGGTCCGTCGTTCGTCTTGGAGATCGACATGGATGCGATGTGGTGGGGTTGGCTGCGCAAGACGCGGCAGGTGGCGATGGCCGGCGTGGTGGCATTGGTCGCTGCGTGCGGCGGGTCCGGCGAGGCGCCGGCCGACGATGCGAGCCTGGCCGCGGCCAACAGCGCCGAGGCGCAAGCGGTGCTGGTCGCCGTGCCCGACGCGCGCCGCAGCGCGCAGGCCGCCACCGCCGCCACCACGCTGAAGGTGCACTACCACCGCGCCGCCGCCGACTACGACGGCTGGCAGATCCACACCTGGGGCGCCGCGCAAGACCCGGGCTGGAACAACGGCTGGAACGCCAGCGGCAGCGACAGCTTCGGCAACGTCTACGACGTGCCGCTGGTCGCCGACTCCGGCAACGTCGGCTACCTCTTCCACAAAGGCGACACCAAGGACCACGGCGGCGCCGACCAGAACTACCAGCTGGTGCAGGGCGCGGCCAACGAGATCTGGCGTATCGAGAACGACGCGACCACCTACCTGAAGAACCCGTTCGACAGCGGCCCGCCAGATCTCACCACCGTGCGCGTGCACTACCTGCGCTACGCGAACGACTACGCCGCCTGGGGCTTGCACCTGTGGAACGGCAGCGGGCTCGACGCCTCACGCCTGCCCGGCGTGGCGATCGAGAACTGGGACGCCCCCGTCGCCTTCAACCTGATGCCGGGCTACACGCTGGGCAGCGGCGAGGTGGTGTTCGACATCCCGGTCATCAACCCGAAAAATGATTCAAGCAAGACGTCGTTGGAATTCATCATCCACGGCATGGCCCCGAACCAGAACGACAAGGACGGCCGGCCGAACAACATCCATGTGGACTACGCGGGGCTGAACATCGCCAACCAGGTCGGCCAGATCTGGCTGATCGAGCAAGACGCGACGATCTACATCGCCCCGCCCGACCTGCGCTCGGTGTCGACCGCCGACGCGCGCGCCGTGTGGCTGACCAAACAGCTGATCAAGTGGCCGCGCGTCAACACCGCCGGCGTGGTCAAGCTCTATCACTCGGCCACCGGCCAGATCGTGGTCGCGAAAGACCAGGCCGTGAGCGGCGCCGATGGTTTCATCACGCTCGACGCCTTCAGCGGCCAGGTGCCGCCCGACGCAGCGCTGCGCTTCAAGTACGTCGGCAACGGCTCGGTCTTCTCGGTGCGCGACGCCGACCTCGCGCTGCTGCCCTCGCTGCACACGAAACAGCTGGTGCTGGTGCAAGAAGACGCGAACGGCAAGGTGCAGAACGCCACCACCGGCCAGCTCGCCGGCGCGCTCGACGACCTCTACGCCGCGGCCTACGCGGTGCCCGACCTCGGCGCCACCGTGGCCCACGGCGCGACCACCTTCAAGCTCTGGGCGCCCACGGCCCAGCAGGTCGCGCTGTACCTGTACCCCAACGGCGCCGACCCCGCGCTCAGCGCCGACGCGATGAGCTTCGACCCCACCACCGGCGTGTGGAGCCTGACCAAGCCTGGCGACCTGTCGAGCGCCTACTACCGCTTCGGCGTGCGCGTGTTCGCGCGCGGCGTCGGCGTGGTGCGCAACCTCGTCACCGACCCGTATTCGCTCAGCCTGTCGGGCGACAGCCGCCGCAGCTACGTGGCCGACCTGAACAGCGAGCGCTTCAAGCCCGCCGGCTGGGACGCCAGCCACCCGCCCGAGACGGTCAGCGTGTCGCCCGACATGTCGATCTACGAGCTGCACGTGCGCGACTTCTCGGCCAACGACTCGACGGTGCCCGCGGCCCACCGCGGCAAGTACCTGGCCTTCACCGACAGCCACTCGAACGGCATGAAGCACCTGAAGGCGCTCGCCGCCGCCGGCCTGACCGACGTGCACCTGCTGCCCTCGTTCGACCTGGCCAGCGTGCCCGAGAAGGGCTGCGTCACGCCCACGCCCAGCGGCGCCCCCGACTCACCCGACCAGCAGGCCACCGTGGCCGCCACCGCTGGCAGCGACTGCTTCAACTGGGGCTACGACCCCTACCACTTCACCGCGCCCGAAGGCTCGTTCGCCAGCGCGGTCACCAACGGCGCGACCCGCATCATCGAGTTCCGCCGCATGGTCAAGGCGCTCAACGCGGCCGGGCTGCGCGTGGGCATGGACGTGGTCTACAACCACACCAGCGCGTCGGGCCAGAACGACCACTCGGTGCTCGACAAGGTCGTGCCGGGCTACTACCACCGGCTCGACGCGGCCGGCAACATCGAGCACTCGACCTGCTGCGAAAACACCGCGACCGAGAACCACATGATGGGCAAGCTGATGATCGACTCGGTCATCACCTGGGCCCGCGACTACCACGTCAGCTCGTTCCGCTTCGACATCATGGGGCACCAGCCGCGCAGCGTGATGGAAGAGCTGAAGGCCAAGGTCAAGGCCGCCGCCGGCCGCGACGTGCAGCTGCTGGGCGAAGGCTGGAACTTCGGCGAAGTGGCCAACGGCCAGCGCTTCGTGCAGGCCGAGATGCTGTCGCTCAACGGCAGCGGCATCGGCAGCTTCAACCCGCTGATCCGCGACGCGGTGCGCGGCGGCGGCTGCTGCGATTCGGGCACCAGCCTCGTCTCGTCGCAAGGTTATGTGAACGGCCTCTGGTACGACCCCAACGACTTGGGCGGCGGCCGCTCGAAGACCGACCTGATGTGGCAGGGCGACGTGATCAAGGCGGCCTTGGCCGGCTCGATCCGCAGCTACCCGCTGACCACCCACTGGGACGCCACGCTGCCGCTCGAGCAGATCAACGTCGGCGGCATCCCGGCCGGCTGGGTGATCGACCCGGCCGAGGTGGTGAACTACTTCGAGAACCACGACAACCAGACCTTCTTCGACATCAACGCCTACCGCCTGCCGCTGGCCACCAGCAAGCAAGACCGGGCCCGCGTGCAGATGCTGGGCGCGGCGCTGAACACCTTCGCCCAAGGTGTCGCGTACTTCCACGCCGGCGTCGACACCGAGCGCAGCAAGTCGATGGACCGCAACAGCTACGACTCGGGCGACTGGTTCAACAAGCTCGACTGGAGCTACACCGACAACAACTTCGGCGTCGGCCTGCCGATGCAGCGCGACAACGGCAACGAGTGGTCGATGATCCAGCCGCGCCTGGCCAACCCGCTGATCAAGCCGACGAGCGACGAGATCGGCTGGACGCGCGACGTCTTCCGCGACCTGCTGAAGATCCGCCAGAGCTCGACGCTGCTGCGCCTGCGCACGGCCGACGACATCAAGGCCCGCCTCACCTTCTTGAACACCGGCTCGGGCCAGGAGGCCACGGTGCTCGCCGCACTGCTCAACGGCAGCGGCTACGCCGGCGCCAACTTCCAGAAGCTCGCCTACTTCGTCAACGTCGACAAGGTCGCGCACAGCGTCTCGGCCGACGCACTGAAGGGCCAGGCCTTCCAGCTGCACCCGGTGCACCAGTCGCCCAACGCCGCCGACAAGCGCGCGGCCGAAGCGAGCTTCGACGCCGGCACCGGCACGGTCACCGTGCCCGCCCGCACCGCGGTGGTCTTCGTCGTGAACTGAAACCCGGAGCCGGGCGCCTCAGCCCGGCTTCTTCGGCGCCAGGAGCTTGTCGACCCGGGCCTTGGCGCGGTTCGACACCACCATTTGCTCGAAGCCGTTGGCGTCGGCGTAGAGCTTGGCGCCTTCGGCCCGGCAACCGGCCGACAGCTGCCCCAGCGCGTCGGCCGGCATCGCCTTCTGCGCCGCGTGCGCCTCGTCGATCAAGCGGTCGGCCTCGGGCTTGCGCAGGCCGCGCAGGTAGGCCTTGCCGATGAACGTGAAACCCTGCTCGGTCAGGCGCACCAGGGCCGGTTTGACGCTGCGGTCGCCGGCCTTGTAGCGGCCGGCCATCTCGGTCGCGTCGCGCTCCAGCACCGCCACGCACGACGCCGCGCGCTTGAAGAACAGGGCATCGGCATCCGTGCCCGCCGCGTGGGCAGGCGCGGTGGTCAGGCACACGGCGGGCAGGATCAGGCAGGGCAGGCGTCGGAACACGGTGGGGCGTCGGGGCACGGGCTCGGTCGGGGCAGTATCGCGTGTCCGCCGGCCGACCCGGGCGCCGGCGCGGGCATCGTGCCCATGGTCAAGCCCCAACGCGGCCACGGCCGCCGCCGCCGACACGGCGCCGCGAATCCCCGCTGCCGCGTGATGCTTTGACGCGCAACAAACTGAACTTCCGGCGTGCGCGACACACTGACCAGACTGAAGCCGCTGCGCCCATGCCCACGACCCGCCTTCCCGCCGTGGCCGGTTCGTTCTACCCGGCCGAGCCACAGGCCTTGCGCGACGAGATCGCGCGGTGCTTCGCTTTGGCCCGGCCGGCGCTGCCCGACCCGAGCGGTCGCCCGCCCAAGCTGCTGGTGGTGCCGCATGCGGGCACGGTCTACTCCGGCCCGGTCGCCGCCAGCGCCTACGCCACGCTGGCCGCCGCCGCGCGGCACGGGCGCATCCGCCGCGTCGTGCTGCTGGGCCCGGCCCACCGGGTGCCGGTGCGCGGCCTGGCAGCCCCGGCCGCCGGCATCACCGCCTTCGACAGCCCGCTCGGCGCCGTGCCGCTGGACACCGCCGCGCTGGCCCGCCTGGACGATCTGCCGCAGGTTGAGCGCAGCAACCTCGCCCACGCGCAAGAGCATTCGCTCGAGGTGCAGTTGCCCTTCTTGCAACAGGTGCTGGGCCACGACTTTGCGCTGGTGCCGCTGGTCGTCGGCGACGCCCGCCCGGCCGAGGTGGCCGAGGTGCTGGAGCGCCTGTGGGGCGGCGACGAGACGCTGGTGCTGATCAGCAGCGACCTGTCGCACTACCTGCGCTACGACGACGCGCGCCGCTGCGACGAAGCCACCGTCGAGCGCCTGTTGGCGCAGGACGGCACGCTGGAGCCCGACGAGGCCTGCGGCGCCCGCGCGCTCAACGGCGCACTGCGCGTGGCCCGCCACCACGGCCTGCGCCCGCGCCTGCTCGACCTGCGCAACTCGGGCGACACCGCCGGCGACCGCCGCCGCGTCGTCGGCTACGCGGCGCTGGCGTTCGACGCCCCACCCGACCCCGAGCCAGCGCGCGCCGACAACGCCGCGGCCGACGTCGACCACGCCCTCGGCGCCGCGGCCTTCGCGGTCGCCCGCAACGCGATCGCCCAGGCGCTGGGCGAGCCGCCGATCGCCGAGCCGCCGCACCCGGCGCTCGACACCCCGCTGGCCTGCTTTGTCAGCCTGCACAGCGCCGACGGCGACCTGCGCGGCTGCGTGGGCCGGCTCGACACCGAGCAGACGCTGCGCGAGGCGCTGCGTGCCAACGCCCTCGCCGCGGCTTTCCACGACAGCCGCTTCCCGCCGCTGGCGGCCGACGAATGGCCCGGCCTGCGGGTCGAGGTCTCGCTGCTCAGCCCCTTGCAGCCGCTGCCGGCGCGCGACGAGGCCGAAGCCCTGGCCGCCATGCGCCCAGGCACCGACGGCCTGGTGCTGAGCTGGCGCCACCACCGCGCGGTGCTGCTGCCGCAGGTCTGGGACCAGTTGCCGACGCCCGGCGCCTTTCTCGAGGCACTGAAACACAAGGCCGGCCTGCGCAGCCACTTCTGGGCCGACGACCTGCGCCTCGAACGCTTCGAGGTGCGCTACTTCGAGGGCCGCGCATGAAGCCCGACACCGTGCCCGAAGCCACCCACCCGGGCCGCTGGTGGCACCGGCTCGACGATGGCCGCATCCAGTGCGACCTGTGCCCGCGCGACTGCCGCCTGCACGAAGGCCAGCGCGGCCTGTGCTTCGTGCGCCAGCGCGTCGGCGATGCGATGGTGCTCACCACCTACGGCCGCAGCTCGGGCTTTTGCATCGACCCGATCGAGAAGAAACCGCTGAACCACTTTCACCCCGGCTCCAGCGTGTTCTCGTTCGGCACCGCCGGCTGCAACCTGGCCTGCAAGTTCTGCCAGAACTGGGACATCTCGAAAAGCCGCGAGATGGACCGGCTGATGGACGCCGCCTCGCCCGAGCGCATTGCCGAGGTCGCGGCCGAGACCGGCTGCAAGAGCGTGGCCTTCACCTACAACGACCCGGTGATCTTTGCCGAGTACGCGATCGACGTGGCCCAGGCCTGCCACGCGCGCGGCGTGGCCACCGTCGCAGTGACGGCGGGCTACATCCACGCCGAGCCGCGGCGCGAGTTCTACGCCCACATGGACGCCGCCAACGTCGACCTGAAGGGCTTCACCGAAGACTTCTATTTCCAGCAGACCGGCGCCCACCTCGCACCGGTGCTCGACACGCTGCAGTACCTGAAGCACGAGACCGGCTGCTGGTTCGAGATCACCACACTGCTGATCCCCGGGCTGAACGATTCGAGCGAGGAACTCGAAGCGATGAGCCGCTGGATCGCCGAGCACCTGGGCCCCGACGTGCCGCTGCACTTCACCGCCTTCCACCCCGACTACAAGATGACCGACGTGGCGCCCACGCCCACCGCCACGCTGACCCGCGCCCGCGCCATCGCGCTGGCGCAGGGGCTGCACCACGTCTACACCGGCAACGTGCACGACCGCACCGGCGGCACCACCTTCTGCCCCGGCTGCCACGCGGCGTTGATCGAGCGTGACTGGTACGACGTGCTGCGCTGCGAGCTCGACGAGCGCGGCACCTGCCCCCACTGCGGCACCGTGATCGCCGGCCGCTTCAGCCGCTTCACGCGCGGCTTCGGCGCGCGCCGCGTGCCGCTGCGCGTGGCCAGCTGACGCCGGATCACATCGTCAGCCGCAGCGGCCAGACCTGATCAGCTGACCGCTTGCAGCGGCCAGGTGTGACCAGCGAGTGAATCGATCACCGCCTGCTGTGCCGGGCTCACCGGCCGCTCGGCCTGCACCAGCACCTTGACCTCGCGCACGATCGGGCAATCGGCCGTGCGCACGTGCGCCAGCCCCGCCGCATCGGCGATCGACTGCGGCATGAACGCCACGCCGAAGTTCGAGCGCACGAAGGCCTGGATCCAGTCTTCGCGGTGCGACTGCTGCACCACCTCGAGCCGCACGTTGCGCTCGTCGAGCAGGCGCTCGATGTAGCTCGAAAACTCGCAGTAGGTGCGTTCGCAGTAGCGCTCGCGGTCAAGCTCGGCCATCTCGATCGTCGCGCGGCCGCCGAAGCGGTGGTCGTCGCCGATCGCCACCACGTAGTCCTCGCGAAACAGCGGCGTGGCCTTGAAACGGCGCGGCGTTTCGTAAGGGCTGCACATGATGCCCAGGTCGACCTCGCCGCGGTCCAGTTCGTCGGTCAGCGCCTCGAGGTTGCCCTCGCGAAAGCTCAGCTCGATCGCGTGCCGGTCCTGGCTCTCGATGAAGCCGGGCAGCACCTGGTGAAAGTCGATCGTGCACATCACGCCCACCTTCACCACCTCGTGCTGCTCGCGCGTCAGGCGCCGCGCCTGCTCTCGCGTGGCCTGCGCGGTGTCGAAGATCTGGCGGAAGTTCGGCAGCATCGCGCGGCCCAGCTCGGTCAGCTGGACCGAGCTCTTGGTGCGGTCGAACAGGCGGCCGCCGATGGCCTCTTCGAGCCGCTGGATCGCCTTGGTCAGCGCCGGCTGCGAGACGAACGCGCGCTCGGACGCGCGGGTGAAGTTCAGCGTCTCGGCCACGGCCAGGAAGTAGCGGATCTGGTAGAGCTCCATCCGCGGCAGTCGCGCCAGGGCCCTGCGTCCTTACACCGGCGGCGATAACCACCGCACATGGGCCGATGAATTGATGCGATTTCACGGCAGAAGCGGCAATCCAGACACTGGCGGCCATTCCACACCGAGCCGCCATGACCACCCCGCCCACCCCACCCCGCACCCTCGCCATCGTCGGCGGCGGCTTTGCCGGCACCACGCTGGCCAAGGCGCTGTCCGGCCGCCTGCCGCCCGGCTGGCAGCTGCTGCTGATCAGCGAAGAGAGCTACACCACCTTCAACCCGATGCTGCCCGAGGTGGTGGGCGCGGGCGTGTTCCCCGAGCACGTGGTGGCCCCGATCCGCGAGATGCTGCCCGGCGTGCGCTTCGTGATGGGGGCCGTGCGCACGGTCGACACCGGCGCACGCCACCTGGTCTGCGACACGCTGGCCGGGCCGGTCGAATTCGCCTACGACCAGTTGGTGCTGGCGGTCGGCCAACGCGCCCGGCTCGACCTGCTGCCCGGCATGGCCGAGCACGCGCTGCCGCTGAAGCTGGTGGGCGACGCGATGCACATCCGCAACCGCGTGCTGCAGGCGCTGGCCCGCATCGAGCTGGCCTACGACCCGGCGCAGCGCCAGGCCCTGGGCCACGTGGTGGTGGTCGGCGGCGGCTTCTCGGGGGTCGAGGTGGCCGGCGCGATCGCCGACTTCCTGCACAGCGCGCGCCGCCACTACCCGAAGGCGCGCGAATCGCTGCTGCGCGTCAGCCTGCTGCACGACGGCGAGCGCCTGCTGCCCGAGCTGCCGGCCACGCTGGGCGAGGCGGCGGCCCGCTCGCTGGCCAGGCGCGGCGTGCAGGTGCGCTGCGGCGCGCGCGTCAGCCAGGTGCATGTCGACGGCGTCGAGCTGGCCGATGGTGAGCACCTGGCCAGCGCCACCGTGGTCTGCACCATCGGCACCCAGCCCAACCCGCTGGTGGCGCGGCTGGCGCTGCCCACCGTGCGCGGCCGCATCACCACCCAAGCCGACGGCCGGGTCGATGGTGCGCCGGGGCTGTGGGCGCTGGGGGATTGCGCCGCGGTGCCTAACGCGCTCGATGGCCGCATCTGCCCGCCGACCGCGCAGTTCGCCGTCGCCCAGGCGCGGCAGCTGGCCAACAACCTGCTGCGCCTGTTGCGCGGCGAGCCGACGCGGCCGTTCGCCTATGCCGCGCGCGGAATGATGGCCACCACCGGCCACCTCAAGGGGGTGGCGCAGGTCTTCGGCCTGCCGCTGACCGGCCTGCCGGCCTGGCTGCTGTGGCGCGGCTACTACCTGCTGCGCATGCCCACGCTGGGCCGAAAGCTGCGCATCTGGGTCGAGTGGACCTGGGGCCTGTTCTTCCCGCTCGACATCACGCACCTGCGCTTCACCCGCACCGCCGAGGCCGAACGCGGCCCCGCCCCCTCTTCCCTCTCACCCCGTTCCTAGGAGACCCCCCATGTTCATCGGCAAGACCGCGCTGGTCACCGGCTCCACGTCCGGCATCGGCCTGGGCATCGCCCGCACGCTCGCGGCGCAAGGCGCCAACGTCGTGCTCAACGGCTTCGGCGACAGCCGCGAGATCGAGCGCCTGCGCCACGAGCTGAGCGAGGTGCACGACGTGCAGGTGCGCTACGACGGCGCCGACATGAGCCAGCCCGAGCAGATCGAACGCATGATGGGCCGCGCGATCGCCGAGTTCGGCGCGATCGACCTGCTGGTCAACAACGCCGGCATCCAGCACGTGGCGCCGGTCGACGAGTTCCCGGTCGAGCGCTGGTACGCGATCCTCGCGATCAACCTCAGCGCCACCTTCCACACCGTGCGCTTGGCCGTGCCGGCGATGAAACGCAAGGGCTGGGGCCGCATCGTCAACGTGGCGTCGGCGCACGCGCTGGTGGCCAGCAAATACAAGTCGGCCTACGTGGCCGCCAAGCACGGCGTGGCCGGCTTCACCAAGACCGTGGCGCTCGAACTGGCCGAGGCCGGCATCACCGTCAACGCGGTCTGCCCGGGTTATGTGCTGACGCCGCTGGTCGAGCAGCAGATCCCCGACACCGCCAAGGCCCGTGGCATCACCGAGCAAGAGGTGATCCGCGACGTGCTGCTCGCCGCGCAGCCGACCAAGCGATTCGTCACCGTCGAACAAGTGGCCGCGTTGACCGCGTTCCTGTGTTCCGACGATGCCGCGTCCATCACCGGCGCCGTGCTGCCGATCGAAGGCGGCTGGACGGCGCAGTGAATCACCGGCCCACCGGCCACCCCATCAGTCCCCCATCCAAAGTACCGAAGGAGAAACCCATGAAGAACCGCTCGATCATCCGCACCCGTTCGTCCCGCTGGGCCCACATCGTCGCCGCGCTGGCGGCGATGGCCGCGTCGCTGGCCACCACCGGCGCCCATGCCGGCGAATGCCCGGCCAACCAGGTGATGCCCAACGCGCTGGCCGGCGCCGCGACCATGCCGATGGGCGTGGTCGACACCGAGCTGTCGTCGGTCGACCTGGCGCAAGAGAACGTCAAGCTTGAGCACCGCCGCCTGCGGCTGCGCCACATGACCATCGCCCCGGGCGGCGTCGTGCCGCTGCACAGCCACCAGGACCGGCCGGCGCTGATCATGGTCAACAGCGGCGAGATCTACGAGAACTCCAGCAAGTGCGCGGTGCCGATCCTGCACAAGGCCGGCGACATCTCGCGCGAGTTCCTGGGCACCCAGCACTGGTGGAAGAACTCCACCAGCCAGCCGGTGGAGCTGACCATCGCCGACATCGTCAACGACGGCAAGCCCGCCACGATGATGGAACACATGTAAGCCGCGCCGCGCTTCGACCGACCCACCAGACCGCTGCCCGCCGAGACCCACCATGCCCTCCCATCGACCCTCCAACAAGACCCCGCCCGCGTCACCGCTGAACGGCCACGAACGGCCCGGCCAGGTGGTGCTGGTGCTGCAAGGCGGCGGCGCGCTCGGCGCCTACCAGGTCGGCGTCTACGAGGCGCTGCACGAAGCCGGCATCGAGCCCGACTGGGTCATCGGCACCTCGATCGGCGCGATCAACGCGGCGCTGATCGCCGGCAGCCCGCGAGAGCAGCGGCTGCAGCGGCTGAACGCCTTCTGGCGGCATGTCGAGCAGCAGTCGTCGCTGGCCGGCCCGCTCGACTGGCTGGGCATGGGCAACCTGCTGGCCAACATGACCACGGTGATGCGCGGCATCCCGGCGTTCTTCGAGCCCAACCTCGGCGCGCTGCGCGGCACCCAGGCCGCGCTGGGCGTCGACCAGGCGGCCTACTACAGCACCGAGCCGCTGCGCCGCACACTGCGCGAGCTGGTCGACTTCGACCAGCTGCAAGACGGCGGCATGCGGCTGACGGTGGGTGCGGTCAATGTCTGCAGCGGCCAGATGCGCTATTTCGACACCCGCCAGGAGACGGTCGGGCTCGAGCACATCATGGCCTCGGGCGCGTTGCCGCCGGCCTTCCCGGCCGTGCGCATCGACGGCGAAGCGTATTGGGACGGCGGCCTGTACTCGAACACGCCGATCGAGGCCGTGCTCGACGACAACCCGCGCCGCGACGCGCTGATCTTCGCCGTCAACGTCTGGCACCAGACGGCACCGCAGCCCGAGTCGATCTGGCAGGTGATGGGGCGGCAGAAGGACATCCAGTACGCCAGCCGCGCCGACAGCCACATCGCACGGCAAAAGCAGATCCACCGCCTGCGCCACATCATCCGCGAGATGCACAAGCTGATGCCCGCGGCCCGCCAGCAAGAGGCCAAGGACCTGGCCGCCTGGGGCTGCGGCACGACGATGCACGTGGCCCATTTAGTGGCGCCGCGCCTCGAAGGCGAAGACCACACCAAGGACATCGACTTCACCGCCGCCGGCGTGCACGCGCGCCGCTCGGCCGGGCTGGTCGATGCGCGCCGCATGATCGAGCGCGCACCGTGGCGCGCACCGGTCGACCCGATCGAAGGCGTGATCGAGCACAGCCTCGACAGCCTGCAGCCGGCATGAGCCCCGCCCGCCCGCCCGTAGGGGCTCGTTCCCTCTTGGAGGGGCGGGCCGCAGGCCCGAGGGTGCTCCAATGAGCTGGGTCGCATGGCTGCTGGCGCTGGGCGCCGGCGCCTGCGCGCTGCTGATGGGCGCGGCAATCCAGCGCGGCGCCACCTGCACCGTCGCCGCCGTCAACGAGCTGATCGACCAGCGCCGCGCCACACGCCTGCGCAGCCTGCTCGAAGCGTCGTGCTGGGTCGCCGGTGGCCTGCTGATGCTGCGCGCCCTGCCGCTGCCCGCGCCGATGCTGCCGGCGCCCTACGCACTCAGCGGCTGGACGGTGCTCGGCGCCGCGCTGCTCGGCCTGGGCGCCTATGTCAACCAGGCCTGCGTGTTCGGCGCGATCGCGCGGCTGGGCAACGGCGAGTGGGCCTACCTGGCGACGCCGCTGGGCTTCTACCTCGGCTGCCTCAGCGTCGGCCCGCTGTTCGCCGGCGCGCGGCCCCAGCCGCTGCCGCCGGGCTCGCCCCTGTGGGCGGCGCCGCTGGCGCTGGGCACGGCCTTCGTCGTGTTCGTGCTGTGGCGACTGGCCCGTGCCTGGCCACAGCGCGCGGCGCCCGCGCGCCACTGGTGGACGCCGCACGTGGCCACCGTGTCGATCGGCCTGGCCTTTCTCGCGCTGCTGCTGCTCGAAGGCGCCTGGGCCTACACCGACGCGCTGGCCGAGCTGGCGCGTGGCATGGCGATGCAGCACGGCTTGCGCCTGGCCTTGTTCGGCTGCCTGCTCGGCGGCGCGGTGTGGGGCGGCCGGCGCGCCGGCCTGTGGCGCGCGCGGCCATTGCGCCCGGCCGATCTGCTGCGCTGCCTGGGTGGCGGCCTGCTGATGGGCTGGGGCAGCCTGCTGATCCCGGGCGGCAACGACGGCCTGATCCTGCTCGGCCTGCCGCTGCTGTGGCCTTACGCCTGGGTCGCGTTCGCGACG
Organism: Ideonella sp.; assembly: GCF_041914305.1. Lineage (NCBI taxonomy): Bacteria > Pseudomonadati > Pseudomonadota > Betaproteobacteria > Burkholderiales > Sphaerotilaceae > Ideonella > Ideonella sp. The sequence continues at coordinate 67,020 of NZ_JAYSDQ010000004.1, forward strand.
ATGTGCCTGGTGATCGCCGTGGCGCACTCGGCCACCCGCATCGCGGTGCGCCGCTTCGCAGAGGTCTAAGCCGAGGTCCGAGCCGAGCCCTGTCCGGCCTCAGCGCAGCAAGCGCTGCGCCAGCATCGTCGCCTGGCCGACGTAGGCCCCGCCGAACAGCAGCGCGTGGTTCAGCAGGTGGTACAGCTGGTACAGCCCACGCCGCCGGGCATAACCGGCGTGCGCACCCATCACCGCCTGCCACGCGGGCCAGAAGCCCGGTGGCGGCGTGCCGAACAGCTCCATCATCGCGACCTCGGCTTCGGCGTCCGACACCGACACCGCAGGGTCGAAGACCACCGGCACACCGTCCTTGCGCATGCCCCAGTTGCCGCTCCACAGGTCGCCGTGGATCAGGCTCGGCCGCGGCACGTGGCCATCGTCGAAGAAGCGCGGCAAGGCCTGTTCGAGCGCGCCGACGGCGTGCAGCAGCTCGGTCGGCGCACCGGCCGATTGCAGGCGCGGCAGCAGCGCTTCGAGCCGCTCGCTGCGGTAGAAGGCCAGCCAGCCGTCGAGGCCGCCGCGCGCGCTCCAACGGTTGCGCTGCGTCGTGCCGCCGATGAAGTTGTCGCGCGCCCAGCCGAAGCGCCCGTCGCCCCGGGGCCGCGCCGCATGCAAGGCCGCCAGCGCTTCACCCAGGCGCTGGCCGAAGCCCTCGTCCGGCGGGCGCAGGTCCAGCCATTGCATCGCCAGCGCGGCCAGGCCCGAGGCCGCATCGACACCGCACCACGCCACCTTCGGCACGGCGATGCCACCTTGCGCGGCCAGCGCGCGCAGGCCATCGGCCTCGGCGTCCAGCCGCGCCAGGTCGGCTGCCGGCAGCGTCTTGACGAACAGCTGCGCGTTGCCGCGTGCGCGCCAGGTGCTGCAAAAGCCGCTGGCGCCCAGCGCCTGCACCACCCACGGGCCCCCCAGCGCCCGCTGCAATGCGGCCGCGACCGGCATGTCAGAGCTCGACGATGGTCTTGAAGCCGCCCCAGAACATGCGCTTGCCGTCGAACGGCATCGCCGCCGGATTCATCATGTCGGCCAGGCGCGGGTCGCTCATCACCAGCTTGTTGATGCGGTCGCGCTCGCGCCGGTTCTTGTAGACGATCCACGAGAACACCACCACCTCGCCCTCCTTCAGCTTCACCGCCTGCGGAAACGAGGTCGTCTTGCCCAGCTTCACATCGTCGGCCACGCACTCGGTGTACTGCAACGCGCCGTGTTCCATCCACACCTTGCCGGCCTTCTTGGCCAGGCGCTTGTAGTCGGCCAGCTTGTCCAGCGGCAGCGGGATGACGAATCCATCGACATACAAGCTCATGCAGCTTCTCCTTCGGGTTGGGTGGCGGGTGACGACGAGGAAGACGACGCGAGCCGGCCCGTGCGCAGGAACGCCGCACCCAGCCCACCCGCCAGCGCGGCGAACGCCGCGCCGAGCACAAACGCCAGCTGATAGCCCTGGTTCAGCGCATCGACAGGCGGCACGCCGGCGGCCTGCAGGCCGGCGGTGCGCGCCGCCGCGCCGCTGGCCAGCACCGCCAGCCCGAGCGCACCACCCATCATGAAGGCCGTGTTGACCACGCCGGACGCGAGGCCCGAGTCGGCCGCGTCCACATCGCTCATCGCGGCCAGCAGCACCGGGTTGAAGGCGATGCCGCCACCCAGGCCCAGCAGCAGCATGCCGGTCAGCACATCGACCACGAAATCGCCTTGCACCGGCGCGCGCGCAAACAGCGCCAGCCCCGCCGCAGCCAGCCACAAGCCCACCGCCAACGGGCCGCGCAGGCCCCACCTCATGACGATGCGGGCCGACAGGCCCAGCGAGAACACCGCCATGATCAGGTTGGCCGGCAGGAACCCCAGCCCTACCTGCCAGGGGCTGTAGCCCAGCACCAGCTGCATGTACAGCGCCGAGAGAAAGAACCAGGCGAACATCGCCGCGGCCCACAACACCCCCACCACGTTGGCGGTGGCCACGTTGCGGCGCTTGAACAGCGTGAGCGGCATCAGCGGCACGGCGACCTTCGTCTCGACCAACACGAAGGCCACGAACAACGCTACCGCGAGGCCCAGCAGCCCCAGCGTCTGCGCCGAAGCCCACCCGGCGGCGTTGCCGTTGACCACCGCATAGACCGCCAGCATCAGCGACAGCGTGATGCTGCCGGCGCCGGCCCAATCCAGCTTGGCACGCTGCGCGGCCGACACACCCGCGGGCAGCAGGCGCAGGCACAACGCCACCACCGCCACACCGATCGGCAGGTTGACCAGGAACACCGCACGCCAGCCCAGCGTGCCGGTCAGCAGGCCGCCCAGCAGCACGCCGATGCTGCCGCCACTGGCGCAGACAAAACCGTAGACGCCCATCGCCTTGGCGCGCTCACCGGCCTCGGTGAACAGGTTCATGATCAGCGACAGGGCCACCGCCGACACCACCGCGCCGGCCACGCCCTGCACCGCACGCGCCGCGATCAACACCACCTGCGTCGGCGCCACGCCGCACGCCAGCGAGGCGAGCGTGAAGCCGACGATGCCGGCAATGAACAGGCGGCGATGGCCGTACAGGTCACCCAGCCGGCCGCCCAGCAGCAGAAAGCCGCCGAAGGTCAGCATGTAGGCGTTGACCACCCAGACCAGCGAGGTCTCGCTGAAAGCCAGGTCGGCGCGGATCGACGGCAGCGCCACGTTCACGATCGTCGTGTCGAGCACGATCATCAGCACGCCCAGGCACAACAGAATCAGCGCGAGCCAGCGGCGGCGGTGGTCCAGCAACAGAGGGTCGGTGGTCATGGGCGATCAGGTCCGGCAAGGGTTCATCGGCGCACTCAACGCCACGACGAACGGCCAGACGCCGATTCGACATCAGCACCACGAAACATGTCGAGGGCAGGGTTTCGGGCGGGGTGGCCCGTGAAGCGCCCCGTCGCGCTTCAGCATGAAGCAAGGCCGCTCGACGGGCCTCAGCGCTTGATCAGGCCTTGAGCCAATCCACCAGTTCGCGCCCGAGCAGCTTGGCGATGAGCTCGTCGTCCGGCAGGTTCACGAACGCCTCGGGGTCCGTCGCCATCACGATCCCGGTGTTCTTGAACTCCTTCGCGATCGCCTCGACGAACGCGAACTCCTCATGCTCGCAGGCGCCGATGAACAGGAAGTAGACCTCGTCGCCGCGGTGCTGCGAGGTCAGCAGCACCTCGCGGGTGCGCTGCTTGTCGCGGAAGCTGTCGCCCGGGTCGTTTTCGCCGTCGGTGACGAACAAGACGATCGAGCGCTTCTTCTCGTGCCGGTGCGTCGGGGCCGACTTCGGCGCATCGGGCGCCAGGCCGAGCAGGCGCTGCCAGAAGCGAGGTTTCACCGGCTCGTGGTCACGGTGGCATGGCAGCCAGCCGAAGATGCGCAAGGCCTCTTCCAGCGCGAAGCTGTAGGTGGTGCCGCCCTTCCAGCCCCGCACCTTGTCGACCACGTGGTTGACGATGTAGCCGCGAACGTTCGTCTCGTCGATCGTGCCCAGGTGCTGCACCGAGTCCTTGCCGTTGCTGAAGGTGACGAGGTCGATCTTGCCGTCCGGGTCGAGCACCTTGGCCAGCGGCACGAAGCGCTCGAGCAGGATGTCTGTCGTTCCTTCTTCGTGCTCGTGTTCGAACGAGCCCGACACGTCCATCACGACGAGCAGCTCGGCGCGGATCTCGGGCGGCACACCGGCCTTGTCCAGAGACAGGCGGAAGGTGGTGGCCGACTTGTTCAGGTCGAGCTTGAAGGGTTGCGTCATGTCGATTCCTTTAGTTCTTCAGCTGTTGAAGGATGTCTCGAAGCCGATAGCTCATGTTGAGCGCCTCGGCGGGAAAAGCGCGCCCGGCCTTGGCCAGGGCCTGCAACGAAGCCATCTCGGTGACGAGCCCCTGCACCTTCACCAACGCCACGCCCTGGATCGCGCCGATGAGCTGCAAGGGTTGCGCGACATGGGTGCGGTAGGCACCGTCACCCTGCCTCGTCTGCGCCAAGGTGGCGCCGAGGCTCATGTGGCGCTCGGCAAATCGCTGCGCGAGGGTCGGCGACGACCCGGCCAGGCGGTTCGACAGGAACAGCGCCGCCAAGGCAGCGGCCTCCACCTCGACCTGGCGCCGCTCGAACGCGCCGGCCCGCTGGCGCAGCCCATCCTGCAGCGCCAGCAAGCGGCCCACGCCTGCGTGCATGCGCTGCAGCAGCGATCGAAGCTCGTCCAAGGCACCCGCCAGCTTCGCCGGCGTGTCGATCTTGCGGTTGACCGACTTCGCCAGGCCCGCGAGCAAACCCCCTTGGGCATGCGCGCACACCGCCTTCAAATCGATCGCCTCGAGGATGCCCGTCATGCGTGCCAGGTCGGCGCGCGCCTGTTCGATGAACGGTGCCGATACCGGGGCGACACTGCCGCCGCTGAAACCATCCTGGCAAGCCCGCTGAACCTCTTGCCCCCAACGCTCGGCTCGGCGCTGGCTGAGCATCGCGACCGTCAGCGCCTGCAGCAGGCGAGCGGCTTCATCGCAGACCGGCTCGGACGCATCGGCCGACAGCGCTCGCAGCTCATCGACATGCACCTCGATCCGCTCGGGCCGCACACCGTCGATGGCCGTCGGCTGTGCGACGGCGGATGAAGAAGCGGGCGGCGCCGTCTTCTTGCCGCGCGCACCGGCCGCCGACGGCTTCACGACGGTCGGCCGCAGAGGCCCTGGCTTGTGCGCCACGCGCTCGCTCAGCAGAAGTGGCCGAGCACGTCGTTGAAATCGCCCTTGAAGCCGACGCCGACTGGCACGTATTCCCAACCGCCGCTCGGGGCGAGCATCACGGTGCCGAGCTGCACGACGTTGAACTCGCCGAACTCGTCGGACAGCTGGTACTTCCCGAGCACCCGGCCCGAGTCGTCCGAGATCGTGACCACGCAGATGTCGATGTCGGCGAACGCGGCCTCGTCATCGTCGTCATGCTCGTCCTCATGCCCTTCGCCGTGATCGGCCTTATGGACCGTGGCGAAGAGCGGGATCTCGTTGACGGCCGGCGGCACCTTCGAGCCGTCGACTGTCAACACCTCGGCCTGGCTGCCCTGCACGCGGATGTCGCCGGAGTGCGAGAGCCCACCCGAAGGCGTGGCGAACGAGCCATCCGGGTTCGTCTTCAGCGCCCCGGTGCGCGACATGCGGGTCGTGTTGTAGGTCGAGAGGATGCCCTCCAGCGCCGTCACCTTGGCCCCATGGCCACTGTTCACCGCTTCGAGCGCGTGCACATCGACATCGTCCTGGTGATCGGCCTTGCAGTCCCACTCGACCTTCACGCTGAAGCGAGCACCTTTGCTCAGCGACAGCGTGAGCCGGCGAACGGGCGCCGCATCCGGCTTCTGGAGACTCAAGGTCAGCATCTGGTTTTCATCCCTGTGTGGTTCGATCGGCTTGCTCCACGCCCCTCAGGCTGACAGGGCACCGAAATGGTGGCTTCGATGCACGCGCCGACGAGGGCCTGGCGACAAAGCGGCTCAGGGGCGGAGGCGTAGAGATGAAGCAGCTGAGACAACGGCGTGGCCGAAGGTCGAGTTCAGTTTATCGCTAGCCGGCGTGCGAAGCCGCGCAGCTGGCACCCCGGCGCCGTGGCGAACTTCCCGAAGAATGCCGACACGTTTTCTGCCGCAGCGAAATAGCCCACCCGTGTACGCCATAACTGACAAACTGATCAAGACCGGCCTAGCATGCAGGCCATGGCTGACACGATCCGCCTCCCCGACGAACTCGGCCGGCTGCTGAAAACGCAGCGAGAAGCCGCTGGCCTGAGCAAGAAAGAACTGGCCCAACGCGCCGGCAAGGTGCGCGAGGTGAGCTATCGCCTGGAAGACGGCGACGACGTCACCGTGTCTTCACTCTTTGCGGTGCTCTCGGCGCTTGGCCTCGGCATGCGCATCGAGAAGGTCGGCTTGCCGACCATGCAAGAAGTGGCAGCCCGGTTCAGCGATGACGACTAGGAGGACGACCATGCTGCCGGAGAAGCAGGACTCACAACCCTCGGCTGTCACTCCATTCGTGCGGCGCGCCGCCGCCGCAATCGAACTAGCCAAGGCACAAGGGACCGGCGTAGCGGCCGAACTGGTGATCTCGAAGTTGGCGGCAAAGCTTCGACAAGCCCAGAAGCGCTAAGGCGCCTGATCAGCACGAGGCGCCGCGATTCCAGGCGCTGGAACTCAGCGGGGCCACCAGTCCAAAAAAACAGGGGCAAGCGTGAAGAACAACTATGTGCTGGTCGACTATGAGAACGTCCAACCGGACATGGCCTCATTGTTGGCCGCAGACGTCTTCAAAGTATTGGTCTTCGTCGGCGCGGCTCAGACCAAGATCGGCTTCGAGTTGGCCAACCTACTGGCCACCAAGAATAACGGCTCGAAGTTCATCAAGATCAGCAGCAACGGGCGCAACGCGCTCGACTTCCACATCGCCTATTACATCGGCCGCTTGTCGACACAAGAGCCGGACGCCTACTTTCACGTGATCTCTGCTGACAAGGGTATGGATCCGTTGATCGACTACTTGCAACACCAGGGGATCCATGCCAGTCGCTGCGTCAACGTGCAAGACATCGCAATCGTCAAGACGCCGGCAGCAGCGACCTCCGAAGACGAAAGGCTGTCGACGATCATTGAATACCTCGTCCGACGCGGCTCACAGCGACCAGCCAGTTTGAAGACGTTGCAGGGTTCGATCGCCGCGTTGTTTCAACCGAAACTGGACGAATCAGAAGCCAGCTCACTGCTTCAGACCCTGCAGCAGAACGGCGTCTTCGACGTCAGCGGCAACCGGGTGACCTACTGCCTACCAGATTGCTGAGGAGACATCCTGTGCCGATCTTCAAGAACACTGCTGGAAAGCTGAAGAAGCTCAACGTCCTTCCCCTGGACAAGGAAAAGGCACTTCAGCAGCTCCTGGAAAGCAATCTGCAAGAAGTGCTGGACCTTCGATTCCTGGCGACGGAGTACCCGACCACCTTCGGCGGGCGAATCGACACTCTCGCGGTAGATAGCACGGGAGCGCCAGTGATCATCGAGTACAAACGCAACAGGAACGACAACGTCATCAACCAAGCGCTGTCCTACCTGAAGTGGCTCAAGACCCAGAAGCCGGGCTTCTTCGAGAAGCTGATGATCGACAAGCTGGGGCCGCACGCGGCGGAGCACCTGAGACTTGACTGGCACAACCCCCGCGTCATCTGCATTGCCGAGTCGTACAGCAAGTTCGACATCGATACGGTGGAGGTGGTGCCTCTGCGCATCGAACTGATGCGCTACCGCTACTACGAGGACGGTGTCTTCGCGTTGGAGCCGATCAACCTGCCTGAGGAGCCCGTCCTCGCCGCAACTTCCGCCAAGCCACCCCAGGACAAGGCCGATGCCAGCGCACCCTCATCCTTCGATCTGCTGCTGAACAAAGCCTCGCCAGCCACACGCGAACTCTTCGAGCAACTGCGCGAGCGGGTTCTAGCCCTCGACGAGACCATCGTCGAGAAACCCACCGCTTTCTATGTCGCCTACAAGGTGTCAAACAATTTCGCCGAGGTCCACATCGGCAAGAACCAGCTGAAGATCCACTTGCGGCCGATCGACTACGTGGACCCTCAAAATGCGGTCGACAAGATCCCAGAGGGCTACAACTGGACGATGGATCGCCGGGTCTACCTCAAGTCCGCTGACGAGTTGGACTATGTGGTCGGCATCATTGAACAGTCCTACAAGAACGTTCTCTAGGCAGATCGACGCCGTGCCTTCCTACACGCCGGCGGAGCCTCAACACAAGCCATGAATCAAATCGAACAACAGTTTTTCAACGATCTCGAGAAAAAACTCTGGACTGCCGCGGACAAGCTGCGGTCTAACCTGGACGCAGCCGTCTACAAGCACATCGCGCTCGGTCTGCTGTTCCTCAAGTACGTGTCTGACGCGTTCGAGGAGCGACAGAAGGAACTGGACGCCCAATTCCGCGATCCGGCCCATGACTACTACATGGATCCGGCGGACTACTCCGAGAACTACGAGGCAAACGTCGCGGCTGAGCAGGAGGTGCGCGACTACTAACATGCTGCAGCCCTTCAGGGGGCGGGTGTACGACCCTGCCATGGGCTCGGGAGGCTTCTTCGTGCAAAGCGAAGACTTCATTGAAGAGCACGCCGGCAAGAGCACCAACGGCCAAGGAAACAAGGCCAGCGGCCAGATCAGTGTCTACGGGCAAGAGAGCAACCCCACCACCTGGAAGCTGGCCGCCATGAACATGGCCATCCGCGGCATCGACTTCAACTTTGGTGGAGGCCCGGGCGACACGCTGCAGAACGACCTGCACCCCGACCTGCGGGCCGATTTCGTGATGGCCAACCCGCCCTTCAACATGAAGGAGTGGTGGAGCGAGAAGCTGGCCAATGACCCCCGCTGGCTGCCTGGATGCACGCCGCCGCAGGGCAACGCCAACTTCGCCTGGCTGCAGCACATGCTGTACCACTTGGCGTCCACCGGCAGCATGGCCCTGCTGCTGGCCAATGGCTCGATGAGCAGCAACACCAACAACGAGGGCGAGATTCGCAAGCGGCTGGTGGAAGATGACTACGTGGAATGCATGGTGGCCTTGCCTGGTCAGCTGTTCACCAATACCCAGATCCCGGCTTGCATCTGGTTCCTTACCCGCGACAAGGCCAACGGCTTCAACCTCAGCAAGAGAAAGCGTGACCGACGCCGACAGTTCCTCTTCATCGACGCCCGCCAGATGGGCTACATGAAGGACCGCGTGCTGCGCGACTTCACCGCGCAAGACATCCAGACGATCGCTGACACCTTCCACGCTTGGCAGCAGGGCGAAGGGTATGAAGACATCAAGGGATTCTGTTACTCCGCCAGCCTGGACGACATCCGCAAGCACGAACACGTGCTGACGCCAGGTCGCTATGTGGGCGCCGAAGAGCAAGAAGACGACGGCGAAGCCTTTGCCGACAAGATGGCACGGCTGACGGCACAGCTGGCGGGGCAGTTCGCTGAGAGCGCGAAGCTGGAGGTTGAGATCAAGAAGAATCTAGCGGGGTTGGGCTATGGTTTTTGACTGGAGCCGAGCGACCGTCGGTCAATTTGTTGATCTTCAGCGAGGCAACACCTACCGCAGTGAACTCTTGGACCAGCCAGGTCCTGTTCTCCTCGGTTTGGCGTCAATTGAGCGTGACGGTGGATTCCGTTCGGACAAACTTCGTACATACGGCGGCGATAGTCCGTCCAAGTTGTTGGTATATCCCGGGGACATCTACGTGTCGCTGAAGGACGTTACTCAATCTGGTGACTTGCTGGGTTCGGTCGCCCGCGTACCTGACACGGTTGCTGTAGGTCGAATGACTCAGGACACCGTGAAACTCATCTTCAAGAGTGATTTGATCGACAAGACCTACTTGTATTGGGTACTGCGATCTCCAGAGTACCGAGAGTACTGTCGTTCGCGTTCGATGGGCACAACGAACTTGTCGATGAGTCGGGATGACTTCCTTTCGTTCTCGATCCCGCAGCCTTCCGAAACACGGCTTCTCCTGGCCCAAGTACTGGACGAAGTTGAAGCCAAAATTGCCCTCAACCGCCGTATCAATCAGACCCTCGAAGCCATAGCCCAAGCCATCTTCAGGTCGTGGTTTGTGGATTTCGACCCCGTCAAAGCCAAGATCGTCGCCAAGACCGAAGGCCGCGACCCGCTGCGCGCGACGATGAGCGCCATCAGCGGCAGGCCCGTCGACGAACTTGATGCGCTGCCCCCCGAGCAATATGGCCAGCTTGCCGACACCGCCGCGCTGTTTCCGGATGAGCTGGCGCAATTGCCGCCCGGTGATGCGCCTGCAGGTTGGTCCGTAAAGTCATTCGCACAGTTGACCGACAAGATCGGCAGCGGCGCAACTCCGCGCGGAGGTAAAGAGGTATACGAGGACGAAGGTGTCGCGCTCATTCGCAGCCAGAACGTGTACGACAGCCTGTTTGTCTGGGATGGCTTGGCACGGATCACGGATGAGGCGGCCAACCAACTCAAGGGTGTCACCGTGCAAGAAGGCGATGTGCTCCTGAACATCACCGGTGCGTCCATCCTGCGCACCTGCGTCGTGCTGCCTGATGCCCTGCCCGCACGCGTCAATCAGCATGTGGCCATCATTCGGGCCAAGGCAGGCGTGCCGCCTCGATTTCTGCATCAGCATTTGCTTCTGGCTGAGACCAAGAGTTTCCTCCTGGGCTTAAACGCCGGGGCGTCACGCGAAGCCATCACCAAGGGCCATATCGAATCATTGGAAGTGCTGGTACCGGCCCCGGAACTGCTGGCGTCATTTCAGGCAATCACAGACCCACTATTCCGACGGGTCGAGTGCGGAGCCCGACAGATTGGGGCGCTAGCTGAGATGCGTAATGCGCTGCTGCCCAAACTGCTATCGGGCGAACTGACGGTCAATTCGGCTGCGGCTGCTGTTGAGAGCCTGGGAGAGAACTGATGGATATCCAGAAGCTCCGGGATAGCAAGCTCATCGTCGACAAGGTCGAGGAAGCGTTGCAGGCGGCTTACAACTCCAAGGCCGATTTCAATGAGCAGCTGGATCAAGCCGACCCGGTTGTGCTCAAGAGCTTGAGAGACCCTGAACACGAGTACGTGGTCAAGGTCAGCGACGTGCTGTACTGGGCAGAGCGTGACGCCTATCTGGATGAACTGGACCATTGGGAGGGCAAGAGGCAAGCAGATGAGCACGAGAGCGCCATCGGATTCATTCGCGACTCGGACCAACGCGCGGTGTTCTTGGACTTGGTCGACGCGATCCGAGGCGGGCGAGTTGCACCCTTTGTGGGTGCTGGCGTCTCCGCGGCCTGTGGCTATCCCATGTGGCGAGAAGCACTGCGCAAGATGGCGCTGAAGCTCCAGGGCTTGGGTGTGCAAGACATCGAGCCGTTGATGTCGCAATACGACTACTTGCAAGCCGCTCAGGTGTTCCACGATGCGGCGGCCGATCAAGTCCGGCACTTTATTAAGACCGAGTTCCGCCAGCGGGGTGCCATCGTTGGTCCGGTCAAATTGCTCCCCGATCTGGCCAAAGGGTGCATCGTCACCACCAACTTCGACACCGTCATCGAGGACCTGTTTCGTGACCGCGGCCAGCCGCTGGATGGCTATATGCACGGCACCCAGGCTGGGAACAACTTCGTGCAGCGGCTGCTACGCGGCGAGCGGTGCATTCTCAAGCTCCATGGAGACGCCGGGCAAGCCAACACCCATGTGTTCACTCGATCGCAGTACGAAGCGGCCTACGGTGACCCGCTCGCGTTCCAGAACCAGCTCCCCAGAGCACTGCGGCAGATCTTCATCAGCCATTCGCTCCTGTTCATCGGCTGCAGCCTGGAACAGGACAAGACCCTGGAGCTGTTCCAACGGATAGTGGACGAGGCCGCCTTCGAGATCCCGGATCACTTTGCAGTGTTGAACGAGCCCAACGACGCTGCATTGAAGGCCCAGAAGGAGGCCCGCCTCCTACACCTCAAGGTGCGCCCGATCTGGTACCCCACGCCGCTGTCCAGCGATGGCAAGCCTGATCACGGCATGTTGGAACAGATTCTTCGCCTTGCGATCGCGGTGTCGCGTCGGCAGGTTGTGTTCGATTGACGAGACTCTGATGCGACCTAAATGCTGAACGAACATCAACTCGAGGAACAGTGCAGCCGCTGGTTTGAAGAGGCTGGCTGGCGGTGTGTGCACGGCCCGGACATTGCGCCCGAGGGAGTGAATGCCGAGCGGACCGACTATCGGCAGATGGTGTTGCGCGGACGTCTGTTGGCCGCCCTGGCGCGCATCAACCCGCACATCCCGCCGCAGGCGCTGGAAGAGGCCGCCGATGCCATCACCCGGGTAAGCGAGCCGCTGCTGGCGGTGCGCAACCGCGCCGTGCACCGGTTGCTGCTGGGCGGTGTGGAGGTGGCCTTCCCCAAGCCTGACAGCGAAGGCAAGAAGACCACGGATCTAGCCAGCCTCATCGACTTCGCCACCCCATCGAATAACGAGTTCCTGGTGGTAAACCAGTTCACCGTACAGGGCAGCAAGCAGCCGCTGCGGCCGGATCTGGTGGCCTTCATCAACGGCCTGCCGGTGGCGGTGATCGAGCTGAAGAATCCGGCCAACGAGCAGGTGGATATCTGGGATGCCTTCAACCAGCTTCAGACCTACAAGGCCGAAGCGGCTGACCTGTTCAACTGCAATGCGGTCCTGGTGATCAGTGATGGCTTCACGGCCCGTGTGGGCTCGTTGACAGCCGATGCCGAGCGCATGCTGCCCTGGCGCACCATCGCCAACGAAGATGACCGCCCCCAGCTGCAGATGGAGCTGGAAACACTGGTGCGTGGCTTCTTCAAGCCCGAGCTGCTGCTGGACTACCTACGGCACTTCGTGCTGTTCGAGCAGGATGGCGATGTCCTCGTCAAAAAGGTGGCGGGCTACCACCAGTTCCACGCAGTGCGTGAGGCCGTTGCCGCCACGGTGATCGCGGCCCAAGGAACCGACAAGGGCCTGCTGGAGGTGAAAGAGGAGCGCGCCACTTACGGCAAGCAAGTGCAGCCCGGCTCTCGCAAAGCCGGGGTCGTATGGCATACCCAGGGCTCCGGCAAGAGCATCACCATGGCCTGCTACGCCGGTAAGCTGCTGCAACAGCCGGCGATGAAGAACCCGACGCTGGTGGTGGTGACTGACCGCAACGATCTGGACGGACAGTTGTTCGGCACATTCTGTGCGGCCAGCGACCTGCTGAAGACCACACCGCTGCAGGCCGCCAGCCGCGATGAGCTGCGCGACATGCTGGCCTCGCGCCAGGCTGGCGGCGTCATCTTCACCACGGTTCAGAAGTTCGCGTTGCTGGAAGGTGAGGAGGTACACCCTGAGCTATCGGCGCGAACCAACATTGTGGTGATGTCGGACGAAGCTCACCGCAGCCAGTACGGCATGAACGGCCGGCTGGACACCAAGACCGGCAAGTACGTATTCGGCTTCGCCAAGCACATGCGCGACGCTTTGAAGAACGCCACCTTCATCGGCTTCACCGGCACGCCCATCGCGCTGGAGGACAAGGACACCCGGGCGGTATTCGGCGACTATGTCAGCATCTACGACATCCAGGACGCGGTGGACGACGGCGCCACGGTGCCGATTTACTACGAAAGTCGTCTGGCCAAGCTGGATGTGAACCAGGCCGAGATCGACGCGCTGAACGCGCAGGTCGATGAGGTGGTGGAAGACGAAGAGGATGTTGCCAGCCGCGAGAAGACCAAGAGTGAATGGGCGGCGCTAGAGAAGTTGGTGGGCGCCGATCCGCGCCTGAAGCAGGTGGCAACGGACCTGGTGCAGCACTTCGAAGCGCGCATCAGCACCATCGACGGCAAAGCGATGATCGTGTGCATGAGCCGCGAGATCTGCGTACGGCTGTACGACGCTATCACGGCCCTGCGACCAGACTGGCACCAGGACGACCCGGCGGAGGGCTCCATCAAGATCGTGATGACCGCAGCTTCGGCAGACAAGCCTCTGCTGCAACCGCACCGCTACCCCCACGCGGTAAAGAAGTCGCTGGAGAAGCGCTTCAAGAACCCCGCCGATCCGCTGAAGTTGGTGATCGTGCGCGACATGTGGCTGACCGGCTTCGACGCCCCCTGCTGCCACACGATGTATGTGGACAAGCCGATGAAGGGCCACAACCTGATGCAGGCCATCGCCCGAGTGAACCGGGTGTTCAAGAACAAGCCAGGTGGCCTGGTGGTGGACTACATCGGCATTGCTAACGAGCTGAAGGCGGCACTGAAGACCTACACCGACGCCAAGGGCAAGGGCGACCCGACGCACAACGCGACTGAAGCATTGGCCCTGTTGCTAGAGAAAATAGACGTCGTGCGCGGGATGATGCACGGCTTCGACTACAGCGCCTACGAGACCCAGGCGATGGCCCTGTTGGTTCCCGTGGCCAACCACCTGCTAGGACTGAAGGATGGCAAGCAACGCTTTCTGGACGTGATGACGGCTGTGAGCAAGGCGTTCTCGCTGTGCGGCACGCTGGATGAAGCAATCGCGCTGCGTAAGGAGATCGCCTTCTTCGCGGCTGTCAAGGCGGCCATCACCAAGTTCACAACGGTAGACAAGAAGCGTACCGCCGAGGACAAGAACAGCGCGCTCAAGCAGATTTTGGACAACGCCATCGTCGCGGACGGTGTATCAGACATATTTGCACTGGCCGGGCTGGACAAGCCCAACATTGGCCTTCTGTCCGACGAGTTCCTGGAAGACGTGCGGCAGATGAAGAGCCGCAACCTGGCAGTGGAACTCCTGGAGAAGCTGCTGCGCGACGAGATCAAGGCCCGAGCCCGCAACAACGTCGTGCAAGAGAAGAAGTACGGCGATCGGTTGCTGGAGACCTTAAGGCAATACCACAACCGCGCGATCGAGACCGCCCAGGTCATCGAAGAGCTGATCGCCATGGCCAAAGAATTTCAGGCCGTGCTGGAGCGGGAGGCCTCACTGGGCCTCAACCGTGATGAGATCGCCTTCTACGATGCGCTGGCCAACAACGAAAGCGCAGTTCGAGAGCTGGGCGATGAAATCCTAAAAAAGATCGCCGTCGAAATCACGGAGAAGCTGCGGGCGAGCACGACGGTGGACTGGCGTGTGCGAGAGAGTGTTCGAGCAAAGCTGCGAATCCTCGTTCGACGCACCTTGCAGAGATGGAAGTACCCGCCAGACGAGCAAGCCGATGCAGTAGAGCTAGTTCTAAAGCAGGCCGAATCGCTATCCGACAAGTGGTCCTCCTAGACCAAATCTGTATTGGCCGAGACTTCCTCTGACCCGTCGCACCAGACTCAGCTGGTATCGCCATCACGCGTCGATATTCGCCGCGCTCAACGCTTTCGTCTCGATGAAATTCCGCCGCGGCTCGACCTCGTCGCCCATCAAACTTCGTGAACACCTTGTCCGCCTCGATCGCCATCGTCCTGAGAGGACGTGATACCTGTCACCGCTACAAGTCGAAATGTCTTCGCGGCGGTACCAGGTGAAGGGCCGAGGCGGCGCTGCCCTCTACTTGGACTTCGATGGCGTCCTGCATCCCGAAGCGGTCTACTGGCGGCCTCAGCGCGGCGCCTACATCGAGGACAGCCTGGCAAGCGCTGGACACAGACTCTTTGAGCATGCGGGACTGCTCACTGATCTTCTTGAGCCCTACCCGCATATCAGCATCGTCCTGAGCACCTCGTGGGCGAGGCACTACCGGTTCAGCAAAGCGTCACGCCGACTACCGATCGGTCTTCGCGAACGCGTCATCGGAGCAACCTTTCACTCTCAGATGGACAAGGTGTTGTTCGACAGACTCTCTCGAGGTCGCCAGGTCCTGAGCGATGTTGAGCGACGCCAACCCACGTCATGGATGGCAATCGACGACACCGACGAGGGGTGGGACAGGGCGCGCGGCAACGTTGTTATTTCCGACGAACGCTATGGCATTGCCGAGCCGTCGGTGCTGGAGAAACTCAGAGACTTGTTGTCCCTGACCTTCGATGCTGTTCGGCCCCAACCCAGAACCGACTACCAATGAGTCGACCTCACCCGCCATATTCGCCGTCCCATAGCTCTCGGTAAGCCTCAACGTACCAGGCAGCAGCGGCCACATCGACTGACCAGTAGTGGCGGCACAGTGCCCTGAACATCGCCAACATCGGCTCTTGATCGCAGAAGTCCAACAGGCCGTCCAAGGTGCGCTCTACTATGTAGCTGGCGTCAAGGCAGCCGGTGCGCAAGATGTCGTTGACCACCGGCTGATACTGCTGTGCAGCCCGGTCCTTCAGATCTCCTACCTCACGCACAAGGTCGATGAGCACCTGATGTGAGCTGTCCACAGGTTTCAACGGCTGTCTTCCCCAGCAAGCAGACGACGCTCCACCTGTTTCCTGAATTCTTGCGACATCGTCGCAAGAATCCGCTTCATCAGATCACGCGTCGATATTCGCCGCTCGCAACGCGTTGGTCTCAATGAAGTCGCGCCGCGGCTCAACCTCGTCGCCCATCAGCATCGTGAACACCTTGTCGGCCTCGATCGCGTCTTCGATCTGCACGCGCAGCAGGCGGCGCACGGTTGGGTCCATCGTCGTTTCCCAGAGCTGGCCGGGGTTCATTTCGCCCAGGCCCTTGTAGCGCTGGCGGCCGACGGAGTTTTCGGCTTGGGTCATCAGCCAGGCCATGGCCGCGCGGAAGTCGCTGACCTTCTGCTCTTTCTGCTTCTCGCCTTCGCCACGCTTGGCCACCGCATCCGCGGTCAGCAGGCCCTTGAAGGTGCGGCCGGCGGTGGCCAGCGCGTCGTAGTCGGCGCCGTGCACGAAGTCGGGGCTGATGATGCTGGACTTGATGTTGCCGTGGTGGCGACGGCTGATGCGCAGCAGGTGCTTGTCGGTGCGCTGGTCGAACACCGCTTCGACCTCGGCGTCGTGCAACGCGCCCTTCAGCGCGATCGCGCTGGCTTCGGCGCTGGCCGTGTCGTCCAGGTTCAGCGTCAGGCCATCGCTGATCGCGCGCAGCGCTTCCACGTCCATCCAGGCGGACAGGCGGTCGATCACGTTGGTGGCCTGCACATAGGCGCGGGCCTTCTCGGCCAAGTCGTCGCCGGCGATCGCGGCGCGGCCGTCGCCGGGCTCGACGCGGGCACCGTCGAGCGCCACGCGCATCAGGTAGGCATCCAACTCGTGGCCGTCTTTCAGGTACTGCTCGGCCTTGCCGTGCTTGACCTTGTACAGCGGCGGCTGCGCGATGTAGATGTGGCCGCGCTCGACGAGGTCGGGCATCTGGCGGTAGAAGAAGGTCAGCAGCAGCGTGCGGATGTGGGCGCCGTCCACGTCCGCGTCGGTCATGATGATGATGCGGTGGTAGCGCAGCTTGTCGGGGTTGAAGTCGTCCCCGCCCATGCCCTTGCCGATGCCGGTGCCCAGCGCCGTGATCAGGGTCAGGATTTCGTTCGAGCTCAGCAGCTTTTCGTAGCGCGCCTTTTCGACGTTCAGGATCTTGCCGCGCAGCGGCAGGATGGCCTGGAACTTACGATCGCGGCCCTGCTTGGCGGAGCCGCCGGCGGAGTCACCCTCGACGATGTAGATCTCGCACAGCGCCGGGTCTTTCTCTTGGCAGTCGGCCAGCTTGCCGGGCAGGCCCATGCCGTCTAGCACACCCTTGCGGCGCGTCATCTCGCGCGCCTTGCGCGCGGCTTCGCGGGCGCGGGCGGCGTCGACGATCTTGCTGCAGATGATCTTGGCGTCGTTCGGGTTCTCGAGCAGCCAGTCGTTCAACAGGCGGCTGACGATGTCTTCGACCGGCGCGCGCACTTCGCTCGACACCAGCTTGTCCTTGGTCTGGCTCGAGAACTTGGGCTCGGGCACCTTGACGCTGACCACGCAGGCCAGGCCTTCGCGCATGTCGTCGCCGGCGATCTCGACCTTGGCTTTCTTGGCCAGCTCGTTGTCGTCGATGTACTTGTTGATGACGCGGGTCATCGCGGCGCGCAGGCCGGTCAGGTGGGTGCCGCCGTCACGCTGCGGGATGTTGTTGGTGAAGCACAGCACGTTCTCGCTGAACGAGTCGTTCCACTGCATCGCCACCTCGACACCGATGTTGGTGCCCTGGTCGCTGGTCTTGTCGCCCACCGCGTGGAAGATGTTCGGGTGCAGGGTCTTCTTGCCCTTGTTGACGAACTCGACGAAGCCCTTCACGCCGCCGGCATAGGCGAAGTTGTCTTCCTTGTTGTTGCGCTCGTCGACCAGGCGGATCTTGACGCCGTTGTTGAGGAACGAGAGCTCGCGCAGGCGCTTGGCCAGGATGTCGTAGTGGAACTCGTTGTTCTGCTGGAAGATCTCGGTGTCCGGCAGGAAGTGGACCTCGGTGCCGCGCTTCTCGGTGTCGCCGATGATCTTCATCGGGCTGGTGTCGAAACCGTCGCGCTGCTCGATCACGCGGTCTTGCGGGATGCCCTTGCGGAACTCGATGAAGTGCACCTTGCCGTCGCGCCGCACCGTCAGGCGCAGCCATTTGGACAGGCCGTTGACGCAGCTCACGCCCACGCCGTGCAGGCCGCCCGAGACCTTGTAGCTGTTCTGGTTGAACTTGCCGCCGGCGTGCAGCTCGGTCAGCGCGATCTCGGCCGCCGAGCGCTTGGGCTCGTGCTTGTCGTCCATCTTCACGCCGGTCGGGATGCCGCGGCCGTTGTCGATGACCGAGATCGAGTTGTCGGTGTGGATCGTGACGACGATGTCGTCGCAGTGGCCGGCCAGGGCTTCGTCGATCGAGTTGTCGACAACTTCGAACACCAGGTGGTGCAGGCCGGTGCCGTCGGACGTGTCGCCGATGTACATGCCCGGGCGCTTGCGCACCGCCTCGAGGCCTTCGAGGATCTGGATCGAGCCTTCGCCGTAGGCGGCCGAGGCCTCCGCACCCGTCGAAGCCCCCTGGCCTTCAGGCGAGGGGATCTCGCGCCGGGTGACGCCATCGTCAGGGCTGCCGGGGGTGGGGGTCTTGGGGTCGCTCATGGCATTTCTTCAGGTGGGGGCTCGGCAACGGGACAGGCCCGGCAAGCCCCTTAAAAACGGCTTGGCGGGCTTGGAAGCCCGCCGGTCAGGGGTGGGGGTGGGTCAGGCCCCGCGCGGCGCCTAGATGCGCATCGGCATCACGACGTACTTGAAACCCTCTTGCTCGGGCACGGTGATCAGGGCCGCCGAGCTGCCGTCGTGCATCTCGAGCCTGACCATCTCGTGGCCGATGTTGGCCAGCGCGTCCATCAGGTAGGTCACGTTGAACCCCACCTCGATCGCCGGGCCGTCGTAGTCGATCTCGAGCTCTTCCTTGGCTTCTTCCTGCTCGGCGTTGGACGACGCGATCTTCAGCGCGCCCGGCTCGATGTTCAGCCGCACCCCCTTGAACTTCTCGCTCGTCAGGATCGCGGCGCGCTGCAGGCTGGCCAGCAGCGGCTGGCGGCCGAGCGTGATGATGTTCTTGTGGTTCTTCGGGATCACGCGGTTGTAGTCGGGGTACTTGCCCTCGACCAGCTTGGTGACGAATTCCATGCCCGAGAAGCTGAACTTGGCCTGGTTGCCGGCAAAGCGCATCTCGATCGCTTCGTCGCCGCCGTCCTTGTCGTCCTTCAGCAGGCGCATCAGCTCGAGCACGGTCTTGCGCGGCAGGATGACCTCTTGCTTCGGGATGTCGTTCTCGAGCTGGGCCTGGGCCAGCGCCAGGCGGCTGCCGTCGGTGGCCACCAGCGTCAGCGTCTTGCCCTCGGCCACGAACAGGATGCCGTTGAGGTAGTAGCGGATGTCGTGCACCGCCATCGAGAAGTGCACTTGGTCGATCAGCGTCTTCAGCGTCTTCTGCGGCACCGAGAAGACTGGGCCGAAGTCGACCGCCTCGTTGACCAGCGGGAAGTCTTCGGCCGGCAGCGTCTGCAGCGTGAAGCGGCTCTTGCCGCCTTGCAGCGTGAGCTTGGCGCCGCTGGCCGACAGGCTGACGACCTGGTCGCCCGGCAGGGTGCGCAGGATGTCGATCATCTTGCGCGCACCGACGGTGGTCGACAGGCTGCCCGCATCACCGCCCAGGCTGGCGCTGGTGCGGACCTGGATCTCCAGGTCGCTGGTCGTGAACTCGATCGTCTCGCCGGTCTTGCGCAACAACACGTTGGCCAGGATGGGCAAGGTGTGGCGCCGCTCCACGATGCCGGCCACGGCCTGCAGGGCAGCCAGCAACTTTTCTTGTGGGGCTTTCAGAACAATCATGTCTTCCTCTTTGAACTTAGTCGTTCTAGTAGGCTCGGGCGCCAACTGTGGAAAAGCGCATTTTCGCCTGATTCTTCAATGCTTTAGCGTCTGGGCAACCCTGTGTGCGGGGGGCTTGTTTGAGCAGGGGCCAAAAGACAGCAACTTGTCGCGACGCTTCGGGGCTGTGGGTAACTGGGTGCTTGTTCGAAAGTTGTCCCCAGGCTTGCACGTTGACAGTGGGCCCAGGATCGGTCATGCGTTAAAAAAATGGGGGCCTGCTCAGCCCGGGATCAGCCCTTGAGGGTCTGTTCGAGCACGTGCAGCTGCTGGTTCAGCTCGGTGTTCTTGTGGCGCTCGCCACCGATCTTGCGCACCGCGTGCAGCACGGTGGTGTGGTCGCGGCCACCGAAGAGCTCGCCGATCTCGGGCAGGCTCTTCTGGGTCAGCTCCTTGGCCAGGTACATCGCGATCTGGCGCGGGCGGGCGATCGAGGCCGGGCGCTTCTTGCTGTACATGTCGGCGACCTTGATCTTGTAGAAGTCGGCCACCGTCTTCTGGATGTTCTCGACCGAGATCTGCCGGTTCTGGATCGACAGCAGGTCTTTCAGCGCCTCGCGGGCGAGGTTGATCGAGATGTCCTTGTGGCTGAACTTCGAGTACGCCAGCACCTTGCGCAGCGCGCCTTCGAGCTCGCGCACGTTGGCGCGCACGTTCTTGGCGACGAAGAAGGCCACGTCTTCGGGCATCAGCGTGCCCTCGGCGCGGGCCTTGGCGAGCAGGATCGCGACCCGCATCTCCAGCTCGGGCGGCTCGATTGCCACCGTCAGGCCGGAGTCGAAGCGCGAGGTCAGGCGCTCGTCGATGTCCACCAACCCCTTGGGGTAGGTGTCGCTGGTCATGATGATGTGGGCCCGCTTGGCCAGCAGCGCCTCGAAGGCGTTGAAGAACTCTTCCTGCGTGCGTTCCTTGCCGGCAAAGAACTGCACATCGTCGATCAGCAGCAGGTCGAGCTGGTGGTACTTGGCCTTCAGCTCGTCGAAGGTCTTGCGCTGGTAGTTCTTGACGACGTCGGAGATGAACTGCTCGGCGTGCAGGTACAGCACGCGGGCGTTAGGGTTGTCGGCCAGCAGCGCATTGCCCACGGCGTGCACCAGGTGGGTCTTGCCCAGGCCGACGCCGCCGTAGATGAACAGCGGGTTGTACATCTGGCCCGGCGCGCCGGCCACGTGCAACGCGGCGGTGCGGGCCATCTGGTTGGCGCGGCCGGCGACGAGGTTGTCGAAGGTCAGCGCGGTGTTCAGGCGATGCCGGTTGGACGCCGGCGGCAGATGGGTGCCGGGTGCGGCCGTCGGCACGCTGGGGCCAGACGGGCGCTGCAGCGTGGCGGTGTTGTCGGACGCGCGTGGCCAGGCCGAGGGGGCGCCCGCCGTGGTGGCCAGGCTGTCCTCGCGCCGCGGCAGCGCGGCGTTGGCCAGCACCTGGGCGGCGGTGATCGGCTGGTTCGGATGGCCCAGCGGCGGCATCACGCGGGCATGGGCGCTGCCGTTGGCCGGCCGCATCGACAGGCCGGCCATCGGCATCGGCTCGCGCGGGGCCAGGCTGAGCTCCAACCGCACCGGCTTGCCGGCGAGGTCGGTCAGGATGGTTTCGATGCGGGCGCCGTACTGCGAGCGGATCCAGTCCAGCTTGAAACGGTTGGGCACGCGCAGGCAAGCCACCGCGCCGGCGTCGCCGTCATCGGTGATGTCCGCCGGCGGCAGCGGGCGGATCCAGGTGGCGAACTGCTGTTCGGGCAGTTCGGTCGCGAGTCGCTCGCAACCACGCTGCCAGAGATCAAGGCTCATTGTGGACAAGTTCTTATCGAGCGGCCGGATTCTACGCACGGAACGGTGGGGCAAGGCGGTGGTTATCCACAGTTTTTGGAGGTGGGTCAAGCCCCGCGCCAAGCCGCGTGCTGCCGTGCAAGTGTTTGACCCTCCTCACGTTTTTTGCTCTAATAGTGGGTTTCCCGAATCGGGGCCGTCAGGCAGGTGTCGCGTTTTGCATCAAGCAAGCCACGCGGTGCGGTCTGGGTGGTCACCGGGGGCTGGCCGAACCCGACAGCGGGTGGGGTCACGCCCCAGGCTGCTGCGCTAAAGCTTTGCCAAGCTTGATCTCTGGCGGCTGGGAAGCCCCTTCCAACTCCCTGAAGCAAGCACCATGAAGCGCACTTACCAGCCTTCCAAGATCCGCCGCGCCCGTACGCATGGCTTCCTCGTTCGCATGAAGTCGCGGGGCGGCCGCGCCGTCATCAACGCGCGCCGTGCCAAGGGCCGCAAGAAGCTGTCCCAGGTCTAAAGCGCACGCCATGATCGGCCGCATCGTGCGACCGGCCGATTTCGAACGCGTGCTCGCAACAGCGTCCCGCTCGCGAAGTGCTCACTTCGCCGTTCATCATGTGAGCGGCAGGCCTTCGCTTGCGCGTGCGAGCACCGCCGAAGGTGTTCGCCGGGCGGTTGTCCCGCCTGTTTCACCAGACTTATCCACAGGTGCCGACCCAACGGGTGCGGGCCTTGTGGATGAATCTTCAACACCGCCGGCCCAGCCCGCGCCTGAAGGGCACTGGCTGGGCTTGGTCGTGCCCAAACGGCACGCCAAGCGAGCGGTCACTCGCAACCTGATCAAGCGCCAGATTCGCGCGGCGATGGCGCAGCATGCGCCTGCCCTGCCGCCGGGCCTGTGGGTGGTCCGGCTGCGCTTGCCGTTCGACAAGCGCGAGTACCTGAGCCCGTCGTCCGAGCCCCTGCGGCTGGCGGCCCGGGCCGAGATTGCCGAGTTGTTCCGCCGCGCCGTGGCGGGCCGCCGCACGCCATGAACGGGCGCGAGCGCATCCTGCCCCGCCTGAAGCTGGTGCCGCGGCTTGCGCTGGTGCTGTTGTTGCGTGGCTACCGCTTGCTGCTGAGCCCGTGGCTCGGCAACCAGTGCCGCTTCGCGCCGAGTTGCTCGGTCTACGGCATCGAAGCCCTGCAGCGCCACGGGGCGTTGGCAGGCACCTATCTGACGGCGGCGCGCGTGCTGCGCTGCCACCCCTGGTGTGAAGGTGGCTGTGACCCGGTGCCGGCCGAGCGGCCGCGCCTGTTCACCCATTTGCTGCCGGCGGCCACCGTGGCCGACCCCTCTACGATTTTTTCCAGGCCCTTGCCATGACCGATATGCGTCGCACCCTGTTGTGGGTGGTGTTCATCATGTCGCTCGCCCTGCTGTGGGACGGGTGGAACAAGCACAACGGGCATCCGACGATGTTCGGCATGCCGATCGCCGATGCCACGGCGCCGGCCAGCGCGGCGGCTTCGGGCGCGGCCGGTGCGGCCAGCGTCGCCGCCGCCGGTGGCGTGCCTTCGGTGGCCGGCGTGCCAGCCACGGCGGCCACCGCTGCGGCGGCCGCAGCCAGCGCGCCGAGCGAGCAGATCACCGTGCAGACCGACGTGATGAAGCTGACGCTGGACACGCTGGGTGCGACCGTGACCCACCTGGAGCTGACCGGCTACCCCGACAGCGTCGACCCCACGCACCCGGTGGTGCTGTTCGACCAGAGCGCCTCGCGCACCTACCTGGCCCAGACTGGCTTCTTCAACGCCGCCGGCGGTGCGCCGCTGCCGCGCCACCTGAGCCCGTTCACCGTGGTGCCGGGCGAGCGCACGCTCAAAGACGGCGCCAGCGAGCTGAACGTGCGCTTCGAGTCGCCCGAGATCGGCGGCGCCAAGCTGGTCAAGACCTACAGCTTCAAGCGCGGCGACTACACGATCCGGGTCAAGCACGAGCTCACCAACGTGTCGGCCGAGCCGATCACGCCCAAGATCTACCTGCAGCTGCTGCGCGACGGCCGGCCGCCCGAAGGGCAATCGACCTCGTACTTCTCATCGACCGGTTTCACCTACACCGGCCCGGCGATCTACAACGACGCGAGCAAGTTCAAGAAGGTTGAACCGGCCGAGATCGACAAGCGCGGCGCCAACCCGTCCAAGGCCGAAGCCACGGCCAACGACGGCTGGGTCGCGATGATCCAGCACCACTTCGTCAGCGCCTGGACGCTGCCCGGCAACACCGCGCCGCGCGAGTTCGTCACCAACAAGATCGGCAGCGACTACACGGTGGCGATGGTGCAGCCGCTGCAGACGCTGCAGCCGGGCGCGACGGTGAGCCACCAGGCCACGCTGTACGCCGGCCCGCAAGACGAGAAGAAGCTCGAGGCGATGGAGCCGGGGCTGGAGCTGGTCAAGGACTACGGCCGCGTGACGATCCTGGCCAAGCCGCTGTTCTGGCTGCTGGACCACCTGCACAGCCTGCTGGGCAACTGGGGCTGGTCGATCATCGCGCTGGTCGTGCTGCTGAAGATCGCCTTCTACTGGCTCAACGCCAGCGCCTACAAGTCGCAGGCCAAGATGAAGGCGGTCAACCCGCGCATCATGGAAATGCGCGAGCGGCTGAAGGACAAACCGCAGGAGATGCAGCAAGAGATGATGCGCATCTACCGCGAAGAGAAGATCAACCCGCTGGGGGGCTGCCTGCCGATCGTCGTGCAGATGCCGTTCTTCATCGCGCTGTACTGGGTGCTGCTGGCCTCGGTCGAGATGCGTGGCGCGCCGTGGCTGGGCTGGGTCCACGACCTGTCCAAGCCCGACAGCCTGTTCGGCCTGCTGCCCTTGGGCAACATGCCGATCGGCCCGCTGCCGATCCTGATGACCCTGAGCTCGATCCTGCAAGTGGCGCTGGGCCCCAAGGCGCCGGATCCGACGCAGGCCAAGATGATGTGGCTGATGCCGCTGATGTTCAGCTTCATGTTCTTCTACTTCCCGTCGGGCCTGGTCCTGTACTGGCTGACGAACAACCTGCTGTCGATCGCGCAACAGTGGTTCATCAACAAGCGCCTGGGCGTCGCCTGATCGCTTCGTGATCCATGCCACGAAAGGCCTCGTTCATAGGGGCCTTTTTTCATTTTGAGGGGTACAAGCGCGCCGCCCGTTGGGCGATCATCGGCGTGCGGGGTCCACCCGGAACCTCCGGTGAGTGAGTGATCGGACGCGGCCGATGAAGGCCATGATCGACACTCCCCCCGCGCCAACACCGCTCGCCCTGAGCGAAGCCACCGGCGTCCTTGCGGCCGCGGCGCTCAGGGGACAATCCAGGCCGTGATCCTCGGCCGCCACCAAGACCCCATCGTCGCGATCGCCACTGCCCCCGGGCGGGGCGCGGTCGGCATCGTGCGCGTGTCGGGCCGCGGCCTGGCGCCGCTGGCCGCCGCGTTGACCGGTGCCACGCTGGTGCCGCGCCGCGCCCACTACGGGCCGTTCCTCGGCGCCGATGGGCAGGCGATCGACCAGGGGCTGGCGCTGTTCTTCCCCGCACCGCATTCGTACACCGGCGAAGACGTGCTCGAACTGCAGGCCCACGGCGGGCCGGTCGTGCTGCAACTGCTGCTGGCGCGCTGCCTGGAGTTGGCGGCTGGCACCGACGGCGCACAGTTGTTGTCGGGACTGCGCCTGGCCGAACCCGGCGAGTTCACGCAGCGCGCGTTCCTCAACGACAAGCTCGACCTGGCCCAGGCCGAGGCGGTGGCCGACCTGATCGACGCCAGCACCGAGGCCGCGGCGCGCTCGGCCAGCCGCTCGCTCGCCGGCGCCTTCTCGGCCCAGATCGACGGCCTGGCCGAGGCCATCGTGCGGCTGCGCATGCTGGTCGAGGCAACGCTGGACTTTCCCGAAGAGGAGATCGACTTCCTCGAAAAAGCCGATGCGCGGGGCCAACTGGCGCGCATCCAACGGCAGCTCGACGAGCTGCTGACCCGCACGCGCCAAGGTGCGCTGCTGCGCGAGGGCCTGCGCGTCGTGCTCGCCGGCCAGCCCAACGTCGGCAAGAGTTCGTTGCTGAATGCGCTGGCCGGTGCCGAGCTGGCCATCGTCACGCCGATCGCCGGCACCACCCGCGACCGCGTCAGCGAGACGATTCAGATCCACGGTGTGCCGGTGCACGTGACCGACACTGCCGGCCTGC
Source organism: Ideonella sp. (assembly GCF_041914305.1). Lineage (NCBI taxonomy): Bacteria > Pseudomonadati > Pseudomonadota > Betaproteobacteria > Burkholderiales > Sphaerotilaceae > Ideonella > Ideonella sp. Next base: position 92,875 of record NZ_JAYSDQ010000004.1, read on the forward strand.
GCAGCGACGCGGCCGACGAGGTCGAGCGCATCGGCGTGGCCCGCAGCTGGGAGGCGATCGCCGGTGCCGACGCGGTGTTGTTCCTGCACGACCTGACGCGCGTCGACGAGCCGGCCTACCAGCAGGCCGACGCGCTCATTGCCCAGCGGCTGGCCGAGGTCGAGCCCGAACGCCTGCTGCACCTGTTCAACAAGGCCGACGCGGCCGGCGCGGCCGGTGGGTTCGAAAGCGCCCGGCCGGGCTTGCGCCTGTCTGCCCGCACCGGCGCCGGGCTGGACACGCTGCGCGACACCTTGCTCGAACGCGCCGGCGGCCTGGCCTCGCCCGAAGGCCTGTTCATCGCCCGCAGCCGCCATGTCGAGGCGCTGCGCGAAGCCGGCGCGCACCTGGCCGGTGCCGCTGAACATGCCGCCCAGGCCGACACCGCGCTCGACCTGTTCGCCGAAGAGCTGCGCCTAGCCCACCAGGCGCTGCAGCGCATCACCGGCGCCTTCAGCGCCGACGACCTGCTGGGCGAAATCTTCAGCCGTTTCTGTATTGGCAAGTGAGTGCCCGCCGAGGCGGCGACAGGCCGCGTCGGCGCGACGAGCGGCGGCTCGGCGCCGATGAGCGAAGCTCGGTTGGTTGCTGGCGCTTTGTAACCTGCTGATAATGAATCTCCAATCATCGTCAAGAGCGGGTTCCATCGGGCCCGCCGAGCCGATGCCGAAGGAAGCCCCTCCATGGCCGTCGAGATCCTGCATCAAGCCATCCAGACCCTGAACGCCGACGACTCGTTCCGGCCTCGGCTGGACCTGAGCCAGTGGCGACAGCTGGCGGCCTTCATGCAGCAGTTCAAGCTGCGTGCCGGCGACACGCTGATCCGCTACCGCGACATGGACCGCGTGATGTACCTGCTCGAAAGCGGCACCTTGCAGGTCTACGTGCCCGACGCCGGCCCGGCGCGCCGCCCGGTGGCGATCCTGCGCCCCGGTGCGGTGGTCGGTGAGCCGACGCTGTTTGCCGAGACACCACGCATGGCCCAGGTCGAGGCGATGTCGCCGAGCGTGCTGTGGGGCCTGACCCGCAACCGCTTCGACGAGTTCGCGCAACGCCAACCCGAGATGGCGCTCGAATTCCTGCGCGCCGCCGGGGCGGTGATGGCCGAGCGCATGCGGGCCAATTTGGAGCGGGGGATGCCGGCGGCGTAGTGTTGGCCCCCACGCCCCCTTCCGGGGGCTGCCCCCCGAGGGGGCTCGCGCAGCGGACTGGCAAAGCCAGATCCGCGCACGCCACTTGACGTGCGGCGGCTCCTGCGGAGCGCCGCGTTGGTTAGCCTGAGAGCAGTTTCGATTCGGCCAGGGCCAGGGTTTCGGGCAGGCCGGCCAGGACCAGGGTGTCGCCGCCGGCCAGGCGCAGGTGGTCTTCGGGGGTCACGGTGCGGCCGTCGGCGCGGCGCACCGAGACCACGTTGACGTCCAGCGCGTGCAGCGCCAGGTCTGACAGCGTCGAGCCGACGCTGGCGGCGGCGTGGGGCAGGCTGACAGTGCGCAGGCGGGCCTGGGTCAGTTCTTCCGAGGTGTCGTCGTCGGCACCGTGGAAGTAACCGCGCAGCAGGCGGTAACGCGCATCGCGCGCGTCGCGCGTCAGGCGGATCACGCGGCGCATCGGCACGCCCACCAGCGCCAGCGCGTGGCTGGCCAGCATCAGCGAGCCCTCCACCGCCTCGGGCACGACCTCGGTCGCACCGGCCTCGCGCAGTTTCTCCAGGTCGGTGTCGTCGATCGTGCGCACGACCACCGGCACATGCGGCGCATGCTGGCGCACCAGGCCCAGGATCTTCAGCGCCGAGGGGGTGTCGTGGTAGCTGACGACGACGGCGCTGGCACGCGCCAGGCCGGCGGCCATCAGGCTTTGCAGCCGCGCGGCGTCGCCGAAGACCACGCTCTGGCCGGCGGCGGCAGCCTGGCGCACGCGGTCCGGGTCGAGGTCGAGCGCCATGTAGGGCATCTTCTCCTGGTCCAGCAGGCGCGCCAGGTTCTGGCCGCTGCGGCCGTAGCCGCAGATGATGATGTGGGCCTCGGTGCGAATCGCCTTCTTCGCGATCGCCGTCAGCGCCACCGACTGCATCAGCCAGTCGCTGGACGACAGCCGCACGACGATGCGGTTGCTGTACTGGATCAGCAGCGGCGTCGCCAGCATCGACAGCACCATCGACGCGAGCACCGGGCTCATCCACTGCGCGTGGATCAGCTGGTTGTCGGCGCCCAGCGTCAGCAGCACGAACCCGAATTCGCCCGCCTGCGCCAGGTACAGGCCGGTGCGCAGCGCCACCCCGGGCGCAGCGCGAAAGGCCCAGGCCAGCCCCGCCACCAGCGCGGCCTTGGCGACGACCGGCAGCAAGGTCAGCAGCAGCACCAGCAGCCACTGCTCCCACAGCGGCCGCCAGTCGAGCTTCATGCCGATCGTGATGAAGAACAGGCCCAGCAGCACGTCGTGGAAAGGCCGGATGTCGGTCTCGACCTGGTGCTTGTACTCGGTCTCAGCGATCAGCATGCCGGCGATGAAGGCGCCCAGCGCCAGCGACAGCCCGGCATGCTCGGTCAGCCAGGCCAGGCCCAGCGTCACCAGCAGCAGGTTCAGCACGAACAGCTCGTCGCTCTTGCGCCGCGCCACCAGCGTCAGCCACCAGCGCATCAGCTTCTGCCCGCCCAACAGCAGCACGGCCAGCACGCCGGCCGCTTTCAGCAGCGCCATGCCGAGCGAGCGCGCCATGTCGCCGCCGCTCGAATCCAGCGCCGGGATCAGCACCAGCAGCGGCACCACCGCCAGGTCCTGGAACAGCAGCACGCCCATCACGCGCTTGCCGTGCTCGCTCTCCAGCTCCAGCCGCTCGGCCATCATCTTGACGACGATCGCGGTCGACGACATCGCCATCGCGCTGCCCAGCACCACCGCGCCCTGCCAGCCCAGGTCCCACTGCAGGCCGAGCCAGCCGAAGGCCACCGCCAGCAGCCCATTGCCGATGACCGCGCCGATGATGGTCACGCTGACCTGCGACAGGCCGAGGCCGAACACCAGCGTGCGCATGCTGCGCAGCTTGGGCAGGTTGAACTCCAGCCCGATCACGAACATCAGGAACACGACACCGAACTCGGCCAGGTACTTGATCGCCGCCGAGTCCCTGGCCAGCGCCAGCGCGTTCGGCCCGATCAGCACCCCGACCGCCAGGTAGCCCAGCATCGGCGGCAGCTTCAGGCTGCGGCACAGCGCCACGCCGGCGACCGCAGCCACCAGGTACAGCAGAACCAGTTCCAGTGTTGATGCCATGCGGGGTCGTCAGGCCATGCCGAGGGGCCACGGGCGGCCGACGGGCAGGCTCCTAGAATCCCCCCATTCTGTACCCTGACCCCGCCTTGAACACTGCCGTCACGCCCTTCGATCCCGCCCGTGCCCTGGCGCTGGCGCGCGAGACCTTCACCATCGAGGCGGCCGCGCTGCAAACGGTGCGCGACCGGCTCGACGACAGCTTTGGCCGCGCGGTCCAGGCGATGCTGGACACCCGTGGCCGCGTCGTCGTGATGGGCATGGGCAAGAGCGGTCATGTCGGCCGCAAGATCGCCGCGACGCTGGCCTCCACCGGCACGCCGGCGTTCTTCGTGCACCCGGCCGAGGCCAGCCACGGCGACCTGGGCATGGTGACGCCGGGCGACCTGCTGCTGGCGATCTCGAACTCGGGCGAGAGCGACGAGATCAACGCGATCCTGCCGGCCGTGCGCCGCCTCGGCGTGCCGCTGGTGGCGATCACCGGCAGGCCCGGCTCGACGCTGGCCCGGCACGCCGAGATCACCTTGTCGTCTGCGGTCGACCAGGAGGCCTGCCCGCTGAACCTGGCACCCACCGCCAGCACCACCGCGCAGATGGCGCTCGGCGACGCGCTCGCGGTGGCGTTGCTCGATGCCCGGGGTTTTCGCGAACACGACTTTGCCCGCTCGCACCCCGGCGGCTCGCTCGGCCGCAAGCTGCTGATGCACGTGCACGACCTGATGCGCACCGGCGACGCCCTGCCCTGCGTCAGCGCCGACACCGGCTTCATCGAGATGATGCACACGATGACCGACAAGGGCCTGGGTTTCGCCGTCATCGTCGACGACCACCGGCCGGCCGGCATCTTCACCGACGGCGATCTGCGCCGCCTGCTCGAAACCGGTGCCGACCTGCGGGCGCTGCGGGCGCGCGAGGTCATGCACGGCCAACCCAAGCACGTGCGCGCCGATGCGCTGGCCGTCGATGCGGCCGACCTGATGGAGCAGCACAGCATCACCAGCGTGCTGGTGGTCGACGAGCAAGGCCTGCTGGTCGGCGCGCTGAACACCAACGACCTGCTGCGGGCCAAGGTCATCTGATGGCCGCCCCGACCCCCACCACCCTGGCACCGGCCCTGCGCTTCGCGCCCGAGCTGCTGCTGAAGGCCCAGGGCACCGGGCTGGGCATGAAGGCCGCGATCTTCGACGTCGACGGTGTGCTGACCGACGGGCGCCTGTTCATCGGCGAACAGGGCGAGCTGTTCAAGGGCTTCTGCACGCTCGACGGCCACGGCCTGAAGCTGCTGGCCCAGGGCGGCATTGTGCCGATCGTCATCACCGGCCGCGATTCGCCCGCGGTGCGGCGGCGGGTCGCCGACCTGGGCCTGCCGCATGCGGTCTACGGGGCCGGCGACAAGCTGGCCGCTGCCGAGCCGCTGCTCGCCTCGCTCGGCTTCGCCTGGCCCGACGTGGCGGCGATCGGCGACGACTGGCCCGACCTGCCGCTGCTGGCCCGCGCCGGCTTCGCCTGTGCGCCGGCCAACGCGCACGCCGAGGTCAAGGCCATCGCCCACCATGTGACCGCGGCGGCCGGCGGCGACGGTGCAGCGCGCGAGTTCTGCGACCTGCTGCTGATGGCGGCCGGCCGCTACGCCGGCCTGTTGCACGGCCACCTGCGCACGCTGGACAGCGCTTGACACCCCCCCAGATGAGCGCCGAGCTGCACCTGCCCGACCTGCCCGAGGTGCCGGTGGCGATCGGCGGTGCGGCGGTGTCGCCGCCGGGCGATGGGCCCGGCCCGGCGCGCCGGCAGCGCGAAGCCTGGGGCTACCGCGTGCGGCAGCTGCTCGGCACCTACCTGCCGCTGCTGCTGATGAGCCTGCTGGCCGGTCTGACCTGGTGGCTGGCGCGCTTGTCGCCCGGTGCCCCCGGCGAGCGGGCGGCGGTGGCGGTGCGCCACGACCCCGACTACACCGCCCAGAGCGTCACGCTGCAGCGCTTCAACCCCGAGGGCCGGCTGGTCGCGCAGATCGAAGGCGAACAGGTGCGCCACTACCCCGACAGCGACGAGATGGAGGTCGACACCGTGCGTGTCTCCACCACCGCCCCGGACGGCCGCCGCACCCGCGCCACCGCGCGCCAGGCGGTGGCCGCGGGCGACAACTCGCGCTACAGCCTCGAAGGTGGCGCGCGCGTCGTCAGCACCGGCGCCGATGGCCACGTGGTCGAGATCGAAGGCGAACACCTGCTGGTGCTGGCCGACGAGCGCCGCGTGCGCGCCGACCGGCCGGTGACGGTGCGCCAGGGCGGCAGCCAATTGGTGGCCGATGCGATGGACTTCGACGAGACGACGCAGCAGGTCACGCTGCACGGCCATGTGCGCGGCCTGCTGCTGCCGACCGACGTGAAGGCGGCGGCGAAATGAGCGCGGCGGCCCCGCTGGTCTTCATCACCGGCGCGTCCAGCGGTATCGGGCAGGCGCTGGCCGCCCGTTACGCGGCGGCCGGCTGGCGGCTGGCGCTGGTGGCGCGGCGCACCGAGGTGGTCGAGGCCTGGGCGCGCGGGCAAGGCTGGTCGGGCGATCGCTGGCGCGTCTATGCGGCCGACGTGCAGGTCATCGACAGCATCGTCGCGGCCGGCCAGCGCTGCATCGCCGAGCAAGGCCTGCCCGATGTCGTGATCGCCAATGCCGGCATCAGCGTCGGCATCGACACCGCCGAGCGCGAAGACCTGGACGTGTTGCGCGAGACGCTGGCCACCAACAACATCGGGTTGGCGGCCACTTTTCACCCGTTCCTGAAGGCGATGCGCGAGCGGCGCCGCGGCACGCTGGTCGGCATTGCCAGCGTTGCCGCGATCCGCGGCCTGCCGGGCCACGGCGCCTACTGCGCCAGCAAGGCCGGCGTGGTCGCCTATTGCGAAAGCCTGCGCGGCGAGTGCCGCGGCTCGGGCGTGCAGGTGGTGACCGTCGTGCCGGGCTATATCGCGACCCCGCTGACGGCAGGCAACCGATACCCGATGCCGTTCCTGATGCAGCCCGAGGTCTTCGCCGACCGCGCGTTTCGCGCGATTGAGGCCGGCACCAGCTACCGCGTGATCCCGTGGCAGATGGGCGTGGTGGCGAAGCTGATGCGGGTGCTGCCGAACTGGTTGTTCGACCGCCTGCTCGCGGGCCGCGGCCGCAAGCAACGCAGAACCGCCTAGCCAAAACAAAAGGGCGCCGCGGTTTCCCGTTGCGCCCTCTTTGCTTGTTCGGGCGAACAGGCCTGCAGGCCTGTCGTCCCGTGGTCAGCGATCAGTAACCGCCGCCACCGCCGCCGTAGCCACCACCACGGTTGCCGCCGCGGTTGCCACCGCCGCCGCCGTAGGGGCTGCGACCACCGCCGCCACCGCCACCACCGTAGCCGCCACCACCACCGCCGCCGCCGTAGCCACCGCCGCCACCACCACTGCCGTAGGGGCTGCGGCCACCGCCGCCGCCGCCACCGTAGCCGCCGCGGCCACCACCACCGCCGCCACCGAAGCCACCCGGGCGCTCTTCACGCGGGCGGGCTTCATTGACGACGATTGCACGGCCCTCGAGGGGTTGGCCGTTCATACCGTTGATCGCGGCTTGCGCTTCCGCATCCGAACCCATTTCGACGAAGCCGAAGCCCTTCGAACGGCCGGTGTCACGGTCCATCATGACCTTGGCGGACGTGACGGTACCGAACTCGGAGAACGCTTGTTGCAGGGAGTCGTCACGCACGCTGTAAGCGAGGTTGCCGACGTAAAGCTTGTTTCCCATGGGGAAAGCTCCTCAATCTCTCAAGACACAAAGACCATGTGGAGCTTCAACCCAGCGTGAACCCATCAAGCGAAGGTGCCGCGTCCATACACAGCAAACTAGGGCGACGAAAGGCAAGTCACCCCAAAACCATTATGAGACTATTTCCACAGCTGCGGCAAAGCGCGGCCGGCGAAAGTGTCGTATTTCCGCGCCGTGATACCGGTCTTTAGACACTCGTTTTCCCTGCAAGCTACGGGTATCGCGCCCCACAATCGCGCATGGACCTGCTGAAACCCCTGATCGCGCTGCTGGCGATCGTCAACCCGATCGGCGTGGTGCCCTTCTTCTTGCACTTCACGCAGAACTTTTCGCCCGAGCAGCGCCGCCACACGATGCGTGTCAGTGCCACCGCGGCCTTTCTGGTGGTGTCGATCAGCGGCCTGGCCGGCCTGAAGATCATCGAGTTCTTCGGCATCACGATCGCCAGCTTCCAGGTCGGCGGCGGGCTGCTGCTGCTGATGTCGGCGATCCACATGCTCAATGCCCAGCAGGCCGAAAGCCGGCCCGACGACGTGCACCAGGGCCAGCAGAAGGCCGACGCCGGCTCGTCGATCGCGGTCGTGCCGCTGACGATCCCGCTGCTGACCGGGCCGGCGACGATCTCGACGATGGTGATCTACGCCGAGAAGACCAAGACCTTCTGGCAGCACGCGGTGCTGGTCGGCTATGGCGTCGTGATCGGCTTGGCCGCCTACCTCGCCTTCCTGGCCTCGGGCCGCATCGCACGCGCGCTGGGCCAGACCGGCATCAACGTGATGACGCGGCTGATGGGCCTGATCCTGGCCGCGATGGCGGTCGAGCTGCTGGCCGATGGGCTGACCAAGCTGTTCCCGGTGCTGGCTTCGCCGTTCGCGCCGATCGCGCCGTGAGTGCGGCCGAACCCGCACGCATCCTGCTGCTGGAAGACGACCCGGCGATCGGCGGCACGGTGGCCTTTGCGTTCGAGCGCGAGGGGTGGCGGGTCGAGCAGGTCTTGTTGGTGCGAGAGGCCGAGCGTTCGGCGCGCGCTGCGCCGCCGTCGCTGGCGGTGCTCGATGTCGGCTTGCCTGACGGCAACGGACTGGCGCTGTGCCGCCAGTGGCGAAGCGACGCCGACGTTCGGCTGCGCACCCTGCCGGTGCTGATGCTGACCGCCCAAGGCGAAGAGATCGACCGTGTGCTGGGCCTGGAGGCCGGTGCCGACGACTACCTGGCCAAGCCCTTCAGCCCACGCGAGCTGGTGGCGCGCGTGCGCGCGCTGCTGCGCCGCTCGGCCTGGTCGCCGCCGGTGGCCGACGCGCCGCTGATCGAGGTCGACGCGGCCGGCCAGCGCGCGCTGCTGGCCGGGCAGCCGCTGGACCTGACGCGGCTGGAGCTGAAGCTGCTGCAGGCGCTGTGGCGCGCGGGCGGCCGCATCAAGAGCCGCGACGCGCTGCTGGCCGAGGTCTGGGGGCCCGACAGCGAGGCCAGCGACCGCACCGTCGACACCCACGTGAAGACGCTGCGTGCCAAGCTGCGCGAGCGCCGGCCGGACCTGGACCCGATCGTGACCCACCGCGGGCTGGGCTACGCGCTGGTGTTGCCGGGCGCCGGCCTGTCGCGCTGACCTGTCGCGCTGACCACGCGCCCGCGATGCACCTCGGCCTGCGCCTGTTCTTCGGCTTCCTGGTCATCACCGGGCTGGCGGCGTTCTTCGTGATGCGGGTCTTCGTTGCCGAGGTCAAGCCCAGCGTGCGCGAGGTGATGGAAGACATCCTCGTCGACACCGCCAACCTGCTGGCCGAAGACGCCGCCGACGACCTGGCCGCGATGCCGCCCGGCGGCGACCTGCGCACCAGCCGCTTCGCGCAGGTGGTGCAGGCCTATGCCGGCCGGCCGGTCGACGCCCAGATCTGGGGCCTGGACAAGCGCCGGCTGGACCTGCGCATCTACGTGACCGACGCCACAGGCCGCGTCGTGCTGGATGCTGGCGCCGAGCAGCCCCGCGGCAACGATGGCGCGCTGGGGCAGGACTACTCGCGCTGGCGCGACGTGGCGCTGACGCTGCGCGGCGAGTACGGCGCCCGCGCGACCCGCGAGGTGAAGACCGACGAACGCAGCTCGGTGATGTACGTGGCGGCGCCGGTGCGGGCGCGTGACGGCGGCCTGCTGGGCGTGTTGACGGTGGCCAAGGCCCAGTCGACCGTCGCGCCGTTCGTGGACCGCGCGGAGCGCAAGATCCTGGTGGCCGGCGCGTGGTTGCTCGGCTTGTCGCTGTTGATCGGCGTGGCGGTCACGCTGTGGTCGGTGCATTCGGTGCGGCGCCTGCGCCGCTATGCCCAGCAGGCGGGTCAGGACAGCGCGCCAGGCGTGCGCGCGGTGCAGCCGCCGGCGCTGCCCGGCGAGCTGGGCGAGCTGGCGCGCGCGATGGGCGCGATGCGCGAGCGGCTGGACGGCCGCGCGCAACGCGAGCAGTTCCTGCGTGCCCTGACGCACGAGCTGAAAGGCCCGCTGGCGGCGATCCGCGGTGCGGCCGAGCTGCTCGAAGACCCGTCGCTGACCGAAGCCGACCGTGCCCGCTTCAACGGCCAGATCGCCGAGCAGACCGAGCGCCTGCGCGAGCTGGTCGACCGGCTGCTGGCGCTGTCGAAGCTCGAAAGCGCGGCCCAGCCGCCGCGGCGTGAGCCGGTCGCCCTGGCGCCCCTGACCGACCAGGTGCTGGCCGACCATGCGGCGGCGCTGCAGCAGCGGGGCCTGGCGGTGCAATGGCCGCAGCGCGACGAGGCGGCCGTGGTCGACGGCGACCCGGCCCAGCTGGCGCTGGCGCTGTCGAACCTGCTGGCCAACGCGATCGATTTCGCGCCCGCGGGCTCGGCGCTGGTGCTGTCGATCGGCCGGCTCGACGGCCGGGTGCGCTGGGCACTGCGCGACCACGGCCCCGGCGTGCCCGACTACGCGCTGCCGCACCTGGGTGAGCGCTTCTACGCCACCGCCCGCCCGGGCAGCGCGCGCAAGGGCAGCGGGCTCGGCCTGGCCATCGTGCGCCAGGTGGCGGCGCTGCACGGCGGCACGTTGGCCATCACGCCGGCGGCACCCGGCCTGCAGGTCGAGCTGACGCTGCCCTCCGCGCCGACTTAAAGACTTCACCCTCGCTTCACACAGCCCTTCATCGCTTCACCTCGGCGCGCGACGCTCTCGGGCATCGCAAACCGCCTGGAGGAGGCATGCAAGTGAAGAACTCGTTGTGGAGCAAGGTGCTGGCGATCGGCGCCGTGGTGGGGTTGTTGACGCTGGTGCTGGCGCGCATCGGTTTCCTGGTCGACGAGCGGCGCGGCCGCCAGCAGGAAGCGATTCAAAGCGTGCAGCAGTCGCAAGCCGGCGCCCAATCGGTGATGGGGCCGTGGCTGCACCGCGCCTGCGTCGAAGAATGGGAGGTCGAGGTCGGCGAAGGCAAGGAGCGCCGATTGCAGACCGAGCGGCGCGAATTTCGCCTGCAGCAAGCCGCGCAAGACCTGAAGGTGCAGAGCTTTGCCACCGCCGAGTCGCGCTACCGCGGCCTGTTCAAGGTCAACGGCTTTCTGGGCCGGCTGGACCTGGACGCGCAGTGGCCGTCGCTCGCCGCGCTGGAGCCCAAGGCCGAGGTGCGCGGCTCGCGCCTGACCTGCGGCCCGATCACGCTGACGCTCGCGGTGGCCGACACCCGCGGCGTGCAGCGCGCCGAGTTGAAGCTCAACGGCCAGGCCTACCCGGTCAGTGCCGGCACCGAGCACCCGAAATACGCGCGTGGCCTGCATGCGCCGGTGGCCCTGGCCACCAACGCCGGGCCGCTGCAGGCGCAGTTGTCGCTGGACCTGCGGGGCACCGGCCGGCTCGAGTTCGTGCCGGCCGCGGCGCAGACCGAGTGGGACCTGAAGTCCGACTGGCCACACCCCTCGTTCGGCGGCCGTTTCCTGCCGGTGCAGCGTGATGTCAGCGAAGAGGGCTTCCACGCCGTCTGGCGGGTGTCCGAACTGGCCAGCAGCGCCGCGCGCGACGTGGCCCAGGGCACCGCGATGTGCGTCGGCGAAGTGGGTGGCAACCCGTACACCGAAGACGCCGGCAGCGTGCGCGACAACCCGAACTGCCTGGACAGCCTGGCCGTCTCGTTCATCGACCCGATCAACCCGTATGTGTTGGCCGACCGCGCGGTGAAGTACGGCCTGTTGTTCGTGGCGCTGACCTTTGTCGCGGTCGCCCTGACCGAGGTGCTGGGCCGGGCGCGGGTGCGCCGCGTGCACCCGGTGCAGTACGCGCTGGTCGGCCTGGCGCTGAGCCTGTTCTTCATGCTGCTGCTGGCCTTGTCCGAGCACTTGCTGTTCGAGATCGCCTACGCCGCGGCCAGCGTGGCCTGCGCCGGTGTGCTGGCGGTCTACGGCGCGCACATGCTCGGCGGCTGGCGCGCCGGTGCCGCGTTCGGCGCTGCGCTCGGCGGGCTCTATGGCCTGATGTACGTGCTGCTGACGCGTGAGCAGACCGCGCTGGTGGTCGGCACGATCGGGCTGTTCGCCGCCGTGGCCGCCGTGATGCTGCTGACCCGCAAGCTCGACTGGTACCGGCTGTTCGACGACCTGTCGGCGCCGCGGGTGCGCACCGAGTGAGCGCGGCGATGCGAACGACCCGCGGGATCCTGCGCGTGCTCTCATGCATCGGTTAGTGGCAGCCCGCGGTGCAACGGGCCCGCCGGATGCGAGATCATCCGGCGATGAGCCCCACGCCCACCTACGACCACATCGTCATCGGCGCCGGCACGGCCGGCTGCCTGCTCGCCAACCGGCTGTCGGCCGACCCCAAGCGGCGGGTGCTGCTGATCGAAGCCGGCGGCGCCGACGACTACCTGTGGATCCACATCCCGGTGGGCTACCTGTACTGCATCGGCAACCCGCGCACCGACTGGCTCTACCAGACCGACGCCGACCCGGGGCTGAACGGCCGGCGCCTGCGCTACCCGCGCGGCAAGGTGCTGGGTGGTTGCTCCAGCATCAACGGCATGATCTACATGCGCGGCCAGGCCCGCGACTACGACGGCTGGGCCGCCGAGGTGGGCGACGCCAACTGGCGCTGGGAGCATTGCCTGCCGTTCTTCAAGCAGCACGAAGACCACTGGAACGGCGCCGACGCGCTGCACGCTGCGCCGGGCTTCGACGCCAAGGGCCTGCGCGCCGGCGGCGAGTGGCGGGTCGAGCGGCAACGCCTGCGCTGGGACGTGCTGGACGCGTTCGCGCAAGCCGCGCAACAGGCCGGCATCCCGGCCACCACCGACTTCAACCGCGGCGACAACGAGGGCGTCGGCTATTTCGAGGTCAACCAGCGCGGCGGCGTGCGCTGGAACGCGGCGAAGGCCTTTCTGCGCCCGGTGATGCACCGCGAGAACCTGCAGGTCTGGACTGGGGCGACCGTCAGCCGCCTGCTGTTCGAGCCGGGCGCCGACGGGCGTTTGCGCGCCCAGGGCGTCGAGGTGCTGCCGGTGGGGGGCGGCGCACCACTGCAGGCCCACTGCCGCGGCGAGATCGTGCTCGCGGCCGGCGCGATCGGCACGCCGCAGATCCTGCAGCTGTCGGGCATCGGCGCGGCCGACTGGCTGCAGCCGCTGGGCATCACGCCGCGGCTGGACTTGCCGGGCGTCGGCGCCAACCTGCAAGACCATCTGCAGATCCGCGCGGTGTTCGCGGTCGATGGCGTCAAGACGCTGAACACGCTGGCGGCCCACTGGTGGGGCAAGGCGATGATCGGGCTGGAATACCTGGCCATGCGCAGCGGCCCGATGAGCATGGCGCCGTCGCAGCTGGGCGCGTTCACCCGGTCCGACCCATCGCGGCCGCACGCCAACCTCGAGTACCACGTGCAGCCCCTCTCGCTCGAGGCCTTCGGCGAGCCGCTGCACGGCTTCAACGCCTTCACCGCCAGCGTCTGCAACCTGAACCCCGAGGCGCGCGGCCGGGTGCGCATCACGTCGCCCCGGCCCGAAGACGCGCCGTCGATCCTGGCCAACTATCTGTCGACACCGGGCGACCGCCAGGTGGCGGCCGACTCGTTGCGGCTGACGCGGCGCATCGCCGCGATGCCCGCGCTGGCGCGCTACCAGCCGCGCGAGGTCAAGCCGGGCGTCGAGTTCCAGACCGACGACGAGCTGGCGCGCCTGGCCGGCGACATCGGCACGACGATCTTCCACCCGGTGGGCACGGCCAGGATGGGGCGCGACGACGACCCGGCGGCGGTGGTCGACGCGCGGCTGCGGGTGCGTGGCGTGCAGGGCTTGCGCATCGCCGATGCCAGCGTGATGCCGAGCATCACCAGCGGCAACACCAATGCGCCGACGTTGATGATCGCCGAGCGCGCTGCCGCCTGGATGCTGGCGGCCCTGCCCGATGCGCCGGCTTGACCAGCGTCAAGCCCCGGGGTTAGACCCAATGGGCGGCGATCAGGCGCACCCTTACAGTGCGCCCACTTTCTGCCTCCGCCCTTCACGGGTGCGTGGCTGAAGGGGGTCCGAGGAGACAAGTCCGGGCCAAAAATACAACTCGTTGATAGGCCCCCGCGAGCCACACGCTGGCCGCGAGAGTGACCATGTGAGAATGCAAGGGCGCCGGCCTATCGCTGGCGCCCTTTGCTTTTTGTTGGCCCCCACGGCCCCCCGGGGCCTGCCCCCCGAGGGGGCTCGCGCAGCGGACCGGCGAAGCCGGCTCCGCGCACGCCACTGGATGGCGGCGGCGCTGCGCGCGCCTGGCTATCCCCACGTTCGTCGCGATCGATGACCGATCTCGTTGTTGTTGCCGTTGCTTCGCTGCTTGCTGGCCTGATCGACGCGATCGTCGGTGGCGGGGGGCTGGTCCTCGTGCCGACGTTGTTTGCCACCTACCCCGGTGCCGTGCCGGCCACGCTGCTGGGCACCAACAAGGGCGGCGCGATCTGGGGTACGGCCTGGGCGGCGGTGCAGTTCACGCGCCGCGTCTCGCTGAGCCGCGCGACGATGGTGCCGGCGATGCTGGCGGCGCTGCTCGGCAGCTTTGCCGGAGCCTGGGCGGTGACGGCGGTCGACGCCAGCCTGATGCGACGCGCGCTGCCGCTGGTGCTGCTGGCCATCCTGGCCTACACGCTGGCGCGCAAAGACCTGGGGCGTCACCATGCGCCCCGCTACGCGGCCCACCCCGAGCGGGTGGCGGCGTCGGTCATCGGTGGGGCGATCGGCTTTTATGACGGCTTCTTCGGCCCCGGCACCGGCAGCTTCTTCGTCTTTCTCTTCGTGCGCGTGCTGGGCTTCGATTTCCTGCACGCATCGGCCTCGGCCAAGCTGCTGAACACCGCCACCAACCTCGCTGCGCTGGTGCTGTTCACGTGGAAAGGCCATGTCTGGTGGCAGGTGGCGGCGGTGTTGGCGGTGGCCAACGTCGCCGGCAGCCTGATCGGCACCCGGCTGGCCCTGAAGCACGGCGCCGGGTTCGTGCGCGGCGTGTTCATCGCGGTGGTCGGCGCGCTGATCCTGAAGACCGGCTACGACGCGTTCCTGCGCTGAGGCGCCGGACGGGCGAAGCGGGCATTCCGCACGGTGTCGTGCGCGCGTCGCCCGCGCGACACGCCTGGTGAGGGTTCGCGCCGATGCCGGTGCGGTGGTGGGCTGGCTACCCTTTCCCGCCAAGCCCACTATTGCCCCCAAGAGCGCCCATGACCGCCAACGACCCGTCCTTCGGCCTGCCCATCCCGCCTTCGTCCCTGGCGCTGCAGCGCCTGTACCACTGGGAGCGCACGGCGCCGAACCGCATCGCCTACACCCAGCCGATGGGGGGGGGCGTGATCAAGGACCTGACCTGGAAAGAGGTGATGGACCAGGCCCGGCTGCTCGCCGGGTACCTGCAGGCACAGGGTTATGCGCCGGGCTCGAAGATCGCGCTGCTGTCGAAGAACACCGCCTGGTGGCTGATCTGCGATTTCGCGATCTGGATGGCGGGCTACGTCTCGGTGCCGCTGTACCCCACGCTGGCGGCCGAGACGATCCGCCAGATTCTCGAGCACAGCGAAGCCAGGCTGCTGTTCGTTGGCAAGCTCGACGGCTTCGAGGGCATGAAGCCCGGCATCCCGGCCGGCCTGCCCTGCGTGGCGCTGCCGCTGGCGCCGCCCAACAACTACCCGAAGTGGGACGACGTGCTGGCCCAGGCCAAGCCGCTGCAGGGCGAGCCGGTGCGCCCGGCCGACGACCTGGCGACGATCATGTACACCTCGGGCACCACCGGCATGCCCAAGGGCGTGATGCACAGCTTCGGCACCTTTGCCTGGTCGATCCAGTCGGGGCTGGACCGCGTCAAGGCGATCGACGAGAACGCACGCATGCTGAGCTACCTGCCGCTGTCGCACGTGGCCGAGCGCACGCTGGTCGAGCATGGCCAGCTGGCCACCGGCATGCGGGTGTACTTTGCCGAAAGCCTGGAGACCTTCACCGCCGACCTGCAGCGCGCGCGGCCGACGGTGTTCTTCTCGGTGCCGCGGCTGTGGGTCAAGTTCCAGCAGGGGGTGCACACCAAGATGCCGCCGGCCAAGCTGGCCCGGCTGCTGAAGATCCCGATCCTCGGCGGCATCGTGCGCAAGAAGATCCTGGGTGCGCTTGGGCTGGACCAGTGCATGCTGGCCGCCGGCGGCGCGGCGCCGATGCCGCCCGACCTGCTGCGCTGGTACGAGCGCCTGGGCCTGCCGATCATCGAGGTCTACGGCATGACCGAGAACTGCGGCGTCAGCCATGCCACGCTGCCCGGCGTGCCGCGCCCCGGCACGGTGGGCGTGCCCTACCGCGGGGTGCAAAGCCGCATCGACCCGGCCAACGGCGAGATCCAGGTCAAGCACCCCGGCACGATGCTGGGCTATTTCAAGGAGCCCGAGCTGACGCGCGACGCGCTGACCGCCGACGGTTGGCTGCACACCGGCGACAAGGGCCAGCTCGACAGCGAGGGCAACCTGCGCATCACCGGCCGCGTGAAGGACCTGTTCAAGACGAGCAAGGGCAAGTACGTGGCGCCGGCGCCGATCGAAGACCGGCTGGTGATGCACGCCTCGGTCGAGGCCTGCTGCGTGACCGGCGCCAACCTGGGCCAGCCGCTGGGCATCGTGATGCTGAATCCCGATGCAGCGAAGGCCGCCAGCAACGGTGGTCGTGCGGCGATCGAGACCTCGCTCGCCGAGCACCTGAAGTCGATCAACGCGGTGCTCGACCCGCACGAGCAGCTCGACTGCATCGTCGTCGTGGTCGAGCCGTGGACGGTCGACAACGGCGTCATCACGCCGACCTTCAAGGTCAAGCGCAACCGCATCGAAGAGCTGTACGCGCCGAACTACGAGCGCTGGGTCGGCAGTCGCAAGCCCGTCCTATGGGCGTGACGTTCCTCGGCGGGTTGAGCGGCGCTCTGCGCCGTTCGAACCCGCCGAGTTAGGACGTCGCCGGAGGTGACGGCTTAACAGCTCTTGACCTTCAAGCGCCATGCGTGCAACAGCGGCTCGGTGTAGCCGCTGGGCTGTTCGACCCCCTTGAAGACCAGGTCGCAGGCGGCCTGGAAGGCCATCGACTCGTCGAAGCGGCCGGCCATCGGCCGGTAGGCCGCGTCGCCGGCATTCTGCTGGTCGACCACCTTGGCCATGCGCTTGAGCGTGTTGCGCACCTGGGCCTTGCTGACCACGCCGTGCAGCAGCCAGTTGGCCATGTGCTGGCTCGAGATGCGCAGCGTTGCGCGGTCTTCCATCAGGCCCACGTTGTGGATGTCGGGCACCTTCGAGCAGCCCACGCCCTGGTCGACCCAGCGCACCACATAGCCCAGGATGCCCTGCGCGTTGTTGTCCAGCTCCTGCTGCTTCTCGGCGTCGCTCCACTGCGGCGCGGCGACCACCGGGATGCTGAGCAAGCCCTTGAGAATCTCTTCGCGCACGTCGTCGCGGGTCGACTTCTTGTCGGCCTTTTCGAGGTCCTTCTGCACCTGGGCCACATCGACCTGGTGGTAGTGCAGCGCATGCAACGTGGCGGCGGTCGGGCTGGGCACCCAGGCGGTGTTGGCGCCGGCCTTCGGGTGGCCGATCTTCTGCTGCAGCATCGCGGCCATCAGGTCGGGCATCGCCCACATGCCCTTGCCGATCTGCGCGCGGCCGCGCAGGCCGCACTGCAGGCCGACCAGCACGTTGCTGCGCTCGTAGGCCTGGATCCACGCGCTGGTCTTCATGTCGCCCTTGCGCATCATCGGGCCGGCGTGCATGGCGGTGTGCATCTCGTCGCCGGTGCGGTCGAGGAAGCCGGTGTTGATGAAGGCCACGCGCGACTTGGCGGCGGCGATGCAGGCCTTCAGGTTGACCGAGGTGCGGCGCTCCTCGTCCATGATGCCGAGCTTGACCGTGTGCTTGGGAAGGCCGAGCAGCTTCTCGACGCGGCCGAACAGCTCGTCGGCAAAGGCGACTTCGGCGGGGCCGTGCATCTTCGGCTTGACGATGTAGACGCTGCCGGTGCGCGAGTTGCGCAGGCCATTGGCGCCATGGCCCTGCAGGTCGTGCAGCGCGATCGTCGTCGTGACCACCGCGTCCATGATGCCCTCGGGGATCTCGCGGCCTTCGGCGCCCCACAGGATCGCCGGGTTGGTCATCAGGTGGCCGACGTTGCGCACGAACAGCAGCGAGCGCCCATGCAGCGTGACCGCTTCGCCCTTCGGCCCGGTGTAGACGCGGTCGGCGTTCAGGCCACGCGTCATCTCTTGGCCGCCCTTGACGAAGGTCTCGGTCAGCGTGCCCTTCAGGATGCCCAGCCAGTTGCCGTAGGCCTGCACCTTGTCGGCCGCGTCGACGACCGCGACCGAGTCTTCGAGGTCGAGGATGGTCGACAGCGCCGACTCGATCACCAGGTCGCTGACACCCGCGGCGTCGGCCGCGCCGATCGCTGTCGAACGGTCGATACGGATGTCCAGGTGCAGGCCGTGATGTTGCAGCAGCACCGAAGACGGTGCGGCGGCATCACCTTGGTAGCCGATGAACTGCTTGGCCTTCTTCAGCGTCGTCGTGCTGCCGTCTTTCAGCGCCACGACCAGCGCGCCGCCTTCGACGCGGTAGCCGGTCGAGTCGACGTGCGAGCCGCTGGCCAGCGGTGCGGTGCGGTCCAGCACATGACGCGCGTACTCGATCACCTTGGCGCCGCGCACGGGGTTGTAGCCCCGGCCCTTCTCGGCGCCATCGGTCTCGGGCAGCACGTCGGTGCCGTACAGCGCGTCGTACAGAGAGCCCCAGCGCGCATTGGCGGCGTTCAGCGCGTAACGGGCATTGGTGATCGGCACCACCAGCTGCGGGCCGGCCTGCGTGGCCAGCTCGGCGTCGACGTTCTTGGTCTTGGCCTTCACGTCGCCCGGGTCGGCCACCAGGTAGCCGATCTTCTGCAGGTGCTTGCGGTAGGCCTTCATCTTGGCCTTCTTGTCCAGCGGGCCGGGGTTGGCGCGGTGCCAGTCGTCCATCGCCAGCTGGAGGCGGTCACGCTCGGCCAGCAGCGCGGCGTTCTTCGGCGCCAGCTCGTGCACGATCCGGTCGAAACCGGCCCAGAAATCGCCCACATCGACACCGGTGCCGGGCAGCACCTGCTCGTCGATGAAGGCCTTCAACTCGGTGGCGACCTGCAGGCCGTGGATCGTGGTGCGGTTGGTCATCGTCAATGCCTCGTTATGTTGGGGAAATCAGGAAGGAAAGAAGTCGAGCACGTCGCGCAGGCTGCGGCCGGTGCGCGTGGGCTCGGTGCCCAGGCGTTCGAGCGGCCCGCCGGCGCGGTTGACCCACAGCGTCGTGAAGCCGTACCAGGTGGCACCGATCGCGTCCCAGCCGTTGCTCGAGACGAACAGGATCTCGCGTGCCGGCAGGCCCAGCGCGGCGGGGCCGATGGCGTAGGCGGCCGGGTCGGTCTTGAAGCGCTGCGTTTCGTGCACGCTCAGCACCGGGTCGAGCAGCTCGGCCATGCCGGCGCTCTTGACCGCGCTGGCCAGCATCTCGGGGTCGCCATTGGACAGCACGCCGGCGCGGATGCCGCGCTGCTTCAGCGCCGCCAGCACCGCGTGGTTCTCGGGGAAGGCCGACAGGTGCCGGTACTCGTTGAGCAGGCGCTGCTCGGCCTCGGCACCCAGCGTCAAGCCCAAGCGCTCGGCCGAGAACTGCAGCGCTGCGCGGGTCAGCGCCCAGAACGGCTGGTAGCGCCCGCTCATCGAAGTCAGCCGCGAGTATTCGATCTGCTTGTCGCGCCACGCCTGCGCCAGCCGCTCACCGGCGCCGGGGAAGAGCTGCTCGGCCGCCAGCCCGACGCTGTAGACGTCGAACAAGGTGCCGTAGGCGTCGAACAGCACCGCGCGCGGCGCGGGGGTGGCTTTGTCCATGGTCGTGAATTTATTCGATACCTGGTTCGCCATTACCAACGCCAAATGCGATGGATTTGTGACTTGGACGCACAGATCGACCGCCTTACCATCGTGACGTGGACCGCTTGAAGCAGATCGAGACCTTTGTCGCGGTGGCGGCCAAGGGCAGCCTGACGGCCGCGGCGCTGGCCGAGGGCGTGGCGCCGGCGGTCATCGGCCGGCGCATGGACGCGCTCGAGGCGCGGCTGGGCGTGAAGCTCTTGCAGCGCACGACGCGGCGCATCAGCCTGACCCACGAGGGCAGTGCCTTCCTCGAGAACTGCCAGCGGCTGATCACCGACTTCAACAACGCCGAGGCCAGCGTCTCGGCCGGTGGCGTCAAGGCCAGTGGCCACCTGCGGGTGACCGGGCCGGCCGGCTTTGGCCGCCGCCACCTGGCGCCGCTGGTGCCGGCGTTCATGTCGCGCCACCCCGACGTGAGCCTGTCGCTGAATCTGTCGGACCGGGTGGTCGACCTGGTCAACGAGGGCTACGACTGTGCGGTGCGCGTCGGCGACCTGCCCGACTCCAGCCTGGTCAGCGTGCGGCTGGCCGACAACCGGCGTCTGTGCGTGGCGGCGCCGGCCTACCTGCAGCGCGCCGGCACGCCGGCCCACCCGAACGACCTGGTGCGGCACCAGTGCCTGACGCTCAGCTCCGAGGCGAGCCAGTCGCGCGGCTGGGCGTTTTCGGTCGGCGGCGAGGTGACGCACCTGCGGCCGGCAGGCCGGCTCGACTGCAGCGACGGCCAGGTGCTGCACGAATGGTGCCGCGAAGGGCTGGGCATCGCCTGGCGCAGCACCTGGGAGGTGCAGGCCGACATCGCCAGTGGCCGGCTGCTCAGCGTGTTGGACGACTTCGCGGCGCCGCCGAACGGCATCTACGCCGTGTTCCCCAGCGCCCGCCACCTGCCGTTGCGGGTGCGGCTGTGGATCGATTTCCTCAAGCACAGCTACGGCGACGCCGGCTACTGGGCCCGCGCGGCTTGACGGCGCAGGCACCCCTGTAAGGCGCCGACCCTGCCCGGCGACTAGGGATCACCCTTGGTTTGCTAGCACGTCTTTCGGGTAATCCCGCATTCGGATTGTTCGCGATTCGTTAACACGCAATAAACGCCATGGGCATTTATTGCCTGGGCAGCAATCTCTACAGTTGCATCCATCGATGAGCCGCAACCGTATAACGACTCACCGAGGCTGGACAAGACGGAGCGCGACAGTAGGCGCTCACCGCCATGCCCGGACAAGTTTTTATGACCGTTTCACTCAAAGGATGACCACCATGTTCGCCAAGCAAGCCCAAATCGCCGTCGCTGCCCTCGCCTTTGCCGTGGCCGGCAGCGCCTTCGCCGCCGATGCGCAGCGCAATGTGTTCGACACCGAGACCAACCTGCGCGCCCCGGCCGCCGAAACCAAGCTGACGCGTGAGCAAGTGCGCGCCGAGTTCCTGGCCGCCCGCGCCAATGGCGAAGTCAACGTGTTCGACAACGAGACCGTCGCTTACGTCAAGCCGGTCGTCCGCGCCGACCAGACCCGCCTGGCCCAAGCCAAGGCCAAGTAAGCCTCCTGCGGGGCGGCGGCCACCCCCACCGCCGAGTCCTGCACCTGGCACTGCTCCACTTCAAAGAATCGATACACGCCGATACCGGGCTGAAAGGACGCGCCACGAGCGCCCCAGCACGATGAGGCCTTGTCTCACCAAGACCCTGAAGGACACCACCATGTTTGCCAAGCAAGCCCAATTCGCCGTCGCCGCCGTGGCCCTGTCGCTCGCCGGCGGTGCGTTCGCCCAGTCGGCGCAACGCAATGTGTTTGACACCGAAACCGACCTGCGCATGCCGCCGGCCGCGTCGGCCCACGGCCTGACCCGCGAAGCGGTGCAAGCCGACTACATCGCCAAGCGTGATGCCAAGGGCATCTCGAGCTTCAACCCCGAGGCGTACTACTTCGCCCAGAACAACGACTCGGGCCCGGCCCTGATGGCGCTGTTCTCGAGCCAGAAGACGCAAACCGCGTCGGCCTCGGGCCTGACCCGCGAAGAGGTGCGCGCCGAAGTGCTGGCCGCTCGTGCGAACGGTGAAATGAACCCGTTCGACACCGAAACCAACCTGCGCCTGCCGCAGAACGTGCGCCGGCCGGCCCCGACCGCGCTGGCCCGCCGCTGAGCCACGGCGCCTGACCCGGCGCGGGGCCCTGGTGGCCCGGTTGATTCGCCGAGCGCCCAAAGCAAAAAGGGCGGGGAAAACTCCCCGCCCTTTCGCATTCCCCGACCCCTCTGCAATTCGCCACTCGACTTTATGCAAGCCGGTGGCGGCTGCCACCC
Source organism: Ideonella sp. (assembly GCF_041914305.1). NCBI lineage: Bacteria > Pseudomonadati > Pseudomonadota > Betaproteobacteria > Burkholderiales > Sphaerotilaceae > Ideonella > Ideonella sp. The sequence goes on from NZ_JAYSDQ010000004.1 coordinate 114,690, forward strand.
ACAAAAGGTTGATCCGCAGCCCGCTGAGCGCAGGGGTTTGTGCCAAGCCTCACGGATGCGCGGCCATCACCTCGGCCACCGAGGCCGTCAGGCGCTGGCCGTAGTCCAGGTGCAGGAACTCGTTCGGGCCGTGGGCGTTGCTCTTGGGGCCCAGTACGCCGCAGACCATCATCTGGGCCTGCGGGAAGCCCTGCTGCAGCAGGTTCATCAGCGGGATCGTGCCACCTTGGCCGATGTAACCCAGCGGCTCGCCGAAGTGGGTGCGTGAAGCGGCGTCCAGCGCCGTTTCCAGCCATGGGTCGGTGGCCGGCGCGTTCCAGCCGGTCGCGCCCCAATCGCCGGCCCGGCCGTCGGGCTGGAAGGTGACCTTGGCGTTGTACGGAGCGTTGTCCTCCAGCAGCGCTTTCAGTGCCACCGCGGCCTCGTGGCCCGGCACCAACGGCGGCAGCCGCAGGCTCAGCTTGAACGCGGTGTAGGGGCGCAGCACGTTGCCGGCGTTGGACAACGGCGGCAAGCCGTCGACACCGGTGATCGACAGCGTGGGGCGCCAGGTGCGGTTCAGCAGCGCCTCGACCGGGTCGGTCGTGGTGGGCAAGGCCACACCACCGTCGGCCCCGCAGGCCCACGGGTAGCGCTTCCAGACCTCGTCACCCAGCGTCTGCGCGGTGGCCTGCGCCTGCGCGATGCGCTCGGCCGGGATGTCGCAATGGAAGATGCCGGGCAGCAGGTTGCCGGTCTTCGAGTCCTCCAGCCGGTCCATCACCTGGCGCAGGATGCGAAAGCTCGACGGCACCAGGCCGCTGGCGTCGCCCGAATGGATGCCCTCGGTCAGGATCTCGACCTTCAGCGTGCCGGTGATGTTGCCGCGCAGGCTGCTCGTCAGCCACAGCTGGTCGTAGTTGCCGGCACCCGAATCCAGGCAGACGACAAGGCTGACGTCGCCCAGGCGCGCCCTCAGCTTGTCCAGGTAGAACGGCAGGTCGAACGAGCCGGACTCTTCGCAGCTCTCGATCAGGCCAACGATGCGCGGGTGCGGGATGTTCTGCGCCTTCAGCGCCTCGATCGCGCTGATCGCGGCGTAGATGGCGTAGCCGTCGTCCGCGCCACCGCGGCCATACAGCTTGCCGTTCTCGATCTTTGGCGTCCACGGGCCCAGGTCGGAACGCCAGCCACTGAACTCGGGCTGCTTGTCCAGGTGGCCATACATCAGCGCGGTTTGCGTGCTGCCGGCGCGGGTCGACTCGACCTCGAAGAAGATCACCGGCGTGCGGCCCTCGGCACGGATGACTTCCAGCGTCAGGCCCGGCACCTTGCGGCTTTCGACCCAGGTGGCGGCGTCGCGCACGACCTTGTCGATCAGGCCGTGTTGTTGCCACTCGGGATCGAACAACGGGCTCTTGGCCGGCACCGCGATGTAGTCGGTCAACTGCGGCACGATGCGTTCGCGCCAGGCGGTGTCGACGAAACGGCCGAGCGCGGCCGAGTCCAGTGAGGGGAGCTTGTCGGGGGCGTTCATGGTGTGAACCTCGGGAAGACGACGGTGGCCGAAAAGTGCGGCGGGTAAGCCGAGCCTGTGATTGTGCGCCGCCCGTGCAGGGGCCTATTCGGTGTGGGCCTGGAAATCGCGCCAGGTCAGCCCGGCCGGAGGCGGCACGCACTGGAACGGCGGCGGTGACGCCGCCATCTTGTCGGGGTCGTTGCAGACCTCGAAGAATTCGGCCGAGGCGGGGTTGCGGAACTCGCGCAGCCGCGCGGCCAGGTAGCTGGCCTTGTCGCGGTTGCCCGACTCGGCCAGCGCCTGGGCCCAGGCCAGCATCAGGCGGGTGTCCAGCAGCGAATGGGTCGTGGTGCCGAAGGCGGCCATGGCGGCCGAGGGCGGCGTGGTGGTCGTCGCCGCCGCGTAGTCGGCGTGGTGGGAGAAGAAGAGGCTGCCTTGGCCACGCTCGATCCGTTCGGGCAGCGGGCCGGCGTCATCGGTCGGTGCGTAGATCGCGACGACCTTCCAATAGTCGTACAGGGCGTACAGGCTGCCGACGATCATCAGGACACCGGCCAGGCGCAGCAAGAGCGGTGCGCCGAAGCGGGGCGCGGGCAGCTCGTGCTTGGGCTTCGCCGCTTCGGGCAGGCGCAGCGCATAGCCCCATGCCCAGGCCGTCGGCAGCAGAAAGTAGGCGTACCACAGCGGGTACTCGAACAGGCTGTGCACGCCGATCATCAGCACCATCATGAACGCGGCGCGTGAGCCGGCACCCTCTTCCCCCGGTACCCGCCACGAGCGCACACCGGCCTGCACCAGCGCCCACAACAGCAGGCCCAGCACCAGGCTGCCGAGTGGAATGCCCAACTCGACCCACAGCTGCAGCGGCAGGTTGTGCGTGTGGTCGAAGAAGGCAACGGGGCGGCCGGGGAACGGCGTCAGCGTCCAGGCGAAGTTGAATTCGCCGAAGCCCACGCCGGTCCAGGGTTGCTGCCGAATCATCTCGATCGTATTGGCCCAGATGCCGAAGCGCGAGGCCGACACATCGCCCTCCGCCAAGCGCCCTTCACCGCCGAAGGTGTGGCCGGTGGTGTGCGCCCAGCCACTCATCGCCAGCGCGATCAGCGCATAGGCCACGGGCGCAGAAACCAACGCGATGCGAACCCAGCGCGCGAGCCGCTTGTCGACCAAGCCCCATAGCGCGAGCAAGACCACACCGACGATGCCGGTGCGGGAGGCGGTCAGCACGACTGCCCACATCAATAGCCCTGCAATACCGAGCGCCAACACCTTTTCCCGTTGCCGAGCCAGTTGGCTCGCCTGCGCCAGCGGCACCCACTCGACCAGCGCCCACATGAGCAGGCTGCTCAGGTGATTGGGTTGTCGAAGGTTTCCCACCGCCCGGCCAGGTAGCCCGGAGTGTGCGATGAAGCTGCCATCGGCCGCAGTGGGTGCTAAGACCTGGAGTAGCGCGACCACCACGCTGGCCAGGCCGGCGAGCAGCATGGCTTGATGGAAGGCCCGCACCAGCGCGCCATCGCGGCGCGTTGCTGCGTTCAGGCCGTGCCAGGCCACGGCCGCGCCGGCGGCGAGCAGCGCCAACGCCGACCATGCCAATGGCGAGGACAGGCCTTCCTGCTGAGCCCAGCCGATCGCGACGAACAGGACCACCAGCGCCAGCCACAGCGGCTGCTCGTGCGCCGTTGGCGACAGGCCAGGCACCGGCACTGCGGCCAGCACCAGGCCCCAACCCGCGAGGGAAAGCAGCTGATTCAGCAGCGTGGCCGAGGGCGAGACGTTGTAGGCGACCAGCGTGGGGCCTGCGATGGCCAGCGCCAGCACGAGGTGGACGAGGAATCGGAAAGGCAATGCTGCCTGCGTCACGGGGGTGGATCGGGAGTCGGCCGGGGACGGCGCAGTATAGATAGAGGGTGCCCTTGCGCATGACAGCGCTGCACAATGTGCGGATCATCGAAGGCAGGGTTGCTCGTCCGCATGACAAGAACGCTGAAGCTGCTGGCCCGCGTGGGCATCGGGGGGTATTTGCTGCTCGTGCCGCTTGCATTCGTCTGGGTGCGTGGGCCGAGTGGACATGACGCCGCACGCATGCTGCAGGTGCTGCTGATGGCGATGTGTACGGTGGCCGCCGCGTGGCCGGGCGCGAATGGACCCACATTGCTGCCGCGCACCCCACTGTGGCGCGGCGTGGGCCTGCTCGCACTGCTGCTGGCCGGGTTGTCGGTGGCGCATGCCGCCGTGCCTGGGTGGGCGATGCGCGAGGTGGCGCTGTGGCTCGGCATGCTGGTTGTGGCAATGACTGTGGCGCAGGACTCCGGCGCCTGGCGCTGGCTGGGCTGGGCCGCCGTGCTGGGCACGCTCATCTACAACGTGGTCGCGCTGGGGCTGGGGCTGTCCGGCATGCTGCAAGGCTTCCCGGCACGCGGCGAAGAACTCGCGCTGGGCTACAACAATCATCGCTTTCTCAACCACGCCCAGACCGTCGCGTTGCCGCTCGTCGCCATGATGGCCGGCCGGCCGGGCGACCTGCGCTGCGGGCGTGCGCTGATCGGCGTTTCGCTCGTGAGCGGGGTGGCGCTGCTGATGGCCGTCGGCGGGCGGGCCACCGCGCTGGCGCTGGTGCTGGGCAGCGTGGCGGCACTGCTGGCTGCGCCGAAGGCAGGGTGGCGCGCGACCCGGTGGCTCGGTGCCGCTGCCGTGGCCGGCGGGCTTCTGTACGCACTGGAATTCGTGCTGTTGCCGGAATGGCTGGGCCTGCCTTCCGGAGACTTGTCCCGTCGCGTAGGCCAGGTGGATTCGGTTCACGCACGGCTGTTCCTGTGGCGCACCGCGCTTGGTCAAGTCTTTGAGTCGCCCTGGTGGGGATTGGGGCCGATGCATTTCGCCTATCGGCCGAACGGTGAGGCTGCACATCCTCACAACATCTACCTCCAGATTGCCGCGGAATGGGGCGTGCCCATGCTGCTGCTGCTCGTCGCTGCCGTGGGCATGGCGCTGGCGGCGCTGATGCGCCGGCTGCGCAATCTTGGCGTCGGCGCTGATGCGCAGATGGGTGCGGCGCTGCTCGTCGCACTGGTCGCCGCGCTGGTCGACGGCGGCGCATCCGGCAACTTCGTCATGCCGGTCTCGCAGGTGTGGATCGCCGTCGCGGCAGGGCTGGCATGGCGTTGGTGGCTCGATCAGTTGCCCCCACAGGCTGGGGCCGGCGTGAGGAACAGCCGGGGATGGACCGACGCCGCGTTGAGCGTCGGCGCCGCGCTGTTGAGCGCCTGGTTGCTCCTCGTGTCGGCGCGAGACGTGCCCCGCCTGGCGGAGCTGGGGAAGGCATCGGAAGCGCTGTCGCCCGCCTCGCCGCGTCAGAACCCCCGGTTCTGGTCGTCGGGCTGGTTCTGAGCGAGCTCACGCGCCCTGGCCGTCGCGGCGAACAGCAGGCCGGACCAGACCGCGAATTGCATCAGCGGGACCGGGTAGTAGAAGACGCCGTCAACCAGGCCGAAGGCCGCGTAGCCCGTCAGCAACGCGATGAGCGCGCGCACCCCGGTGTGTTGTTCGGCGGATTCGCGCCATCGCCATGGCCGCGGCGCGCGGCGCAGCAGTCGCAGCGCGAGAGCCAGCAGCAAGAGCGTGCCGACGAGCCCGAACTCCTCGAGCGATTGCAGCACGAAGTTGTGCGCCTGCGCGGTGTTGGCGAGGTACAGCCCGCGCCCAGGGCAGCACTGCGATGCGATGTGGCCGTCGGGGCCCCAACCGAACCATGGGTGCGCTGCGATCCCGCGCAGTGCGTCCAGCCACAGCTCCAGGCGGTCGTTCGTGCTCGCGATGTTGCCCAGCCGAGCACGCGCCCACAGGTGTTTTGACGTCAGCAGGCCTTGGGTCTGCAACAGGAGCGACACCCCTGCGGCCAAGGCGAGCGCGAGACCGGCGTGCAGCAGGAAACGCAGGCGGTGGCCGGCCGGCCACAGCATCGCCGCGACGAACACCAGCCAGGCTACGAAGGCCCCGCGCGAGCCCAGCTGGACAATGCCGAACAGGGCCGCCGCACCGAGCAGCACGCCCGTTAGGGCCAAGCGGTGCGATTGCAGCACCAGCGCGGCGCCGGCAGCGGCAGCGAGGTAGCCGAGGTAGCCGAAGTGGCGCACGTTGCCGAAGTGCGGCATGTGCGCCGCGGAGGCGTCCCCGCGTTGCACCATCACGAGCCAGAAGACCACATCCACCAGCACCAGCGCATGCACGACGCCGATGGCGACCAGGTAGGGCGCGAGGTCAACGGGCGTGGCGCGCTGCCACAGGAAGATCGCGAATCCGAGCAACGCCAGGCCGTAGTAGAGCAGCAGGCGATCGAGTGCCAGGGGCCACCGTGGTGCTCCGAACGTGGAGACGGCCATCGCCACCAGCAGCGCAATCAGCAACCAACGGATACCGCTGTCGATGTAGGGGCGCGGTGTGCCGGCCAGCAGCAGCAAGCTCGACGCCGCGATGAACAGCTTGGCAAGGATCAGCTGCTGTGCCAACTCCGCATCCGGCGGCATCGCGCCGGCGGTGCATAAATAGACGAGCAGGCCGAAAACGAGCGCGCCGCCCCAGGCACGCCAGGGCGAGGTCACGGTATGGAAGGCCGGCAAATCGCTCACTTCGCGGGCCGGGCCGCTCGGCGCGAGGCCATGGCCCCGGCTTGCAGCAGGCGCTGTCGGTAGGCGTCGATGCGCTGGATGTCCGCGGCCGCCGGCGCCTGTTCGCTCGGCACGACACCGGGGGCGAGCCGGTAGGTGCGGTACTGGCCGTCGCGCGGAGTGAAGACGGTAAGACGATCGTTGCAGCGCAAGCCGACGTCCTTCTTGGCAATCAAGGATTCCAGTTCGGACTCGCGCAGCCGCAATCGGCCCTCGTCGTCGATTTCATACAGCGATAGGCCTTGGGCCGCGACCTCGCGCAAGTCCAGATGTCGGTAGTCTTCGGCCGCCGCCAGGCGCAGCTCCGTCTCGACCGGGATGCAGTCCGAACTGCCGTTGAGCTTCACTTCACCGCTGCGCACGAAGCGCTCGATCGCCGGACGCACGTCGAGCAGCGAGACAAATTCCCCGTCTTGGGCGGGCTGACCCACGGGCTGCCCGTGGCGGTAATGCAAGGTCGCCAGCACGATGCGGTTCTGGTGCTCGCTCAGCAAGTTTGCCCCATGCCCATAGGAGTGCAATGGGTCCAATTCGCCATCGGCGCGTCGAACGGGCTCCATATCGCCGAGCGCCTCGCCATGGTCTGACAGCAAGATGACGAGCGTGTCTTCCAGGCGGCCCTGGGCTGCCAGGGCGTCCATCAGCCAGCCCACCTGCGCGTCGGCCGCGGTCAGGCCCTCGACGTGGCCGACACGAAGGGCATTGCCGCTTCGATGGGGCGCCGGGGTGGCGTGTCGAGTCGCGAAGGGGAAGTGCCCGCTGAGGAAGTGCACCGCGAGAAACAGCGGTCGCGGCCCGGCACTGGCGCGACCGATCTCATCAACAAAGCCCCGCGCGTCGTAGCTTGGGACGGCCGCCACGTTCAACCGCGAAAAGGGCAGCAGCCAATCGGCGGCACGGGTCTGCAGCAGCAGGTTGGTCAGCGGCGTGTCGTTGATGCCTTGGAGCACGAAGTCCAGTGCGCCGGCTTGTGGACCGACGACACGATCGAAGCCAAAGCTCTCGTCGATGTTGTTGAAGCGGCGTTCGTCGATCGCGTAGACGGTTTGGTAGCCCTGGGCCTTTAGGGTGCGACTGATCAGATCCTGGCGATCTACCTGCTCGATGCCCCGCAGGTTGAACAGCGCGCCATGGATCGCTGGCACATGGCCCGAAAGGATGGTCACCCAGGCCGGATAGGTTCGTCCCAGTGGCGTGTAGGCGTTGTCGAAACGGGTGCTCTGCGACAGCAAGTGCGCAAGACGGGGAAGGGCCGACTGCTCGCGCTCGAGCAGAGGCATCGAGAGTGAGTCGATCCCTATGACGATGACATTGCGCGTGGGCGCCGAACCTGCCCTCGCGACGGAAGTTGCGTGTTGGGCCAACATCAGTCCGCCGGCGGCAGCTGTAGCGGCGCCAAGCCCGTACGCGACAGGTTTCCAGCGTTGGCGTTGCGACCACAGCGCGGCAGCAAGACAAGCCGCCAGCACGGCGCTGGATAACGCCCAAGCCTGCGGATTGGCGATGGTGGCAAACGGCACGGAATAGTTCGAGTGGCTGAAGACCACCGCATTGCCCGCCGTCAACCAAACCCAGCCGGCCAAGAGCACGAGCAAAGTTGCCAGGAACGGCGAGACGACGGCGGTACGCGCCAGACCTCGCGCCAGCACCCTGAGCAGGGTATAGCACGCCAGCAGAAGGGTGAGGTGGGTGAGCAAGTCCCTAGCCAAGGCCCGTAGGACGGCTGGCGATGCCAGGGCATCCGCCGCACCCTGGCTCAGGCGGTTGTCAGAGGTGGCTGCCCCGAGCAGCGGGGACCAGACCGGTAACGTGTACACCGCTGCAAAGCCGGCGAACAGCAACACCTCGCAGGTGCCTTGCCGAAAGCTTGCCAACGCAGTCATGGTAAGTGCTTCGTCGGTGTTCGGGAAAGGAAAAACGGCCCCGGTGTCGTTCACGCGGGGCCGTCGGAATTCAGGGCCGCGGGGTGGCGGCGCTGCTCAGGTCATCAGCTGGCGCTGCGGCACTCGGACGGGACATACTTGAAGTCGCTGCTGGTCGAGCAATGCCAGTTGATCGGACCGCCGGAGACCTGTGTGGGGCTCAGGACGATAACGACGCTCTTCGCGGTGGCGTCCATGGTGACCGTGATGACGCCTGCGCTGCAGGCAAGGGTCGACACATGGCCGCCTACCGTTTGGTTGACGCCGGCGCAGGTATCGGCGGTGCTATTGGCCATGTTTTCGGACACGGTCGTCTTGGCGCCGGACGCCAAGCCAAGGCCCTCGGTCACGCGGGCGCGCACCGTGTAGTCCTGATACGCCGGCAGCGCAACCGCCGCCAAGATGCCGATGATCGCCACGACGATCATCAGTTCGATGAGGGTGAAACCTTGTTGGACGCGCTTCATGGTGAAACTCCTTGATCAGCGGGTGGGGGAGGAAACGTTGGGGGGCGGGATTCGCCCTTATCCCCCTAATTGCGAAACGCGTGCCAGCTTTTTCGGGGTCTTCTGGCGTGAACTTTGCACTGTCGTTGACGGATCTGGTCGCTTTTTGCCGCCCAGTTCTGTCGATGCCGCCCTAGGGTGACGAAATTTGTCAGTCGAGGTGCAGGGTCTGGCCGGCGGCCAGGGCCTGCACACGACGGCCGGGCAGGCGCCGCGCCAGATCCGCACGGATGGTGTCGAGCTCGCCGGGCTTGATGTGCGTCAGCAGCACGTCGGTGCCGGTGGGCACGTGGCGCAGTTCGTCCGCCAGCGACGACGGGCAGTGGTGGCGGCTGTCGGCGGCGATCGCGCGTTCGCTTTCGGCAAAGGCCACCTCGATCACCAGCTGTGCCACCGGACGCCCGGCCAATGACGCCCACAGGGCGGGGTTCGGACCGGTGTCGCCGGTGTAGACCCAGCTGCGCCCGCTGGGCGCCGTGACGGCGAAGCCGCAGGCCGGCACGGCGTGCGCGGCGGGCAGCACATCGATGGGCCGCTGGGCGGCGCCCAGGCGCAGGGTCTGGCCCACCGCGAGGGGCTGCAGCTGCAGTACAGGCTGGCTGGCGCTGGGCAGGCGGGTGAAGTCGGGCCACAGCCGGTCGTTGAACAGGTGTTGCCGCAACACCTGAAGCGTCTCGGGCAGCGCGTGGACCTGGATCGGCGCCCGGCCATGGCGGCGTCGCATGACGCTGTCGGCCAGCAAGGGCACACCCAGCACGTGGTCCAGGTGCGAGTGGCTGAGCAGGATGTGGTCGATGCGCGCCAGCTCGTCGAGCGTCAGGTCGCCGACGCCGGTGCCGGCGTCGATCAGCACGTCGTCGTCGAGCAGGAAGCTGGTGGTCCGGCAACCCTGGGCGATCGAGCCCGAGCAGCCGAGGATGCGGATGTTCATGCGGCGGCGACGGGCGCGAGCACCGAAAAGGTGATGAACGACAAGGTGGGTGGCGCCCCGGGGCGCGCAGGTCAACGCGCCAGGAGAGCCGGCGCATCGGACCGATGGTGCGGCGGCTGGCGCTGCAGCGCAAGATGCCAAGTGCGCAGATCGACTGTCACATTCGCGGCCCGGGTACCGCCGTGTCGACCGGCGTGAACAGCGTCACGATTGAGACACGCGCCCCGCAGGGCGCCGTGCCGCGATTCAGGCCGTTGCTTCAGCCTTGGATGAACTGCATCTGGGTGCCGGCCAGGTCGATGATGTCGCCGTTCTTCAGCGAGATCACGCCGTCGCCGACCTGGCTGCCGTTGACCGTCGGGTGCGACACGCCTTCGACGTGCGACAGCACGTAGCCGGTGGGGCGCTTGGCGATCGAGGCCACTTGCACGCCGGGTTTGCCGACGGTGGTGACGGCCTTGGTCAGCAGCACCTCGCGGCCGGCGGCGCCGCCGTTGAGCACCTTGATCGAGGCCGGGATCATCGCGTGCACTGGCGGCGGGATGGTCACCGGGTTGGCCGGGTTGAAGCCCGGGCGCAGGACCATCGTCTTCTCGTAGTCGGGCACCTCGTCGACCAGGTACTTGATGCGGTACTTGCCGATCTCGACGGTGTCGTTGTGCACCAGCAATTGCTTCTTGATCGCCTTGCCGTTGATGTAGGTGCCGTTGGTGCTGTTGAGGTCTTCGATGAACACATCGTGACCCACGGCCAACATCACCGCATGCTCGCCGCTGACGGCGAGGTTGTCGATCACGATGTCGTTGTACGGACGTCGACCCAGTGTCGTGCGATCTTTGGAGATCGGCACTTCCTTGATCACGACGTTGTCTAGCGAAACGACCAGCTTGCCCATGCCTGTCCTCTTGTTGTCACAGTTCAAACCCGCAGGTTCGACCTACGCGTGAACCACCTTGCCCCCTCAGGCGCGGCGGAACGGCCACCATGCACGCCCGGCGTGGGCGGCTCCCCCTTTGGCGCGTACCAGGACCACCGAGATATTATCCCGCCCGCCCGCCGCATTGGCAGCAGCAATGAGGGCGTTCGCGGTGGCCTCCAAACTGTCGCTTGCACGCATCACCTGTGCAATCGCGGCGTCGGGCAGCATGTCCGACAGGCCGTCCGAGCACAGCATCACCAGATCGCCCGGGCGCAATTCGTGCCCGACGACCTCCAGCTCGACCGCCGGCTCGACGCCCACGGCCCTCGTCACCAGGTTGCGGTTCATCGAGTAGACCGCTTCTTCGGGGGTCAGCAGCCCCGCGTCGATCTGCTCCTGGAGCAAAGAATGATCCCGGCTCAATTGCTCGAGCTTGCCGCCGCGCAGCCGGTAGGCACGTGAGTCGCCGATGTGGCCGACCCACAGCCGGTCGTCGTTGAACAGCGCGCTGACCAGCGTCGTGCCCATGCCGGCATATTCGGCCCGGCTTTGCGAGGCCTCGTAGACGACCTGGTTGGCGTGCTGGGCGCTGGCCATCATGGCCTGGCGGATCTCTTCTTCGTCCCGCGGGCCACTCGGCGCGGAGAGCCAGCGGGCGATGTCTTCGCAGACGCATTCGACGGCCATCGCACTGGCCACTTCGCCGGCGTTGTAGCCACCCATGCCGTCGGCCAGCACGGCCAGGGCCAGGTTTTCGTCGACCCGTACTGCGTCCTCGTTATTGCTTCGCGCGCGGCCGGTGTCCAGCGCGCTGAAGAATTCGAGTTGCATGCTCACGGGCGGAGTCGCGTTCAAGACGGCGTGGCGGTCGGGGGGAAAGCCATTGTGCCTGCGCCAGGGGGGCCTGACGCACCGGGAGAAACCAAGGCTGCGCGCAGCGCACTGCCGACGTGACGCAGTTCGCGCGCCAGCGCCACCCCGTCGGACGGGCGGTCTTCGGGCCGTTTGGCCAGCAGCTGGGCGACCAGGTTCGACAGCTCGACCGGCAGGTCGGGCCGCAGCGAGATCAAAGACGGCGCCGGCTGTGTGGTGATGGCCAGCAGCAGGTCTCCCATCGAGGCCGCCTCGAACGGCAGCCGACCGGTCAGCAGCTCGAACAGCACCACCCCCAAGGCATACAGGTCGCAGCGGCCGTCCACCGGCGCGCCGGCCAGCTGCTCGGGGGCCATGTAGACGGGCGTGCCGGCCAGCACGCCGCTGCGGCTGCGTTCGGCGTCGCTCAGGTGGGCACAGCCGAAATCGGCAATCTTCAGGACTGCCCGGCCGGGGCTGAACAGCAGGTTGGCGGGCTTGATGTCACGGTGCACCACGCCGTGGGTGTGGGCATGGTTCAGCGCCTCGGCGGCCTGGGCCATCAGCTCGATGACCAGGGGCTCGGGCAGCAGCCGCGGTGCGGCCGAATAGCGCGCCAGGTCGCTGCCCGGCACCCATTCCATCGCGATCCAGCCGACGGCGCTGTCGCCATGGCCTTCGACGCCGGCCCCGCGCGTGCGCACGATGCCCGGGTGCCGCAGGCGACCGGCGGCCTGCGATTCACGCAGGAAGCGCTCGCGCGTCAGCTCACCATGGTGCAGGCGCACGGTCTTGATGGCGACCGGCGCGCCGCTGTCGGGGTCGGTGGCCAGGTGCAGCTCACCCAGGGCGCCATGGGCGAAGGTTCGCACCAACGGGTAGCCGCCAACGGTGACCCCGGGCATTTCGCTGGCATCGGCCATGGCCGATGGCGGCGGCAGCTGGCGATCGCGCTGCCACGGCCAATGGCGCCGCAGCGCCCGGCTCCAGAACGTGGTTCCGTTGCCACCCATTCGCTTGAACCCCCCAATGCGTGCGTGGTTGGGGGCACCTTATCACAGGCGTTTTCGGCCCGTTGTCAGCGCTGGTGACCACCCTGCCGCCGAAACGAGTGACAGGGCTGTCGCCGAGGCGACGGCAGCGTCAGGCCGGCACGGCCTGCTGGCGCTTCTTGATGAACAGCCCCAGGCCGACGACCAGCGCGGCGCCGATCGCGGCACCGATGTACTGGGTGGTGTGCGGCAACTCGCCGAAGCGTGCCACCACGGCCGGGTCGGTCAGGATCATCTCGCCGGCCAGCCAGCCCAGCAGCGCCGCCCCGAGCGTGATGATGACCGGGAAGCGTTCCATCACCTTCAGCAGCAGGGTCGAGCCGAAGATGATCAGCGGGATGCTGATCGCCAGGCCCAGCACCAGCAGCACGGTGTTGCCCTTGGCCGCGGCAGCCACGGCCAGCACGTTGTCCAGGCTCATCACCAGGTCGGCCACCAAGATGGTGCGGATGGCGGCCAGCAAGCCGGTGTTCTCGGTGCTGCCGTCGCCCTCTTCGCCCTCGCCTTCTTCCAGCAGCAGCGAAACGCCGATGTAGACCAGCAGCACGCCGCCGACGATCTTCAGCCAGGGCCACTTGAGCATCTCGACCGCGATCAGCGTCAGCACGATCCGCATCACGATCGCCGCGGCGCTGCCGAAGAAAATCGCCTTCTTCTGCTGGTGCGGCGGCAGGCCGCGCGCGGCCAGCGCGATCACGACGGCGTTGTCGCCGGACAGCAGGATGTTGACCCAGATGATCGAGCCGAGGGCGGCCCAGAAGGCGGCGGAAGTGAAGTCCATCGTGGCCCCGGAAAACTTGGCGTCGCAGCAGAACGCAGAACAAAAAAGAGGGCGTGCAGCCCTCTTTCGGTCGGGCGCGCTGAAGTGTAGGTTCGAGCGCGCAGCGTCGCGTTCGTACAACTACGAACGCGGCGCGGAGGTCAGAGCAGGCCCTTGAGCAGCTTGCCCATCTCCGACGGATTGCGCGTGATCGTGAAGCCGCACTCTTCCATGATCGCCAGCTTGGCGTCAGCCGTGTCGGCGCCGCCGCTGATCAGCGCACCGGCGTGGCCCATGCGCTTGCCCGGGGGCGCCGTGACGCCGGCGATGAAACCGACGATCGGCTTCTTCATGTTGGCCTTGCACCAGCGGGCGGCTTCGGCCTCGTCGGGGCCGCCGATCTCGCCGATCATGATGACGGCGTCGGTGTCCGGGTCGTCGTTGAAGGCCTTCATCACGTCGATGTGCTTCAGCCCGTTGATCGGGTCGCCGCCGATGCCCACGGCCGACGATTGGCCCAGGCCGATCTCGGTCAGCTGCGCCACGGCTTCATAGGTCAAGGTGCCCGAGCGCGAGACCACGCCGATGCGGCCCTTGCGGTGGATGTGGCCCGGCATGATGCCGATCTTGATCTCTTCGGGCGTGATCAGGCCGGGGCAGTTCGGGCCCAGCAGCAGCGTGCGCTTGCCGCCAGCGGCTTCCTTGGCCTTCATCTTGTTGCGCACTTCCAGCATGTCGCGCACGGGGATGCCTTCGGTGATGCAGATCGCCAAGTCCAGGTCGGCCTCGACGGCCTCCCAGATGGCGGCAGCCGCGCCGGCGGGTGGCACGTAGATCACGCTGACGGTCGCGCCGGTCTGGCCGGCGGCTTCCTTCACGCTGGCGTAGATGGGGATGCCTTCGAAATCTTCGCCGGCCTTCTTCGGGTTCACGCCGGCGACGAAGCAGTTCTTGCCGTTGGCGTAGTCGCGGCAGCCGCGGGTGTGGAACTGCCCGGTCTTGCCCGTGATGCCCTGGGTGATGACCTTGGTGTCTTTGTTGATGTAGATCGACATGTTCTGTGCTCCTGGGCTTACTTCACCGCGGCGACGATCTTGGTCGCCGCTTCGGCCATCGTGTCTGCGCTGATGATGGGCAGGCCCGAATCGGCCAGCATCTTCTTGCCCAGGTCTTCGTTGGTGCCCTTCATGCGCACCACCAGCGGCACGTTCAGGTTCACCGCCTTGCAGGCGGCGATCACGCCGTCGGCGATGGTGTCGCACTTCATGATGCCGCCGAAGATGTTGACCAGGATGCCCTTGACGTCCGGGTTCTTCAGCATGATCTTGAAGGCCTCGGTGACCTTCTCGGCGGTCGCGCCGCCGCCGACGTCCAGGAAGTTGGCCGGCTCGCCGCCGAACAGCTTGATGGTGTCCATCGTCGCCATCGCCAGGCCGGCGCCGTTGACCAGGCAGCCGATGTTGCCGTCCAGGCTGATGTAGGCGAGGTCGAACTTGCTGGCCTCGATCTCGGCCGGGTCTTCCTCGTCGAGGTCGCGGTAGGCCACGATCTCGGGGTGGCGGAACAGCGCGTTGGCGTCGAAGTTGAACTTCGCGTCCAGGGCGATCAGGTTGCCCTTGCTGTCACGGTTGAGCGGGTTGATCTCGACCAGCGAGGCGTCCGTCTCCATGTAGCAGCGGTACAGGTTCTGGAACAGCGTCACGGCCTGGTCGACCGTGGTGCCGGTCATGCCGACGGCCGTGGCGACCTTGCGCACCTGCGCTTCGGTCAGGCCGGTCAGCGGGTCGACCAGCTCGGTGATGATCTTCTCGGGGGTCGAGTGGGCGACCTCCTCGATGTCCATGCCGCCTTCGCTCGAGCAGATCAGTGCAACCTTTTGCGAGGCGCGGTCGGTGACGAGCGAGACGTAGAACTCCTTCTGGATGTCCGCGCCTTCTTCGATGTACAGGCGGCGCACCTTCTGGCCTTCGGGGCCGGTCTGGTGGGTCTTCAGCTGCATGCCCAGGATCTGGCCGGCCAGCGTCTTGACCTCGTCCATCGAGCGGGCCAGCTTGACGCCGCCGCCCTTGCCGCGCCCACCGGCGTGGATCTGGGCCTTGACGACCCAGACGGCCCCGCCCAGCTTTTGAGCGGCCTCGGTGGCCTCCTGCACGGTGAACGCCGGGTAGCCGCGGGGCACCGGCACATCAAACTGGCGCAGGAGTTCCTTGCCTTGGTATTCGTGGATCTTCATGGGGCTGGTTTCGTGAGTTCAGGACGAAAGCGGGTGGCGACGTGGGCGTGAGGCTCAGTCGCCGCCGCCGGCGGCGGCCGGTCCGGATGCCGGCGTCGGATTTTGCGTCAGTTTGTTGGCACCGGGCTGACGGTACCAACGGGGGTAGTGCAGACGCACGGCTTCAGCGTCGGCCGCCAGCGCATGGCAGCGGTCGAGCTGGAAGGGTTGGGTGTCGCTGTCCGGGTGGACCTTGAGCACGTCGCCGGCGAAGGCCTGCACGACGGCCGTAGGCAGCACGTCGGCCAGCTCGGTCAGGTGGGTGCAGCCGTGCACGCCGCCCAGGCGCTCGCGCACGGCGCGCTTGAAGCCGCGCATCAGGTTCAAGCCGGTCAAGGCGGCGTAGCGGTCGCCATGCTGGTCGCAATGGCCGGGGTACGGCATCGCCAGCGATTCGGCGCCGGCCGCGACGATGTTGAACGAGGTGTCGACGACGATGCGCAGGTGCAGGTCGTGGATCGGTGCGCCGGCCGGGCGTTCGCGGCCGGGGCTGCCGGTCGGGCGGGTCTTGGTGTCGAGCACGAAGGCGTCGATGTCCCACAGGCCATCGCTGCGCGCATAGGCCTGGACCTGGATCGAACGCTGGTGCTTGAGCTGGCGTTGAGGGTCGGCGGGGGGCAACGGCATGGCGGGACAGCGGAGGTGCCCTCGGGCCGCCCCTGGGTCGGGGAGCACGGCGGGCAACATTTCACTGTAGCACGCGTGCTGCAATGCAGCATACGTGGTGGCCGCAACGGGTCGAACCGGTGGCGGGGCGGCCTATTCGTCGTCGCGGCCGCCGACCACGCGGCGCACCACATCGCCCGCAAAACCCCGCGCGGCGAGAAACCGCATCTGGCGTGCCCGCTCGGCCGGCTCGGTGGCCGGCTCGCCGCCGTACTTGCGGCGCCACACGTCGCGTGCCCGCGCCAGCTCGGTCTCGCGCAGCTGGCGTGCGGTGTCGGGGTCCATCTCGACGCCGTGGCGGGCGAGTTCTTGCTTGATGCGGGCCGTGCCCTGGCGCTTGGCGCGGGCGTGGATGCGGCTTTCGGCGAAGCGCGCGTCGCTCAGGTGGCGGGCGGCTTCGAGTTCGTCGAGCAAGGCGTCAACTTCGCTGGCCGTGGCTTCGGCGTCTTCAGCTTCGGCAAAGAGGGCCGGCGAGGCTTCGTCGGGCGTGTCCCACGGGTCGCGTGGGCCGAGCGCAGCGTTGGCGGCAGCCAGCGCCGCGAGGGCTTGCGCGCGCTTGCGGGCATGGGCCAGCAGCTTGCTGCGCAGCTCGGCCCGGCTGTGTTCACGCCGGGCCAGCAGCGCGAAGGCCTGTGCCTTCAGGCTGAGTGGTGGTCGTTTCACGCCACCCTCACCGCGGCGGGGGCGCCTTACTTGGCGGCCGCCTCTGCGCCGGCGTCACCCAGCAGCGGCACGCCCATCGCTTCGCGGACCTTGTTTTCGATCTCGCGCGCCAGCTCGGGGTTCTCGCGCAGGAACTCGCGCGAGTTGTCCTTGCCCTGGCCGATCTTCTCGCCGTTGTAGGCGTACCAGGAGCCCGATTTCTCGACGATCTTGGCGGCCACGCCCAGGTCGATGATCTCGCCTTCGCGGCTGATGCCCTCGCCGTAGAGGATGTCGAACTCGGCTTCCTTGAACGGGGGCGAGACCTTGTTCTTGACGACCTTGACGCGGGTCTCGTTGCCGATGATCTCTTCGCCCTTCTTGATCGAGCCGATGCGGCGGATGTCCAGCCGGACCGACGAGTAGAACTTGAGCGCGTTGCCGCCGGTGGTGGTCTCGGGGCTGCCGAACATCACGCCGATCTTCATGCGGATCTGGTTGATGAAGATGACCATGGTGTTGGTCTTCTTGATCGTGGCGGTCAGCTTGCGCAGCGCCTGGCTCATCAGGCGGGCCTGCAGGCCGGGCAGGCTGTCGCCCATTTCGCCTTCGAGCTCGGCCTTGGGCGTCAGCGCCGCGACCGAGTCGACGATCACCAGGTCGACCGCGCCGGAGCGGACCAGCGAGTCGACGATCTCGAGCGCCTGCTCACCGGTGTCGGGCTGGCTGATCAGCAGCTCTTGCAGGTTGACGCCGAGCTTTTGCGCATAGCCGATGTCGAGCGCATGCTCGGCGTCGATGAAGGCGGCCACGCCGCCCTTCTTTTGCATCTCGGCCACGACCTGCAGCGTCAGCGTGGTCTTGCCCGACGATTCGGGGCCGTAGATCTCGACCACCCGGCCGCGCGGCAGGCCGCCGACGCCCAGCGCGATGTCCAGCCCCAGCGAGCCGGTGGAGACGACTTCGATGTCTTCGATCACCTCGCCTTCGCCCAGGCGCATGATCGAACCCTTGCCGAACTGCTTTTCGATCTGGGCCAGTGCGGCCGCCAGGGCCTTGGACTTCTCGGTGTTCAGGTTTTTCACGGGTGCATCCATGGTGGCGGGCCTCCTCATTCGGGTCGATCGGTAGTCAGCAAAGTGGGGCCGATTATGTCAGAAGCTGGATATCTGTACAGTGGATTTTCGAGCCTTGTCGGCCGTCAAGCAGGGGACAGGGCGGCTCCCTAGAATCACCGTGACGGTGCCGACACGCAGCGTTCGGGCGAGCCCAAGAGCCGCCTGCCAAGGAGACAAGGCCGATGCGCATTCTGATTGCGGAAGATGACCAGGTGCTGGCCGATGGGCTGCTGCGCTCGCTGCGGGGCGCGGGCTACGCGGTGGACCACGTGGCCAGTGGAAGCGAGGCCGACGCCGCCCTCGCCTCGCACGAGTTCGACCTGGTGATCCTGGACCTCGGCCTGCCTCGCCTGCATGGGCTGGAGGTGCTGCGCAAGCTGCGGGCACGCGGCTCGAGCATGCCGGTGCTGATCCTCACGGCGGCCGATTCGGTCGAGCAGCGCGTCAAGGGCCTGGACCTGGGCGCCGACGACTACATGGCCAAGCCCTTTTCGCTGCAAGAGCTCGAAGCGCGCGTGCGCGCCCTGACCCGGCGCGGCCTGGGCACGGCGTCCAGCGTGATCAAGCACGGCCCGCTGAGCTTCGATGCGACCGGCCGGGTCGCCTACATCAACGACCAGATGATCGAGCTGTCGGCGCGCGAGATCAGCCTGCTCGAGGTGCTGCTGCAGCGCGCCGGCCGGCTGGTCAGCAAGGACCAGCTGGTGGCTCGCCTGTGCGAATGGGGCGAAGAGGTCAGCAACAACGCGATCGAGGTCTACATCCACCGCCTGCGCAAGAAGATCGAGCAAGGCCCGATCCGCATCGCGACCGTGCGCGGCCTCGGCTACTGCCTCGAAAAGATCCAGAGCTGACGGCGCCCGGGGTGCGCGCAGCGCGGCCCATGTCAAGCGGCGCGTGCGGCTTTGGCCCGGCCGGTTGGCTGCGCGGGCGCCCGCGAGCGGCCTTATGCTGACGGCGTGAGCAAGGCCAACTCCCGCGAGCAACGGTCGCTGTTCGGCGAGATCCTGGACTGGATGCTGGTGCCGCTGCTGCTGCTGTGGCCGATGAGCGCGGCCCTGACCTGGCTGGTGGCGCAGAACATCGCCGCCCGCCCCTACGATCGCGACCTCGCGCAGCTGACGCGCATGATCGCGCGCCAGGTGGTGGCCGCCGATGCCAACCTGCCGCACGACAAGGCCTTGCGCCTGCCCGAGCCGGCGGCGGCGCTGCTGCGCAGCGACGATGTCGACCGCGTCTACTACCAGGTGCTGGGCGAACAGGGCGAGCTGCTGGCCGGTGACCGCGAACTGCCGGCGCCGGACACCGATGCCGGCCTGGCACCGCCCGCCGGCGAGGTGCAGTTTCGCGACGAGACGGTGCAGAACGAGCCGGTGCGTGTGGCCAGCCTGCGGCTGGTGCCGGCGCCGGGCGAGCCGCTGCGCATCGGCCTGGTGCAGGTGGGCGAGACGATGGAAAAGCGCAGCCGCCTGACGACCGAGATCATCAAGGGCGTGCTGCTGCCGCAGTACGTGATCCTGCCGGTGGCGGTGCTGCTGGTCTGGTTTGCACTGGCGCGTGGCATCGCACCCTTGAGCCACCTGCAGCAGCGCATCCAGCGCCGCCAGAGCCACGACCTGAGCCCGATCGACCAGCACGATGTGCCCGAAGAGGTGGCGCCGCTGGTGCGCGCGATCAATGACCTGTTGACCCGGCTCGACCAGTCGATGGCGACGCAGAAGCATTTTCTGGCCGACGCGGCGCACCAGCTGAAAACGCCGCTGGCGGGGCTACGCACCCAGGCCGAGCTGGCCCAGCGCGAGATCGACAGTGGCGCCGGCGACGCGCAGTCGATCAAGCGCTCGCTGCAGCAGATTGCCCGCTCGAGCCAGCGCGCGGCGCACATGGTCAACCAGTTGCTGGCGATGGCCCGTGCAGAAGACGAAGAATCGGCGCGCAAGGCGCAGGATTTCAGCCTCGTGCGCCTGGCGGTGGACACGGTGCAGGACTTCGTGCCGAAGGCGATGGACAAGCGCATCGACCTGGGCTACGAGGGCCCCGAGGTCAGCGGCGACGCGGTGCCGCGCTTGCGCGGCCAGCCGATCCTGGTGCGCGAGATGATCCGCAACCTGGTCGACAACGCGCTGCAGTACACGCCTGAAGGGGGCACCGTCACCGTGCGCGTGACGCCCGACCCGTTCGGCCAGGTGCTGGTGCTGCAGGTGGAAGACAACGGCCCCGGCATTGCCGAAGCGGAGCGCGAGCTGGTGTTCCAGCCGTTCTACCGTGCGCTGGGCACGAACGTGGATGGCAGCGGCCTGGGGTTGGCCATCGTGCGAGAGATTGCCGACAAGCACCAGGCGACGGTCACGATCGACCAGGCCCGGCCCTCGGCGGGGTCCCCGGCCGGGGGGCCGGGGACGGTGTTCACGGTGCGCTTTCCGGTGCAGGCACCGAGCCGGTCCGGACCGGTCAGCGCCTCACCGGCCTAACGCCGAAACGTGATCACTTGGCGGTCGAGACCTTGCCGTCGGCCTTGGCGCCGGTCAGCGGGTAGCCGGCAGACCAGGTGCCGCTGTTGATCAGCGAGCCGGATTCGGTTGCGTACACCGACCAGGTGCCGTCGGTGTTGACGACCCAGCCGTAGGTGGTGCCGAACTGCACGGCGCTGGCTTCGGTCAGCGAGTAGCCCTTGACGAGGCTGCCGGCCAGCAGCTTGCCGGTCGGGCCCATCACGGCGTCGGGCGTGTAGGTGCCGCAGTTCGTGAAGTCGCGTTGGCCGGTCACGTAGCCGCCGTTGACGGTCAGGTTGGTGAAGCCGTCGCAGTAGCCGTCGAACTTGATGTTGGCGGGGATCTTGGCGGCTTGGGCAGCGCCGGCGGTGGCCAGCAGGACAGCGGCGATCGTGATGATCTTGGACATGTAGTGAGTGCTCCGAAAGTCAATGGTTGGTATGTTGTCGGCCTGACATCCGTTGCGCACCGTCTGCCATGCCGCGGCGCAGTCTAGTGACCAGACGTATCGAAAGCTCTCCCCTACTCATGGGGTGTAAGTTGTGTAAGGTGCGCGCGGTTGACGCGCGTCAGCTTTGCATCAACCGCCGGCTGCGCGCGATGGACATCAACATGCCCAGTGCCAGGCCGAGCGTGACCATCGCGGTGCCGCCGTAGCTGATGAACGGCAGCGGGATGCCAACCACCGGCAAGATGCCGCTGACCATCCCCATGTTCACCATCGCGTAGGTGAAGAAGCTCAGGGTCAGTGCGCCGCCGAGCAGCCGGGTGAACACGGTGGGCGCCTCGGCCGCGATGATCAGGCCGCGTATCAGCACGAAGCTGAAGCAGGCGATCAGCCCCAGCGTGCCGAGCAGGCCGAACTCTTCGGCATAGGCGGCGAAGATGAAGTCGGTGGTGCGCTCGGGGATGAACTCCAGGTGCGTCTGCGTGCCCTTCATGAAGCCCTTGCCGGTGGGGCCGCCCGAGCCGATCGCGATCATGCCCTGGATGATGTGGAAGCCCTTGCCCAGCGGGTCGGTCGTCGGGTCGAGCAGCGTGCAGACGCGGTGCTTCTGGTAGTCGCGCAACAGCGGCCACTTCACGTCGTCCTGGCAGATCTGGTCGGCCGAGAACACCAGCGCGCCGATCGCCAGCATGCCGGCCAGCAACACCGGCAGGATCAGCTTCCACGACAGGCCGGCAAAGTAGATCACGTACAGCCCGCCCGACAGGATCAGGATCGCGGTGCCCAGGTCCGGCTGCTTGACCACCAGACCGACCGGCACCAGCAGCAGTGCGCCGGCCACCGCGAAGTCGAGCGTGCGCAGCTGGCTCTCGCGCTTCTGGAACCACCACGCCAGCATCAGCGGCATCGCCAGCTTCATCAGCTCGCTGGGCTGGATCACGACACCGATGTTGAGCCAGCGCGTCGCGCCCTTCTTGGTGACGCCGAACAAGGCCGTGGCGACCAGCAGCACGACACCGACGGTGTACAGCGGGACGGCGACGCGCATCAAGCGCTGCGGCGGCACCTGGGCGACCAGGAACAGCAGCATCAGCGCGAGCAGCATGTTGCGGCCATGGTCGACGAAGCGTGTGCCGTGGTCGTAGCCGGCCGAGTACATCGTCAGCAGGCCCAGGCCACCGAGCACCAGCAGGCCCAGCAGCAACGGCAGGTCGAAGCCGGAGAACACCGGCAGGATGCGTTGCCACAGGGGCCGGCGTTCGATCACCACGCTCATCGCTGGCCTCCGGAAGCGGTGGCCGACGCCGCTGCAGGCCGCGGTGTTGACGGCAGCGCCGCCCGCGGCGCCGACGAGGCCGCGCCCGCCGCGCTGGCCGCGCTGGCCGCACTGGCGGCAGGGTCCGGCGCCGCCACCAGGCCCATCGCCACCGAGGCGCTCACGCCGCTGGGCAGCGGCACGTCGGCCGGCTTGCGCGGCGTGCCGATCGGCGCCACGCCCTTGCCTTCACGCACCAGCGCGATGTCCTCTTCGCTCGGGTATTGGTCCACCAGCAGATAGTCCAGCACCCGGCGGGCGATCGGCGCGGCGGCGCCCGAGCCCCAGCCGGCGTTTTCCACGATCACCGCCAGCGCCACGCGCGGTTCGTCCAGCGGCGCGAAGGCGATGTAGAGCGAATGGTCGCGCAGATGCTCGGCCATGCGGGCCGCGCTGTATTTCTCGTTGGCCCGGGCGCCCACCGCCTGCGCGGTGCCGGTCTTGCCGCCGCTTTGGTAGGCCGCGCCGGCAAACACGCGTGCCGAGGTGCCGGCGATCGTCACGCCGTTCATCGCATCGCGGATCACCGACACATGCTCGGGCTTCAACGGGATCGGCTCCAGCGCCTGCGACGAGATGCTGCGCTTTTCGCCGCTGACCATGTCTTCGACCTCGTGCACCAGGCGCGGCTTGAAGCGCTGGCCACCGGACGACAGCGTCGCCACGCCGGTGGCCATCTGCAGCATCGTGAAGTTGTTGTAGCCCTGGCCGATGCCCAGCGAGATCGTCTCGCCGGGGAACCACTTCTGCTGCTCCGGCTTCTTGAAGCGCCGGCGCTTCCATTCGGTCGACGGCAGGTCGCCGGTCAGCTCGCCTTCCATGTCGATGCCGGTCTTGCGGCCCAGGCCGAACGGCTCGAGCTGGTCGTGGATCAGGTCCACGCCCATCTCGTTGGCCAGGCTGTAGAAGTAGACGTTGCTGGAGGTCACGATCGCCGCGCGCATGTCCTTCGGGCCGGCGCGGTCGGTCTCGGGGCTGCCGAAGGTGCGGCCGCCGAAGCTGTAGGTCAGGTTGTCCATGATCACCGTGCTGGCGGCGCGCTTGCCCGAGTTCAGCGCCGCGATCGCCATGAACGGCTTGAAGGTCGAGCCCGGCGGGTAGGTGCCGCGGATCGCGCGGTTCAGCAGCGGCTTGTCGATGTTCTCGTTCAGTGCCGACCAGTTCTCCTGGTCGATGCCGTCGACGAACAGGTTCGGGTCGAAGGTCGGCTTGGAGACGAAGGCCAGCACCTCGCCATTGCGCGGGTCGATCGCCACCAGTGCGCCGCGGCGATCGCCGAACAACTGCTCGACCAGGGCCTGCAGCTTGATGTCGATCGACAGGATCAGCGTGTTGCCCGGGGTCGACGGCTTGCTGTCGAGCCGGCGCACCGCGCGCCCGCCGGCCGAGGTCTCGACCTGCTCGACGCCGGTGCGCCCGTGCAGCTCGCTCTCGTACGACTGCTCCAGCCCGAGCTTGCCGATGTACTCGGTGCCGCGGTAGTTGGCCTGGGTTTCTTCCTCCCAGTCTTCCATCGCCAGCTTCTCGGCCTGGTTGATGCGGCCGATGTAGCCGATCAGGTGGCTGCCGGTCTCGCCCAGCGGGTAGTTGCGGAACAGCCGCGCCTTGATGTCGACACCCGGGAAGCGAAAGCGCTGCGCGATGAAGCGCGCCATCTCGGTCTCGGACAGCCGGTTGCGGATCGGCAGCGACTCGAAGCTCTTGCTTTCCTCGAGCTGGCGTTTGAAGCGGCGCCGGTCGCTGGGCCGGATGTCGACCAGCTCGGCCAGGCCGTTGATCGTCGCCTCCAGGTCGTCGACCTTGCTCGGTGTGATCTCCAGCGTGTAGGCGGTGTAGTTGTTGGCCAGCACCACGCCGTGGCGGTCGACGATGCGGCCGCGGTTGGGCACGATCGGCACGATCGCGGTGCGGTTCGCCTCGGCCTTGGTCGACAGCTCGTCGTGGCGGATCACCTGCAGGTAGACCAGCCGCGCCGTCAGCAGGCCGAAGCCGAGCAGCACGAACAGCGCCGCGGCCAGGATGCGCAGCCGGAAGCGGTCCAGCTCGCGTGCAAGGTCCTTTAACTCCGTCACGCCGGGCTCACAGCGGGCGGTTCTTGTCCGGGTCGGGCGGGCGGCGCTGCGGGGCCAGCATCAGCGCGCTGGCGACCGGCCACAACGCGGTCTCGACCAGCGGCGCGAGCACCAGCGTCCAGCCCGGGAAACTGTCGCCGACGATCAGCCGCACGATCAGCGAGGCCGCGTGCGCAGCGAAGAACAGCGGCAGGACCTGCAGCATCTGCTGCAGCAGGCCGAACCACACCAGGCGGCGGTGGACCATGATCGCCAGGTAGCTCAGCACCGTGTAGGCCAGCGCATGCTGGCCCAGCAGTGCCCCCTGGTGCACGTCCATCAGCAGCCCGAACAGGAACGCCCAGCCGATGCCCACGCGGCGCGGCTGGTGCACGTTCCAGAACACCAGCGTCAAGGCCACCAGGTCGGGCATCGCGGCGCTGCGGCCCATCGGCACGATGTTCAGCGCAAAGGCCAGCAACAGCGTGAACCACAGGAACAGCGGGTTGACCGGCAGCAGCAGCTGGTCGCCGCGCGGCATGATCATGGTGTCGCCCCCAGAGAGGGTTGGATCATCGCCGGCCTCCGCGGCGCGTGCGCGCGTTCTCGGGCTCCGGCGGCGGCTCGGGCCGGGCCGGCAGCTGCACGCTCAGCGGCTCCAGCACCAGCACGTGGCGCACGCCGTCGGGCAAGGCGGCCGGGGCCAGCGCGATGCGGGCGAAGGCCGAGTCGGCGCGGCGGTCGACCGCCGCCACCTTGGCCACCGGCAGGCCGGGCGGGTAGACGCCGTCGGTGCCGCTGGTGGTCAGCACGTCGCCGGCCTGCACGTCGTCGTTGCCGCCGACGAAGCGCAGCTCCATCGTGCTGCCGTCGCCGTTACCGAAGGCCGCGCTGCGGTGCTGGGTGCGGGTGTTGATCACCGGGATCGCGGCGTCCTTGTCGACCAGCAGCGTGACCTCGGCCGAGAACGGGTAGACCCGCGTCACCTGTCCCAGCACGCCGGCCTCGTTGATCACCGGCGCGCCGGCGACCACGCCGTGCTGGCCGCCGCGGTCGAGGAACAGCTTGTGCGAGAACGGGTCGGGCGCCTCGTACAGCACCTCGGCGGCCAGCGTCTTCACCGGCACCGCGGGCCGCAGCTCGAGCAGGGCCCGCAGGCGGGCGTTTTCCTGCGCCAGCTGGTCGGCCCGGGCCGAGCGCTCGGCCTGCTCGGCCAGGCGGGCGCGCATCGCGTTTTCGTTGGCCAGCGCGGTCTGCAGGCCGGCCAGGTAGTCGCCGCCGCTGCCCCAAGCCTGAACCGGCACGGTGAGCACCCGCACCAGCGGCAGCAGCGCGGTGGCGGCCGCGGCTCGCAATGGTTTGATCAGGCCGACCCGGCCGTCGGCGGCCATCAAGAAGATCGCCAGCGCCGCGAACAGCGCGAGCTTGGTCCGCGCCGGCAAACCCTGGCGGAAGAACGGTGGTGGCGAGCGGTCGAGCGTGCCGAGGGGCATGGCGCTGGCGCTGGGTTAACCGGGGGCCGGGCCGCCGTGGTCGGGGCGCGGCCGGTGCGGCGCAGGCGAACCGCCGAGCGGCAGGTTCATGCGGGTTCCGGGCACCGGCCTACAACTCATGGCGGCCGAGCCTCAGCCTCACTCCGAGGTGAAGATGGCGCCCAGGCGCTCCATGCGTTCGAGCGCCATGCCGCAACCGCGCACCACGCAGGTCAGCGGGTCTTCGGCCACCAGCACCGGCAGGCCGGTCTCTTCGGCCAGCAGGCGATCAAGGTCGCGCAGCAGCGCGCCGCCGCCGGTCAGCATCATGCCGCGCTCGGCGATGTCGGCGCCCAGCTCGGGCGGGGTCTGCTCGAGCGCGTTCTTCACCGCCGAGACGATCTGGTTCAGCGGGTCGGTCAGCGCTTCGAGGATCTCGTTGGAGCTGATCGTGAAGCTGCGCGGCACCCCTTCGCTGAGGTTGCGGCCCTTGACCTCCATCTCCTTGACCTCGCTGCCGGGGAAGGCCGAGCCGATGCTCTTCTTGATGCTTTCGGCGGTGGGCTCGCCGATCAGCATGCCGTAGTTGCGGCGGATGTAGTTGATGATGGCTTCGTCGAACTTGTCGCCGCCGACGCGCACCGAGCCCTTGTAGACCATGCCGCCGAGCGAGATGACGCCGACCTCGGTGGTGCCGCCGCCGATGTCGACCACCATCGAGCCCGAGGCCTCGCTGACCGGCAGGCCAGCGCCGATCGCGGCGGCCATCGGCTCTTCGATCAGGTAGACCTCGCTGGCGCCGGCGCCCAGCGCCGACTCACGGATCGCGCGCCGCTCGACCTGGGTCGAGCCGCAGGGCACGCAGATGATGATCCGCGGGCTCGGCTTGAGCACCGAGCGCGGGTGCACCATCTTGATGAACTGCTTGAGCATCTGCTCGGTGACGGTGAAGTCGGCGATCACGCCGTCCTTCATCGGGCGGATGGCCTCGATGTTGCCGGGCACCTTGCCCAGCATGGCCTTGGCTTCCTTGCCGACGGCCTGGATGGTCTTCTTGCCGCTCGGGCCGCCTTCATGGCGGATCGAGACGACCGAGGGCTCGTCGAGCACGATGCCCTTGCCGCGGACGTAGATCAGCGTGTTGGCGGTGCCCAGGTCGATGGCGAGGTCGGTCGAGAAGTAACGACGCAGTGGAGCGAACATTGGCGGTCAAATGAGGGGGGCTGACAGCGCCGGGGCGAACGCACCACGGGCGCCGCAAGGGCGCACGATCGGGTTCAGAGCCTCGGACTGCATGGGATGGGGCGCGGCGTTGGAGCGCGGAGGGCTGGTGCGGTGCGGTGAGTGGCGCAGGTTAAGGCCGGGACACCGCAAGCTGAGGATTCCAAACGTGACCCACGACACCGCGTGTTTCGCGCTGCCTCTCGCGTGACCTTCACGGCGTCGTCATCGACCTGTCGGAAAGGCCGCACCAGAGTGAACCGGCGGCTTGTGGATTAACCGGAGATAATACCGCAAGCCCCTGTGGCCACCGAGGTAAGGCACCCTATTTTTGCGGGCCTGCCGCCCTCGAAAGCCCGCCGCGCATACTGCGCGCTTCAACCCAAGTCCATCTCATGCCACTCACCCCCGCGGATGTGAGCCGCATCGCCCATTTGGCGCGGCTGGAACTCTCGCCCACCGAGGCCGATGCGATGCTGGGCCAGCTCAATGGCTTTTTCGGCATCGTCGAGCAGATGAGCGCGGTCGACACGCGCGGCGTCGAGCCGCTGTACACGCCCCTGTCGGCGGTGCAGGCGGTCGAGCTGCGGCTGCGTGACGACCGTGTCACCGAATCGAACGACCGCGAAGCCAACCAGGCCAGCGCGCCGGCGCTCGAAAACGGCCTGTTCCTGGTGCCGAAGGTGATCGAATGAGCGCCCCCTCTTCTGCCCCCTCCTCTGCCTTGCATGACCTGGGCGTGGCCCAGCTGAGCCGCGCCCTGGCCGACAAGCAGGTCTCCAGCGCCGAGCTGGTCGACCACCTGCTGGGCCGCATCAACGACCAGCGCGCACTCGGCGCCTTTCTGCACGTCGATGCCGAGGGCGCCCGCGCGGCGGCCCAGGCGGCCGATGCGGCGCGCGCTGGCGGCCAGGGCGGCGCGCTGACCGGCGTGCCGATCGCCCACAAGGACATCTTCGTCACCAAGGGCCAGCCCTCGACCGCCGGCTCGAAGATGCTCGAAGGCTACGCCAGCCCGTTCGACGCGACGGTGGTGGCGCGCCTGGCGGCCGCCGGCGTCGTGAGCCTGGGCAAGCTGAACTGCGACGAGTTCGCGATGGGTTCGGCCAACGAGAACTCGGCCTACGGCCCGGTCCAGAACCCGTGGGACGAGGCGCGCGTGCCGGGCGGCTCGTCCGGCGGCTCGGCCGCGGCCGTGGCGGCGCGCCTGGTGCCGGCCGCCACCGGCACCGACACCGGCGGCTCGATCCGCCAGCCGGCCAGCTTCACCGGCATCACCGGCATCAAGCCGACCTACGGCGTGTGCTCGCGCTACGGCATGATCGCCTTCGCCTCCAGCCTGGACCAGGCCGGCCCGATGGCCCGCTCGGCCGAAGACTGCGCGCTGCTGCTGTCGGCGATGAGCGGCTTCGACGAGCGCGACGCGACCAGCCTGCAGCGCCCGCCGCAAGACTTCCATGCCCAGATGCTGGCGCCGCGTGCCGGCGCCTCGGCCGCCAAGCCGCTGCAGGGCCTGCGCATCGGCCTGCCGAAAGAGTTCTTCCCCGCCGCGCTGGCCGCCGATGTGAACGGTGCGCTGCGCGCCGCGCTGGCCGAGTACGAGAAGCTCGGCGCCACGCTGGTCGACGTGAGCCTGCCGCGCACCGAGCTGTCGATCCCGGTGTACTACATCATCGCGCCGGCCGAGGCCAGCTCGAACCTGAGCCGCTTCGACGGCGTGCGCTATGGCCACCGCGCGGCCCAGTATGGCGACCTGCTGGACATGTACAAGAAGTCGCGCTCTGAGGCCTTCGGCCCCGAGGTCAAGCGCCGCATCATGATCGGCACCTACGTGCTCAGCCACGGCTACTACGACGCCTACTACCTGCAGGCGCAGAAGCTGCGCCGCATGATCGCCGACGACTTCCAGGCCTGCTTCAAGGCGTGCGACCTGATCGCCGGCCCCGTGGCCCCGACGGTGGCGTGGAAGCTCGGCGAGCAGGGCGACGACCCGGTCAAGGCCTACCTGGCCGACATCTTCACGCTGCCCGGCAGCCTGGCCGGCCTGCCCGGCATGAGCGTGCCGGCGGGCTTCGGTGAAGGGGGCATGCCGGTCGGCCTGCAGCTGCTGGGCAACTACTTCGCCGAAGGCCAGCTGCTGCATGCGGCCCACGCCTTCCAGCAAGCCACTGACTTCCACACCCGCCAACCATGACCAGTGCACCGCAACTCGTTCGTGGCTACGAGGTCGTGATCGGCCTCGAGACCCACGCCCAGCTGTCGACCGCGTCGAAGATCTTCTCCGGTGCGTCGACCCAGTTCGGCGCCGCGCCGAACACCCAGGCCTGCCCGGTCGACCTGGCCCTGCCCGGCACGCTGCCGGTGATCAACCGCGGCGCGGTCGAGCGGGCGATCCGCTTCGGCCTGGCGGTCGGCGCCAAGGTCGCGCCGCTGTCGATCTTTGCCCGCAAGAACTACTTCTACCCCGACCTGCCCAAGGGCTACCAGATCAGCCAGTACGAGACGCCGGTGGTGCAAGGCGGCACGGTGCATTTCTTCGTCGGCGACCACGCCAAGACGGTGCACCTGACCCGCGCCCACCTCGAGGAAGACGCCGGCAAGTCGATGCACGAAGGGCTGGAGACGCCGGGCTGCTCGGGCATCGACCTGAACCGCGCCGGCACGCCGCTGCTCGAGATCGTGACCGAGCCCGACATGCGCTCGGCCGCCGAAGCCGTGGCCTATGCCAAGACCTTGCACACGCTGGTCGTGTGGCTGGGCATCTGCGACGGCAACATGCAGGAAGGCTCGTTCCGCTGCGACGCCAACGTGTCGGTGCGCAAGCCCGGCGCGCCCTATGGCACGCGGCGCGAGATCAAGAACCTGAACAGCTTCCGCTTCCTGCAGATGGCGATCGACGCCGAGGTGCAGTGGCAGATCGACGAGATCGAAGATGGCCGCGCCGTGCAGCAAGCCACGGTGTTGTTCAACCCGGACGCCAACGGCGGCCGCGGTGCGACGCGATCGATGCGCACCAAGGAAGACGCACACGACTACCGCTACTTCCCCGACCCCGACCTGCCGCCGCTGGTGATCGCGCCCGAGTGGGTGGCAGAGGTCAAGGCCGCGATGCCCGAGCTGCCCGGCGCGATGGCCGAGCGCTTCGTCACCGCCGACGGCCTGGCCGAGTACGACGCGTCGATGATGACGCAGAGCCTGGCCTTCGCGCGCTACTACGAGGCGGCGCGCGACGCGAGCAAGGCGCCGAAGCTGGTCGCCAACTGGCTGATGGGCGAGGTCAGCAAACGGCTCAACACCGAAGACCGCGAGATCGCCGACGCGCCGGTGGCGCCGGCGACGCTGGCCGCGCTGATTGCGCGCATCCAGGACGGCACGGTTTCGAACAACGCCGCCAAGCAGGTCTTCGAAGGACTGTGGACCGGCGACGGCACCGACGTCGATGCCGTCATCGAGGCCAAGGGCCTGAAGCAGATGAACGACAGCGGCGCGCTGGAGAAGATCGTCGACGAGGTCATCGCCGCCAACACCAAGTCGGTCGAGGAATACAAGGCCGGCAAGGACAAGGCCTTCAACGCCCTGGTCGGCCAGGTGATGAAGGCCAGCAAGGGCAAGGCCAACCCGGCGCAGGCCGGCGAGCTGCTGAAAGCCCGGCTGAGCTGAAGGCCCTGCTGAACAAGTCCCTCGCGGGCCGCGCGGGAGGCTGTCCAGCGTCGCCTTAAGCCGGCGGCGCGCCTACCGTGCCGCGGCGCGGTCGGCGATGTAGGCCCGCACCTGGGCCCAGCTGACGCTGCCGTGGCCGGCGGCGTCGATCGCGTCGAAATGACGTGCGACGAAGCCCAGCCCTGCGGCCTCGGCTTGTGTGCGGCTGATGCTGCCCTGGCCCGACACATCGGCCGCCTCGAAGCGGCTGCGCAGCTTGGCATCGACCTGCGCCTGCAGCGCCGCGCCCTCGCTGGCCAGCGCCGGCCGGGTGTGGCGCAGCGCTTCGGGCAGCGCCGGGTCGCGCAGCATCGGCGTGGCGGCAAAGGTGCAGACGGTGGCCAGCAGGGCCGCGGTCGCGGCGAAGGCCTGGCGTTGCCAGTGTTTCATTTCGCCACCTCCGGGTTCGACGCGCGGGCGGCCGCCAGCGCAGCTTGGTAGAACGCCACCAGGTCGGCCTTTTCGACCTGGCGCGAGCCATCGTCGAGGTAGGTCATGTGGCCGCCGGCATAGGTTCGAACCGTGAAGCGCGGCGCCAGGGCCGGCAGGCGTTGGAGGTCACGCTCGGTCTGGTAGAACGGCGTCGCCAGGTCGTCGACCCCCGACAGCGACAGCACCTGCAGCGCCGGGTTCAGCGTCATCGCGGCGGCCAGGTCGGGCACGCCGTCGGGCACGACATTGCCGTCGTGTGAGAAATCCCAGTAGTCGATCGCATTGGTGACGGTGGCATACGGCGTCTTCGTGCCATAGCCCAGCACATGCGGCAGGTAGGCGCGGATCGCGTCGCTGAACTCGCTGCTGATGACGGTCGACGACGGGTCGCCTTCTTGCGCCAGCGGGCTGCCGATCGGCACCGCCATGCGGGCGTCGTAGCGGCCGGTCAACTGGCCGGCGATCAGCTGGTGCTGGAAGCGGTCGGGCCCGAGGCTGAACTCGCTCTGCCACAGGCTGTAGGTCGCGCCGGTGTTGTCGACCAGCTGGTTGTACAGCGCGTCGCTCGGGCTGCCGGTGCCGGCCAGGTGGTCTTCGACCGCCGGGTGGTAGCTCAGCTCGGCGAAGCTGCGCATCTCGCCGAGGAAGGCGCCGAGGTCGGTCGGCACCGGGTTCGTCAGCTCGAACCAGGCGCCGACGGCCGAGTAGGTCGGCAAGAAGCCGGTGCAGTCGGTCGAGTCGGGTGCGAAGACCGCGCAGTTGCTGTTGTAGTCGAGGATCGACGACTGCAGCACCACGCCGGCCAGCGGCACGCCGGCCGATTCGAGCCGCTCGGCCAGCACCGCGCTGCGCAGCGTGCCGTAGCTTTCGCCGAACAGGAACAGCGGCGACGCGTTGCGGCCGTTCAAGGCCAGCCAGCGCCGGATCGCGTCGCGGAACAGGTCCGCGTCGGCGTCCACGCCCCAGAAGCTGCGGTTCATGTACGGGCTGATCGCCTCGGACAGGCCGGTGCCGACCGCGTCGATGAACACCAGGTCCGACTGGTCGAGCAGCGATTCGGTGTTGTCGACCAGCGCAAACGGCTTCACCGGCGCGGTGCTGGGTGCGCCGGTCACCAGCCGCTTCGGGCCGAACGAGCCCAGGTGCAGCCAGACGCTGGCCGAGCCGGGGCCGCCGTTGTAGAAGAAGGTCACCGGCCGCGTCGCCGGGTCGGCGCCGTCCTTGGTGTAGGCGACGTAGAACATGCTGGCCAGGGCCGAATCGCCGACCAGCGCGCGGGCCGTCAAATGGCCCGCGGTGGCGGTGTAGGCCAGCGTGCCGCCGCCCAGCGCCAGCGTGTGCTGGGTCACCGCGGCGGCTTCGGTGGCGCTGCCCAAGGCCGAGCCGGGCGCACTGCTGTAGCTCACCGGGTCGTCGTAGGCCAGCTCGACATCGCTGCCGCCGCCGCCATCACCCCCGCCGCCACCGCCGCCGCAGGCCGCGACCAGCAGCGCGAGCAGGCCGCCGCCGATGGCGGCAGACCAGGGCCGGGTGCGCCGCGCATGGGCGGCCGAACGGCGAGTCAACAGGGGCAGGTGCATGGCGGCAGCTTAACGCCGGGCCCGCAGGCCGAGTGAGCGGCTGTGACGAGACGGGCGCCGGGCGGTGCCAGCCCGCGGTCAGCGCGACGGCTTGCTGGCGCTTTCGGGGGGCGCCATGCCCAGGGCCTCGGGCCGCAGCGCCTGCACGACGAGCTTGCACGACAGCTTGTCCTGGCCCTTGCGTTCCAGCACCGCATCGCGCTTGACCAGCGTGATCGTGACGCCGGCCTTGGGCGACACGTAGCGGGCCTCGCGCGAGTCGCGCACCCGCTGCAGCGTCCAGTTCTCGCCTTCGTAGCGCACCTGGGCACCGCGGGGCGAGAAATCGCCCTTCAGCGTCGTGCCGCCGTCGCATTGGTAGTCGGCGGGCCCGGCGATCGCTGCCGTGCCGGCCAGCGCCATCGCGCCGGCGAGCAGCCACTGGTGGGCGGGGTGGCGGGCGGGGTGGCGGGTGAACGGCGAGGTGGGCAGGTCGGTCATCGGGCTGATCGCGAAGTGAGGGTCAAAAAAGGGCGCCGCGGCGCTCACGGGGCCGAGGATGCGCGGCTCGCCGGTGCCGACGGCGTCGTGATCGGCCCCATCGCGCCCGGCGCGGCGCCGGCCCACAGGGCCCGCAGCCGCTGCAGCTCGGCGTCGAACTGCTGGGTCAGGCGCTCGCGCTCGGCTTCCTGGTCGCGCAAGATGATGTTCTGGGCTTCGATCGCGCCTTCGTTGGCGGCGATGCGCGCGCGCAGCGACTGCGGCAGCACCTTGCCGGGGGTGGACTCGCGTTCGCGCTGCAGCGCCTGGTTTTCGACTTCCAGCTCGGCCAGGCGCCGGCGGGCGGCCTCGATCTGCTTGTCCACCGGCTCTTGCGCCCGGGTGCGCGCGGTGTCGTGCCGCACCAGGTCGGGGTAGCGCGTCAGCAAGGCGCGGTCGCGCCGGGCCTCGGCCTCGCGCGCCAGGCGGGCCTGGTCGGCATCACGCTTGGCCTTGTCGGCCCGGGCTTTCTCTTCAGGGCTTTGCGCCGGCGGCAGCACGCCCTTGGGGCTGCCGTCGCGGTTGAGCATGCGTTGTTCCTGGGCGATGCACTCGGGGATCGGCCGGTCCGAGCTGAGCCGGTGGCCTTGCGCGTCGATGCAGGTGTAGATCGACGTGGCCGGCGCATCACCCGGCTTGGACGGCTTCGGCGGCGTGGCGGCGCCCGCCGCCCCGGTCAACACCACCAGCAGGCCGGCCCAGGTGTTGCGCATGGCCTGGCTCACACGCCGTAGCGCTGGCGGTAGGCCTCGACGCGGCCGGCGTTCGCCTTCAGCACGGGGTCGTCGGTTTCAGCCAGGAATTGCATCAGGTCGGCCAGCGTGGCGATGGACAGGACCCGAAGGCCCAGGACCTGCTCAACGTATTGCACGCCGGAACGGTTGTCCGCCGCGTTGTCGCTGGCGCGCTCTTGCCGGTCCATCGTGATCGCCACGCCCACTGGCGTGGCGCCGGCGGCGCGGATCATGTCGGCCGCCTCGCGCTTGGAGGCGCCGTCGGTG
Organism: Ideonella sp.; assembly: GCF_041914305.1. Classification (NCBI taxonomy): domain Bacteria; kingdom Pseudomonadati; phylum Pseudomonadota; class Betaproteobacteria; order Burkholderiales; family Sphaerotilaceae; genus Ideonella; species Ideonella sp. The sequence goes on from NZ_JAYSDQ010000004.1 coordinate 148,725, forward strand.
ATCACGTCATCGATGATCAGCACCCGGCCCTTGACCGGTGCGCCGACCAAGGTGCCGCCCTCGCCGTGGTCCTTGGCTTCCTTGCGGTTGTAGGCGTAGGGCACGCTCTTGCCCTCTTTCGCCAGCCCGATCGCCACCGCCGCGGCGAGCGTGATGCCCTTGTAGGCCGGGCCGAACAGCATGTCGAATTCGAGGCCCGAGGCGATCAACCGGCGTGCATAGAATTCGCCCAATCGCGCGAGCTTGGCACCGTCGTCGAACAGACCGGTGTTGAAGAAGTAAGGCGACTGTCGACCAGCCTTGGTCTTGAAGTCGCCGAAGCGCAGCACCCCGGCTTCCACCGAGAACTTCACGAATGCCTGCGCCAGCGGGTCAGTGGAGGCCATGTTCGACATCGAGGACAACACCCATGGGTTTTCGCCTGGTCACGCTCAACCTGAACGGCATTCGTTCGGCCGCCAACAAAGGTTTTGTCCAATGGGCTGAGCAAAGTCAAGCCGATTGTATGGGGGTGCAGGAGGTCAAGGCCCAGGCCGCCGACGTGGCCGGCCGCTTCGAGCAGGTGGCGGGCATGAACGGCCACTTCCACTATGCCCAGAAGAAGGGCTACTCGGGCGTCGGCCTGTACACCCGCCACGAGCCCAGCGAGGTCATCACCGGCCTGGGCGAGCGCGAGTTCGACGACGAAGGCCGCTATGTCGAGGTCCGCTTCGACAAGCCCGGCCGCAAGCTCAGCATCATCAGCTGCTATTTCCCCAGCGGCTCGTCGGGCGAAGAGCGGCAGCTGGCCAAGTACCGCTTTCTCGACGTGATCTACCCGCACCTGCTGTCGCTCAAGGGCCAGCGCCAGTTCATCCTGGTCGGCGATGTCAACATCGCCCACAAGGAGATCGACCTGAAGAACTGGAAGGGCAACCAGAAGAACTCCGGCTTCCTGCCCGAAGAGCGCGCCTGGATGACGCGGCTGCTCGAAGAAGCCGGCCTGGTCGACGTGTTTCGGCGCCTGAACGACAAGGCCGAGCAATACACCTGGTGGAGCAACCGCGGCCAGGCCTGGGCCAAGAACGTCGGCTGGCGGCTGGACTACCACCTGGCCACGCCGGCGCTGGCCGCGCACGCCCACCGCGAGCAGATCCACCTCGAGCCGCGCTTCTCGGACCATGCGCCGCTGACGATCGACTACGACTTCACGCTCTGAGCCACCCGGGCCGAGGATCGCGCCACCTGGCGTGGCGGGAATTGCTCGACCCCGCCCTGGCTTGTCCGTACCATGCGCCGGTGGTCCAGGACCGCGCGGCCTGCAATTCCGCCTTGTTGCGCTGTCTTTGCGGCCCGCAAGGAGCACGTCATGGGATTCTTCAGCAAGATACTCGCGAAGCTCGGCATTGGCAGCGACGACGCCGCCGCCGCTGACCAGGCGCCGGCGGCACCGGCCCCCTCCGCCGCCCCGGCGAGCCCGGGCGTCGCCGCTTCGGCCCCGGTGGTCAACCCGATCGCGCTGGTCGATGTCGTGGCGCAACTCGAGCAGCGCGCGGCCGCGAACCCGCAGAAGCTCAACTGGCGCACCTCGATCGTCGATCTGCTCAAGCTGCTGGACATCGACAGCAGCTTTGCGGCGCGCAAGGAGCTGGCCGTCGAACTGCACTGCCCGGACGACCTGATGGGCGACTCGGCCAAGATGAACATGTGGCTGCACAAGAACGTCCTGGCGCAGATCGCGGCCAATGGCGGCAACGTGCCCAAAGAGCTGCTCGACTGAGCCGGCCCGCGTGTCGTTTCACCAAGGGGCAATCTCATGCAAATGACAGACATCCTGGCCCAGATGGGCGGCCTGCAGTCGGTGGCCCGGGAACTCGGCGTCAGTGAAAGCCAGGTCGCCAGCGGCGCCGATGCGCTCGTGCCGGCGATCCTCGGCGGGCTCAAGAAGCAGGCGCAGTCGCACCCGGCCGGGCTCGAGGGGTTGGGTGGCCTGCTGGGGCAACTCGGCGGCGGTGGCATGCTCGACCAGGTGCTGGCCTCGCAGCCTACCGATGTGAGCCCGGGCAACGAGGTGCTGGGGCAGATCTTCGGCTCCAAGGACGTGAGCCGGACGGTCGCGCAGAACGCGTCGGCGCAGTCGGGCCTCGACCCCTCGTTGCTGCGAAAAATGCTGCCGATGCTGGCGATGATGGTCGCCGGCTACATGGCCAAGCAAGGCGGGGCCTCGGCCGTGCAGCCTACGTCCGAGACCGGTGGTGGCCTCGGCGGCGGCCTGGGGGGTGGGCTCGGCGGCCTGCTCGGTGGTTTGCTGGGCGGCGCGTCTGGCGGTGGGGGCGCACCGGGGCTGGGCGCGATGCTCGACATGAACGGCGATGGCAACCCGCTGGACGACATCCTGCGCATGGCAGGCAAGGCGATAGGCTAGTGTCCTGTCCCACAAATAACTGCCATCTGGCCGAACTGCTGCGCAGCGGGCCGCAATGGGGTGCTCGCCGCGTTGCCAAGCCGGGCAGATACCACCCGGTATCTGCCCGGCTCGGCGCCTTGCGTTCATCCCCATTTCGGCCCGTCCAAATGTCAGCTATTTGCGGGACAGGACACTAGTGCCCTGTCCCGTTCGAGCCCCAGGCGCCCTGCCGCGGCATCGGCTCGGCGCCACGTGGGCGTCCCCGTGGCGGCGCGCCGTTTCTAACGCTTGACCACCGCGGCCGCCAGCAGCGGCAGCTGCGCCAGCAGGATGCAGCCCAGGATCACAGCGCAGCCGGCCCAGCCGCTGGCGCTGAGGCGGTCGCCGGCCAGCAGCGCGCCGAAGAACGCCGCGAACACCGCCTCGCTCGACAGCACCAGCGCCGCATCGGCCGCGTGGGTGTGGCGCTGCGCCACCACCTGCGCGGTGTAGCCGATGCCGACCGACACCAGCCCGGTGTAGGCGATCGCGCCGGCCGCGGCCCGCACTGCGTCCCAGCTCATGCTTTCCAGCGCCACCGCGGCCACCAGGCTGAGCGCGCTGCAGACCGCGAACTGCACGCAGGCCACCGTGTAGGGCGCGCCCAGGCGGCCGGCGGCCCAGCCGACCAGCACCACGTGCAGCGCCCACGGCAGGCTGCTGGCGATGACCCACCAGTCGCCGACCACCATCTGCACCGCCTGGCCACCGGTCAACAGCCAGGTGCCCGCCACGCAGCCCAGCGCGGCCGGCCACGCCAGCCAGTGCGGCCGGTGGCGAAACAGCAGCCAGCCCAGCAACGGCACCGCCGGCACGTACAGCGCGGTCAGGAAGCTGGCGTTGGTGACGCTGGTGGTCAGCAGCCCGATCTGCTGCAGCGCCGCGCCCAGGAAGATCAGCGTGCCCAGGCCCAGCAACAGCAGCCAGCGCGGCGGGCCACCGCGGGGTTGCGGCGGCGCCGGCCGGCCCCGCTCGCGCCACGCCAGCGGCGCCACCACCAGCGCGCCCAGCGCAAAGCGCAGCCCGGTGAATCCCATCGGCTGCATGCTGTCCATGCCCCAGGATTGCGGCACGAACGCCAGGCCCCAGATCGCGGCCACGGCCAAGAGCAGCCCGTCGGCCTGCCAGCGTTTCATGTCGATGTCTTGTTGTACGGCAAAGCCGATGAGCATAGCCGCAGCGCGCAGCCCACACGGCCGCCACGGCGCACTGGACAGCCCGCGGCTCGGGGCCGAAGATGGCCCAGGCGATCGGGCCGCGAGGGCCTCGCCGGGGGCCGTGCACCGGCGCACGGTCGCACGGCACCGAGCCACGCAGACAGAGGACGCCATGCACATCGGTTGCACGACAGGTGGGGTTCGAGCCCGGCGATTCGCGGCGCTGCTGCTGACGGGCCTGGCGTTGGCCGGCGCGGTGAGCGCGTCGCGGGCCGCCGAGCTGGTGCTGGCCGCGGCGCGCACCGCGTTGTCGTTGCCGATCCAGGTGGCCGATGCGCAGGGCCTGTTCGTGGCCGAGGGCGTGGCGGTGCGGGTCACCGAATGCATCGGCGGCCAGCGCTGCCTGCGCCAGCTGTTCGACGGCGCGGCGGCGCTGGCCACCGCGTCCGACCTGCCTGTGATGTTCAACAGCTTCGGCCGCGACGACTATGCGGTCGTCGCGACCTTCGTCACCGCCGCCAACGACCTGAAGCTGATCGCCCGCCGCAGCGCTGGCATCTCGGCCGCCGCGCTGCTGGAGGGCAAGCGCGTGGGCACCGTCAAGGGCAGCAGCGCGCACTACTTTCTCGACGCCTTCCTGCTGTTCAACAACATCGACCCGCAGGCCGTCAAGATCGTCGCGCTGGCGCCCGAGGCCATGGCCGGCGCGCTCGAGCGGCGCGAGGTCGACGCGCTCGCGGTGTGGGAGCCCGACGGCTGGCTGGCGGTGCGGGCCGTCGGGCCCGACGCCATCGTGTTGCCCAGCCCGCGCATCTACACCGAGTCGTTCAACCTGGTGGCCAGCCGGCGCGTGCTGGCCGAGCGCGAGGACGACGTGGTGCGCGTGCTGCGCGCGCTGGCGCGGGCCCAGCGCTTCATCGCCGAGCGGCCCCGCGACGCGCAGGCCGTGCTGATGCAGCGCCTGGGCCTGGACCAGGCTTTCGTTGACTGGGTCTGGAACGACCTGGACTACCGGCTGGGGCTGAACCAGTCGCTCATCACCACGCTCGAAGCCGAGGCCCGATGGGCGCTGCGTGAAGGCCATGTGCCGGCCGGCCAGCGGGTGCCCAACTACCTGCGTTATGTCGAACCCGGCCCGCTGCGCCGCGCGCTGCCGGACAACGCGACGATCCTGCGATGAGCCCGGTTTCGGCGTCCACCCGTTGGCAGCGGCTGTGCCGCCGGCTGGCGGTCGGCCTGCTGGCCGGGCTGGGGCTGCTGGGCGCCGCCAGCGCGGGCGACCTGCGGCTGGCGGTGTCGCGCGGCCCGGTGTCGCTGCCGCTGTACGTGGCCGACGCCAAGGGCTACTTCAGCGCCGAAGGGCTGGGCGTGCGGCTGAAGGAATGCAACAGTGGCCGCCAGTGCTTCACCCAGCTCGAAGAAGGCCAGGCCGATCTGGCCACCTCGGCCGAACTGGTCGTCGCGCTGGACAGCCTGCGCTCGTCGAACGCGACCATCGTCGCCACGCTCAGCAGCTCTGCGCAGCAGATCAAGCTCGTGGCGCGGCGCAGTGCCGGCATCAACGTGCCGGCCGACCTGCGCGGCAAGCGGGTCGGCACGGTGGCCAGGACCTCGGCCCAGTTCTACCTCGACAGCTGGCTGCTGTACCACGAGGTCGACGCGGCCGAGGTGCGCGTCGTGCCGCTGGCCATCGACCAGCTGGTCGACGCGCTGGGCGCGCGCCGTGTCGACGCGGTGGTGATCTGGGAGCCGATCGCCGCGCAGGCGCAGGCCCGGCTCGGCATCGACCTGGCCGAGCTGCCGTCGCCCCGGGTCTACAACCAGCATTTCGTGCTGGCCTGCGGCCGGGCGCTGCTGGCCGCGCGCGAGGCCGATGTGCAGCGCCTGCTGCGCGCCCTGCTGCGGGCCCAGCAACTGATCGCCGAGCGCCCGGCCGAGGCGGCCGAGATCCTGGCCAGCCGGCTGCAGCTCGACATCGCCCTGGCCCGGGTCGCGCTGGGCGAGCACGAGTACCGGCTGAGCCTGACCCCGGCGCTGCTCAGCACGATGGACAGCCAGGCCCGTTGGGCCATCCGCGAGCGCCTGGTCGAGCCTGGCCAGCGCGTCGGCACGCTGCTGGGCGCGGTCGACCCCGCACCGCTGCGCAAGGTCGCGCCGCAGGCGGTCAGCCTGCCGATGCCCTGACGCGCCATGCGCATCCGCCACCAGCTCGCCGTCTCGGCCGTGATCGCCGCGGTGATGACCGGCGTGCTGGTGCTCGGGCTGGCGCAGGCGATGCGGGTCAACCAGGCCGCACTGCAGCAGCAGGCCGATGCGCAAGACGTGTCGCGCGACGTGGCCAGCCTGCTGACCCTGACCAACGAGTTCGCCACCTATGGCGGCGAGCGCGCCGCGTCGCAATGGCGGCTGCGCCACCAGCAGCTGGTGGCCACGGTCGATCGGGCGCTCGAGCGCTCGCCGTCGCCCGCGCTACTCGAGCTGCGGCGCAGCATCGACCACCTGCCGCCGCTGTTCGGCAAGCTGGTCGAGCAGTCGGCCACCGCCTCGTCGGCGCTGGACCAGCGGCGCCACGAGCTGCTGGTCGAGCGCCTGCTGACCGAGACCCAGGAGGTGATCGAAAGCGGCCACCGCTGGGCCCACGGCACCGCCGTGCGCCTGGCCGACGACCAGCGCCGCTACCACCTGATGGTGCTGGCCACGCCGGGGCTGCTGCTGGTGCTGCTGGTCGCGCTGGGGCTGATGGTCTGGCGCCGCGTGCTGCGGCCGCTGGCGCGCATCGAGGCCGCGGTCACTCGCATCCGCGCCGGCGACCTGTCGGCGCGTTGCCATGTCGAGGCGGCGGACGAATTGGGCGACACCGCGCGCGCGGTCGATGCCATGGCCGGCGCGCTGGCCGAGCAGACCGACGCATTGCGCGCCTCGGAGCTGCGCCTGCGGCTGGTGACCGACAACGTGCCGGCGCTGATCGGCTATATCGGCGCCGACCACCGCTACACGATGGTCAACAAGGCCTACGAGGCCTGGCACGGCCTGCCCCAGCGCGCCATCGTCGGCCAGCCGCTCGACGCGCTCGAAGACGTCGACAGCCTGGCCTTGTTCGCCCCCTACCTGGCGCGCGCCTTTGCCGGCGAGGCGGTCGAGTTCGACGCCGAGCTGGTGCGGCGCGGGCGCCTCTGGGCGGTGCACCTGAACTACATCCCGCACCGCAACGAGCAGGGCCGCACGATCGGCATCTATGTGATGGGCCACGACCTGACGGCGCTGCGCCAGAGCGAGCGCCAGCTGCGCGTGGTGATGGAGTCGTCGCCGCTGGGCATGTTCCACGCCGATGCCGCGGCGCGCTGTGTCTACGTCAACCCGGCCTGGTTGTCGATCGCCGGGATGAGTCTGGTGCAGAGCCTGGGCGACGGCTGGGAACAGGCCATCCACCCGCAAGACCGGGAACAGGTGCGCGCGACGTTCCGCGATGCCCGCGCGGGCACCAGCGTCATCGCGTCCGAGCACCGCTACCTGCGGCCCGATGGCCGGGTGGTCTGGGTGCGCGCGAATGGCGTGGCGCTGCGCGAAGGCGGGCGGGTGATCGGCTACATCGGCACGGTCGAAGACATCACCGCCCGCCGCGCGCTCGACGCCGAGCTGGCCGCCCGCAGCCAGGAGCTGGCCCGCTCGAACGCCGAGCTCGAGCAGTTCGCCTACGTCGCCTCGCACGACTTGCAAGAGCCGCTGCGCATGGTCACCAGCTACACCCAACTGATCCTGCGCCGCCATGGCGACAGCCTGCCGGCCGAGGCGCGCGAGTTCATGGGCTTCGTCGAAGACGGCGGCCGGCGCGCCCAGGCCCTGATCGGCGACCTGCTGAGCCTGGCGCGCGTCAACAGCCATGGCAAGCCGATGGCGGCGGTGCCGCTGCAGGCGGTGCTCGACGAGGTGGTGCGCGGGCTGCAGCTGCTGGTGCAAGACAGCGGGGCGCAGATCACGCACGACGAAGCGCTGCCAACCGTCTGGGCCGACCGGCGCCAGCTGGCCCAGCTGCTGCAGAACCTGCTGGCCAACGCGCTGAAGTTCCGAAGCGCCGCGCCGCCGCGGGTGCACGTGGGTGCGCAGCAGCAGGCCGACGGGCGCTGGCGCATCAGCGTGGCTGACAACGGCATCGGCATCGAGCCCAAGTTCCACCAGCGCGTCTTCACGCTGTTCCAGCGCCTGCACTTGCGCGACGAGTACCCGGGCACCGGCATCGGGCTGGCGATCTGCAAGAAGGTGGTCGAACGCCACGGCGGGCAGATCGGCGTCGACTCGGTGCCGGGTCGCGGCTCGACCTTCTGGTTCACGCTGGCCGCCGCCGACGGGCACCAGGGGGCCGTGCCGTGAGGCTCATCCGCCGCAGCGGGTGGTGGCTGGCGGTGCCGGCGCTGGCGCTGGCCTACTACGCCGCGGCCCGGCTCGGCCTGCTGCTGGCGTTCCAGCACAGCAACGCCTCGCCGGTGTGGCCGCCGTCGGGCATCGCGCTGGCGGCGCTGGCCGTCGGTGGGCGGCGCCTGTGGCCGGGCGTTGCGCTCGGTGCGTTCGCCGCCAACGCCGTGGTCTTCGCCGCCAACGGTGCGGCGCTGCCGGTCGTGCTGGGTGCCTCGGCGGGCATCACCGTCGGCAACTCGCTCGAGGCTTGGCTCGGCGCCACGCTGCTGCGGCACTGGATCGGCAAGCCCAGCCCATTCGAGCGCCTGGCCGACGTGGCCAAGTTCATCGTCATCGTCGCGCTGGCCAGCGCGGCCAGCGCCGCCATCGGCACCGCCACGCTGCTGGCCGCCGGCATCGTCGCGCGGGCGGCCACCAGCACCGTGGCGCTGACCTGGTGGACCGGCGACGCCACCGGCATGCTGGTGCTCGCACCGCTGTTGATGGCGCTGCGCCGCCGCGTCATCACGCCGGGGTCGCTGCGGGCGACGCTGCCGGTGCTGGCGCTGTTGGGCGTGGTGGCGGCGCTCGGGGTGCTGGTGTTCGCCTACCCGGCCAGCGCGCCGAACGCCGACCGCCGGCTCGTCTGGCTGTTCATGCTGTGCATCGCCTGGGCCGCCTACCGCCACGGCCCGCTCGGCGCGGCCGCCGCCACGCTGCTGACGGCCAGCCTGGCGGTCTGGGGCACCACGCGCGGGCTGGGCCCGTTCTCGCGCGGTTTGCTGAACGACGCGCTGATCGTGCTGCAGACCTTCGTCGGCCTGGCTGCCGTGACCGGCCTGGTGCTGGCGGCCGACCGGCGCGAGCGCCAGCAGCTGGGCCGCCAGCGCGTGGTCAAGCGCGACCTGGCCGTGCCCTGGGCGGTGCTGCTGGGCTGCCTGGGCGTCGCGGTGGTCGGCTGGCACCTGGTGGCCGACGACACCGAGCGGCGCGCACACGAACGCTTTGCCTATGTCGCCGAAGACATCCGCGACCGGATCGACGCCCGGATGACCGCCAACGAGCAGGTGCTGCGCGGCGCGGTGGGCCTGTTCGCCGCGTCCGACGATGTCAGCCGTGCAGACTGGCGGGCCTATGTGCAGCAGCTGGGGCTGGCGCAAAGCTACCCCGGCATCCAGGCGCTGGGCTTCGCCCGCTGGTTGCGCCCGGACGAGCGGGCTGCGCACGAGCAGGCGGTGCGCGCCGAGGGCTTTGCCGACTTCGCGGTGCGCCCGGCCGGCGAGCGCGACGCGTACGCCGCGATCGTCTACATCGAGCCGTTCGACGCCCGCAACCGGCGCGCGTTCGGCTACGACATGTTCAGCGAGGCCACCCGCCGCGCAGCGATGGAGCGGGCGCGCGACAGCGGCGAGCCGGCGCTGTCGGGCAAGGTCACGCTGGTGCAGGAGCGACCCGAGCGAGCAGACGGTCAAGAGGCCGCCGCACGGCCCGAGGGCGAGCACGACGTGCAGGCCGGCGTGCTGATGTACCTGCCGGTCTACCGCCAGGGCCAGCCGGTCGAGACCGTCGCGCAGCGCCGGGCGCAGCTGCTGGGCTTCGTCTACAGCCCGCTGCGCATGACCAACCTGATGCGCGCGGCGCTCGGCCCGGTGGCCGAGCTCGAGGGCGTGGCGGTGCGGCTGTACAGCGGGCGCGACCTGCTCGACGCAGACCACCTGCTGTTCGACAACGGCGGCCGCGCTGGCGCCGGCGCCGGCGCGCCGGCGTTCAGCAGCCGCAGCACGCTGGTGCTGCCCGAACAGGCGTGGACGCTGCAGGTCGACGGCCTGCCGCTGTTCGAGTCCCACATCGACCTGCAGAAGGCCCAGATCGTGCTGATCGCCGGCGTCGGCCTGAGCCTGCTGCTGTTCGCCCTGGTGCGGGCCCTGACGCTGACCCGCGAACGCGCGCTGCTGCTGGCCGAAGACATGAACGTCGCGGTGCGCGATTCGCAGGCCCAGTTCCGCTCGCTGGCCGAGTCGGCCAGCGAGGCGATCGTCATCGTCGACAGCGCCGGCCGCGTGCGCTCGTGGAACGGCGCGGCGCAGGCCATCTTCGGCCACACCGAAGCGCAGATGCGCGACCAGGCCCTGGCCCGGCTGGTGCCGGCGCGCGACCAGCCGGCATTGCGCGAGGGGCTGCTGCGGGTGCAGGCCGGGCTGCCGGCGCACGCGCTGGGCCATGCGATGCAGCTGACCGGCCTGCACGCCGACGGGCGCGAGTTCCCGATCGAGCTGTCGCTGGCCAGCTGGGACAGCGCCGGCGGGCGCTTTTGCAGCGGCATCATCCGCGACATCACCGAGCGCGAGCGCGCGGCCCAGGCGCTGCGCGACAGCGAGCAGGCGGCGCGCGAGGCCGAGCGCCAGCTGCAGGCGGTGCTGCGCGCCTCGCCGGTGGGTGTGATCTTCACCGACGCCCAGGGCCAACTGGTCTACGGCAACCCGGCCTACCTGCGCATCGCCGGCCTGAGCCTGGACGATGCACGCATCGGCGGCTGGGGGCGGGCGATCCATGCCGACGACGCGGCGCAGGTCGACCAGGCCTGGCGGCAGGCGATCCAGGGCCTGGCCTCGTTCGCCGGCGAGTACCGCTACCTGCATGCCGACGGCCGCATCGTCTGGGCCCGCGCGGTCTCGGCCGCGATCGTCGAAGACAGCCGCACCACCGGTTTCGTCGCGATCGTCGAAGACATCAGTGCCCGCGTCGCGGCCGACGCCGAGCTGAAGACCAAGACCGAGGCCCTGCAGCGCTCGAATGCCGAGCTGGCGCAGTTCGCCTACGTCGCCTCGCACGACCTGAAAGAGCCGCTGCGCACGGTGGCCAGCTACAGCCAGCTGCTGCTGCGCCGCCACCAGGCCCAGCTCAGCCCCGAGGGGCAGGAGTTCGTCCAGCTGATCGGCGAAGGCGCCAAGCGCGCGCAGGCGCTGGTGTCGGACCTGCTGAGCCTGGCCCGGCTCGACAGCAGCGCCGGGCCGATGCGCCCGGTGGCGATGCAGGCGGTGTTCGACGACGCCCGCCGGCGCCTGGCCGGCGCGCTGCACGACAGCCAGGCCCGGCTGACCCACGGCCCGTTGCCGCGGGTGCTGGGTGACCGCGCGCAGCTGGTGCAGCTGCTGCAGAACCTGATCGAGAACGGCCTGAAGTTCCACCAGCCCGGCCAGGTGCCGGTGGTGCACGTGTCGGCCACGCGCGAGGCCGACGGCGCTTGGCGCATCAGCGTGGCCGACCAGGGCATCGGCATCGAGCCCCGCTTCCACGAGCAGATCTTCACGATCTTCCAGCGCCTGCACCGGGCCGAGATCCCGGGCACCGGCATCGGGCTGGCGATCTGCAAGAAGGTGGTCGAACGCCACGGTGGGCACATCGGCGTCGAATCGATTCCTGGCCAGGGCGCGACCTTTTTCTTTACCATGGCCCCAGCGGAGGCAGAAGCGCCCGACACGCCGCGGGCTCTCGACACCCAGTGATGAACATCCTGCTCGTCGAAGACAACCCGGCCGACATGCGGCTGGTGCGAGAAGCCATGACCGAGTGCGAGGCACCGGCCGCGCTGCACTGGGTGGCCGATGGCGGCGCGGCGCTCGATTTCCTGCACCGCACCGGCGCGCACCGCGAAGCCCCGGTGCCCGACCTGGTGCTGCTCGACCTGAACCTGCCCGGCATCGGCGGCAAGGAGGTGCTGGCCGAGATCAAGCGTGATCCCGAGCTGAGCAGCATCCCGGTCATCGTGCTGACCTCGTCGGCGGCGCGCCAGGACGTGCTCGACGCCTACCGCGCCCATGGCAATGCCTACATGGTCAAGCCGGCCGACTTCGAAGACTACCTCGCGCTGGTCGACCACATCCAGTCCTACTGGCTCGGCGCCGTGCTGCTGCCCAGCCGCACCACCTGAGAGGTTGAGAGTCTTTCACCCATGCCCGCCTTGCGCGCCAAAACCCGCCGGCCCTTCGCTGCAAATGCTCGCCATAGCCCGAGCTATGGCTGCGCTTTGCGCCTCGATCCGTCGCGCTCTGACACGCCTTTCGGGCACGGCCGAAAAGCTCTCACCCTCTGAGCGCACGACCGCCCTCGCCCATGTCTGATTCGCCCTACGTGCTGCTGGTCGAGGACAACCCGGGCGACGCCCGCCTGGTGCGCACGATGTTCGACGACGCCCCGCCGGGCACGCTGCCCGAGCTGCGCTGGGACCAGACCGTGCGCGCCGCGGGCCTGCGCCTGGGCCGCGAGCCGGGCTGCACCGCGGTGCTGCTCGACCTGGGCCTGCCCGATTGCGACGGCCTCGAAGCGCTGGCGCTGCTGCGCGACCAGACCGAGCAGGTGCCGATCATCGTGCTGTCGGGCAACGACGACGAGGAGGTCGGCCTGTCCGCCGTCGTCAACGGCGCCCAGGACTACCTCGTCAAAGGCTCGTTCGACGCCGGCCTGCTGCGGCGCGCGCTGCAGTACGCGGCGCACCGCAAGCGCGTCGAGCAGAAGCTGATCCAGCGTGCGATGCACGACCACCTGACCGGCCTGCCGACCCGCGCACTGCTGCTTGACCGCTTGCGCATGGCGCTCAACGCCACCGACCGCTCGGGTAGCCGCGGCGCGCTGCTGTTCATCGACCTCGACCACTTCAAGCAGGTCAACGACGTGCACGGCCATGCTGCCGGTGATGCCGTGCTGCTGGCCGCTGCGCAGCGCATGCTGGCCGGCGTGCGCGCCAGCGACACGGTGTCGCGCGTCGGCGGCGACGAGTTCATCGTGCTGTTGCCGGTGGTCGGGCCCGACGACGCGGCGCAGGCGGTGGCGCAAAAGCTGCTGCAGGCCTTGTCGATGCCGGTGGCCGTGCCCGGTGGCGAGGTCGGCATCAGCGCCAGCATCGGGGTGGTCGAGTTCGCCGCCGGCGAGGCCAGCGCCGAGCAGCTGATCGCCCGCGCCGACGAGGCGATGTACACCGCCAAGCGCGAAGGCCGCGCGACCGTGCGCCAGGCCTGAGCGCGGGGCCGGTTGGCACCGGTGGCCCTGGCCGTCATGCGAACATCTCGCCCGTGCTGCACTACCACACCCTCCCCGTCACGCCGTTCCAGCAGAACTGTTCGCTCGTCTGGTGCGACCAGACGCTTGACGCTGCGCTGATCGACCCCGGCGGCGAGGTCGAGCGGCTGAAGGCGGCCGTCGCCGAACGGGGCCTGAAGCTGGTCGCCCTGTGGCTGACCCACGCCCACATCGACCATGCCGGCGGCACCGGCACGCTGGCCCGCGAGCTGGGGCTGCCGATCATCGGCCCGCACCCGGGTGACCAGTTCTGGATCGACGGGCTGCCGCAGCAGAGCAAGATGTTCGGCTTTCCGCCGGCCGAGCCGTTCACGCCGACCCGCTGGCTCGACGACGGCGACACGGTCACGCTCGGCCACAGCACGCTGACGGTGCGCCACTGCCCCGGCCACACGCCGGGCCATGTCGTTTTCCACAGTGCCGAAGCCCGGCGTTGCTTCGTCGGCGACGTGCTGTTCGCCGGCTCGATCGGCCGCACCGATTTCCCGGGCGGTGACCATGCGACGCTGATCGCCAGCATCACGCAGCGCCTGTGGCCGATAGGCGACGAGACCGTCTTCATCCCCGGCCACGGCCCCGAAAGCAGCTTCGGCCACGAGCGCCGCAGCAACCCCTTCGTCGCCGGCACCTGACGCGCGCGCCCGTCGGGGCGGGCCGCTTCTGGCCGGGCGCCGTGCGCCCATGCGGGGGCACCCCCCTAACTTGCAGGCGTTGGTGAATTTGTCACAGGGCGTGACCGTCAAAGTGGCCGCACAGGGGCAACCCACGTGCCTAAGCTTCGAGCCTCACTGGAACCACATGTCGTCCCGCGGTCGCGGGCCCAAGGCGTGAACTCCGGTGCAAGGAGGTTGACCATGGAACTCTGTGTTTCACCGGCTCTTTCCGCTCCGAGCCTGGCGCTCCGCCGCCCGGCCCTGGCCCGAGACGACGACGGCCCCGCCTGGGGCGCTGGCATCGCCGCGCTGGGCGATGCACTGGGTTACAGCGGGCCCGAGCGGCGTGGCGGCGCCGCGCTGCTGACCCGCCTGATGACCCTGATGCTCGACGAGATCGACTACGGCCTGCTGCTGCTGGGCGATGGTGGCCGCGTGTTGCACGCCAACCATTCGGCGCGCGCCAGCCTGGCGGTGCCGCAGCACCCGCTGCAACTGCAAGGCCACGAGCTGCGCACCCGGCTGCAGAAAGACGCCGCCCCGCTGCACCAGGCGCTGCACGCGGCCGCCTGCCGCGGCCTGCGCAAGCTGATGACGGTGGGCGAAGGCACCCAGCGCGCGGGCATCGCGATCGTGCCGCTGCTGGCCACGCCCGGCCACCACGCCGCGGCGGCGCCGACGGTGCCGGCCACGCTGCTGGTGCTGGGCCGGCGCGAGGTCTGCGGCGGCTTGTCGGTGCAGGGGTTCGCCCGCGAGTACCGGCTGTCGCCGAGCGAGGCCCAGGTGTTGAGCGCGCTGTGCGAAGGCTGCAGCCCGAACGAGATCGCCGAGCGGCATGGCGTGAAGATCGCCACCGTGCGCACGCAGATCGCCAACATCCGCGCCAAGACCGGGGCCGACAGCATCCGCGACCTGGTGCAGCAGGTGGCGGTGCTGCCGCCGATGGTGGGCGCGCTGCGGCGCCAGGCCGAGGCGCCGGCCTCGGGCTTCGGCGCGAGCCTGCTGACGGCCTGATCGCCGCGGGGCCCCGGGCCCGGCGTGGCGTTCCGGCCACACGGGCCCGGGAGCTGACCTGTTATTCAGGCGACACCCCGGCGCCCGGCGTGGGCCGGCGCAGGGGGGCTTGCTAGCATGGCCCTCATGGCGTCGCTTGCCCCACCCCGTCCGCCCGACGAGGCCGCCGAGCTGCTGGCCAGGCTGGCGGCAAGCGCCCCCGGCGTGGCTGCGCTGGCGGCGCGCGGCGAGGTGCGCCGTTACCGCAAGGGCATGCTGCTGATCCAGGAGGGCGACCAGGGCGACACGCTCTACATCGTCCTGCAGGGCCGGCTGCGGGCTTTTGCCGAAGGCGACAACGGGCGCGAGATCACCTACGGCTCGTACGGCGAGGGCGAATTCATCGGCGAGATGAGCCTGGACGGCGGGCCGCGCTCGGCCAGCGTCGAGACGCTCGAAGCCACCGTCTGCGCCGTGGTCACGCGGGCAACGCTCGAGCGCCACCTCGCCGACGAGCCCACCTTCGCGTTCGAGCTGCTGTCCAAGGTGATCCGCCGCGCCCGCGCCGCCACCGTGTCGGCCAAGCAGCTGGCATTGAACGATGTTTACGGCCGCCTCAAGCTGCTGCTCGAAGGCAGCGCCGTGCCCCAGCCCGACGGCAGCCTGTGGATCGTCGAACGGCTGACCCACCAAGAGATGGCGCACTACCTGGGCTGCTCACGCGAGATGGTCAGCCGCCTGATGAAAGACCTGCAGGACGGCGACCACGTCACGGTCGAGGGCAAGGGGTTGCGGTTGAAAAGCAGGTTGCCGATGCGGTGGTAGATGAGGCCCCTACGGCCCCCCGGGGGCCTGCCCCCCGGGGGGGCTCGCGCAGCGGACTGGCAGAGCCAGATCCGCGCACGCCACTTGAAGGCGGCGGCTCCTGCGGAGCGCCGCGCCCCGCCCCATCAATTCGGTGCCGGGGTGGGGGGGCCGTAGATCTTGGGTGGGCGAGGGGCGACGGCGTAGAGGGGTTGGACTTTGGGCAGGGCGGCTTCGATGTCTTTGACGCGGGTCGGGCCGGCGGGGTGGGTGGAGATGAATTCGGGTGGGGCGCCTTCGGCGGCTTTCATCATCTTCTGCCACAGCGTCACGCCGGCTTTGGGGTCGTAGCCTGCGCGGGCGGCGAGGTCCAGGCCGACCAGGTCGGCTTCGGATTCGTCTTCGCGCGAGAAGCGCAGCGTCAGCAGCTGCGCGCCGATGCTCAGCGCCGCGTCGCCGAGGTCGCCCAGGCCGAACAGTGAGCTGATCAGCCCGGCGCCGACACGTGTGGCCACCGTCTTGCCCATGCGTTCGCGGGCGTGCTCGCGCAGCGCGTGGGCCATCTCGTGGCCCATGATCATCGCGACCTCGTCGTCGCTCAGCTGCAGGCGCAGCAGCAGGCCGTCGTAGAAGGCGATCTTGCCGCCCGGCATGCAGAAGGCGTTCAGGTCTTTCTTGTGGATCAGGTTGACCTCCCAGCGCCACTTCGCGGCACGGCTGTTCCACGAGGCGGCGAACGGGATGATGCGCTGGGCGATCGCGCGCAGGCGGGCCAGCTGCCGGTCGTCGTCGCCGGCCAGCAGGGCCCTGCCGTTGGCCTCGCGCTTGAGCTGGCCGTATTGCTGCGTCGCCGCCTGCTCGACCTGCTCGGACGAGATGAACCGCGCGAAGCGCGATTCGCGCCCGATGTCCCCCCGAACGCCATCTTGCGCCCGGCCGAGCGCCGGCAGCAGCGCGCCGGCGGTGCCGGCCAGCAGCCAGCCCCCGGTGCGACGGCGCTGGTGGCGCCAACAGGCGCAGCCCGTGTCGTGTGCCGCGAGCGGCGGCAGGTCAAGCGGCGGGTCGTACGGCATGGGCTGCTCGAAAAGACGGACTGGCCCATTGTGGGGTGCCGCCAGGGCCCCTGCGATCGGCGTCTACCCGCTGGGCGCGGGCAGCCCGGCGGCGTGTCAGTCGTCGGTTGCGCCGGCGCTTGCCGGGTCCACGTCCAGCGCCTTCACGCTGGCCCGCATCAGCCACAGCATCACCAGAGCCGGAAGCGCGAAGACGGTCGAGACGACGAAGAAGGTCGGCCAGCCGATCGAGCTGGCCAGCACGCCGGCCAAGGGCCCGACCCAGACCCGGCCGATCGACGCGAAGGCCGACAGCAGCGCGTACTGCGTGGCCGAGAAGCGCTGGTTGGTCAGGCTCATCAGGAACGCGACGAAGGCCGCGGTGCCCATGCCGCCGGTCAGGTTCTCGAGCGCAATCACCAGCAGCAGCCCGCCGTCGACCGGCGTCGGGTGGGCCAGCTTGACGAAGCCCAGGTCGAACGGCGGCAGCGTCAAGCCCGGCAGCGCGCCCTGCCCGTTCACCGCCAGCCACCAGAAGCCCAGGTTGCTCAGCATCTGCAGCACCCCGAACAGCAGCAGCGCGCGCCACAGCCCCAGGCGCAGCATCAGCGCGCCGCCGAGCAAGGCGCCGAGCACCGTCAGCCACAGCCCGAGCACCTTGTTGACCACGCCGACCTCGGCCGGGCTGAAGGCCATGCCTTGCAGCAGGAACGGCGTCATCAGCGAGCCGGCAAACGCGTCGCCGAGCTTGTACAGCACGATCAGCACCAGCAGCGCGGCCGCGCCCGGCTGCGAGAAGTAGTTCGACAGGCCCGACAGCAGGGTCTCGAAGCGGGCTTTGCGTGCCGCCCAGGCGGCCAGCGGCAGGGTGATGCCGATGCCGACCAGCAGCAGCCCCAGGTCCAGCCAGCCGCGTGCGCCCGGGTGGGCCGCCAGCGGGCCGGCCAGGCCGGCGTGGGCTGCATCGAACAGGCGGTTGGTCAGCAGATAACCCGCCGCCACCGCCACCGCCACCGCCAGGAAGCCCAGCAGGTCGCGCCGCATCGGCGTCGGTGTCGCCGGCGGCATCGGCAGGCGTGGCAGCGCGAACGCGCTCAGCACCGCGGCGCCGGCCATCAGCCCAGCCATCAGCTGGTAGACCTGCGGCCAGGTCCAGCCATTGCCTTGCTGCGGGTCGGTCCAGATCATCGCGACGCCGCCCGAGACCACCATCGCCATCCGGTAGCCCATGGTGTTCAACGAGGCGCCCAGGCCGCGCTCGCGCGGCGGCAACAGGTCGCTGCGGTAGGCGTCGTACACGGCGTCCTGCGAGGCTGACAGAAAGGCCACCGCCACCGCGATCAGCCCGAACAGCGCCAGCTCGGTGCGCGGCGAGGCCGAGGCCATCAACCACAGCGCGGCGGCCAGCGCCAGCTGGGTCAGCACCAGCCAGCCGCGCCGCCGGCCGAGGACCGGCAGGTCGAAGCGGTCCATCAGCGGCGCCCAGAGGAACTTGAACGTGTAGGGCAGGCCGACCAGGCTCAAGAAGCCGATCGTCTTCAGGTCCAGCCCGTCCAGGCTCAGCCAGGCCTGCATCGCCTGGCCGGTCAAGGCCAGCGGCAACCCCGATGCAAAGCCCAGCAGCGTGATGACGACCAGGCGGTGCAACACACCGAGCGGGTGCGGGCGGGCGCCCGGCGGGGGGGTCGAAGGCATGGGCCGCGATTCTAGGAGCGGCCCCCAAACACCCCAGGGTCTGCCCCACGCGGGGTGGCCGTTCGTTTCTTGAACGCCACCTTCATGTATCACGAGGATGGCGCCGGCTGTTCATTGGCCTCACAATGGACTTGTCAATATCCAGCGCTGGGTCGTGCAAGTTCGCACACTTGGCGACGGAGCCTCAACATGATGAACGATATGGCGGGATGGATCTGGCCCCTGTTGGCCGTGGTGATTGGCTTGGTGGCGGGCTTGGCGCTCGGCGCCCGGCGCCGGGGTGGGCGCCGGCCGGCCCATGCGTCGGCGCGCGACTCGGGCATGCAAGACCACGGCCCGGCATCGCAGCTGCCGGCCTTGGCCGAAGGCGGCCGCGATTCGACGCCGCAGCAGCGGCTGCTCGAAAGGCTGCGTGCGGCCAACCTTCAGCTGAGCTCGCAGCTGAAGTCGCTGGCCGAATCGAACTCGCGCCAGGCGCAAGAGCGTGAGCAAGAGCGCCAGAGCGACCGCCTGCGCCAGGAGCGCGAGCTCGAAGAGCTGCGCCAGGCCCACGCCAACGAGCTGTCGCACCTGATGAACACGCTGGTCGAGCAGGTCGACGGGCTCAACAAGGCGCACGCCGAGCAGATCAAGGCCCTCGAAACCGAGATCGAACGCGCGCGCCAGGACGGCCGCCGCTCGACCACCCATTCGGCGCCCGGCGCATTGGCCGGCGGTGGGTCTGGCTCGACCCGGCCTGGCGGCATGGGCGCCGCGCAGGTCACGGCGGCCGCGGCCGCCCCCGCCGCTGCGCCGGCCTCGACGCGCAGCGGCGCCCCGGCGAGCGACTACTCGGTCACCTTGCCGATGGAAACCTTCCGCGGCGAGCGCTGAGGTCTTCTCAGGCACTGAGCCCAGGGGCCGCGGGCCGGCCCGCTGGGCCGCGCAGCGCGGTGCGTCGTTGCGCGCTCATTCCTGGTGCGCGATCGCCTCGGCCAGCGCCAGCAACCGCTCGCGCGGCAAGGGCCCGACCAGCGCATAACCGGCCGGCCCGTCGACCCAGTAGAACAAGCCCAGCCCGTTGACCGCTTCATAGCGGAAGGTGGCCGGCGCGTCGGCGCCCTTGCGCCGCAGGTACACGGTGACCCGCTGGCCCGCCGCGTCTTCGTACATCAGCTGCGCGCAGGGGCCGCCGGCCTCGGGCAGCAGCCGCCCGCCGACCAGCCGAAAGCCCTGCGCGCGCAGGTCGAACATCTTCACCGGCACGTCCAGCCGCTTGGTCAACCAGCGCGACAGGTGCTCTTCCTGCGCACGCTGTGTCGCCGCGTCGCCGTCGACCGCCACCTCGACCGGGTGCTTCGTCTCGGGCACGTAGACGGCATGGGCCAGCGCGGCGAAACGGGCCCAGGGCTCGGCCGAACCCACGGTCGACAGCGGGGCCGAACCCATGGCCGTGGGGGCAGCCGGCCCGGCAGCGGCCACCGCCTGCTGGCGGCCCCACCAGGCCCCGCCCAGGCCACCGGCCAGGCCGCTGGCCAGCACCAGCGCCGCGGCCAGTGCCTGCCAGCGCGGCGCGGGCCGGCCGGCGCCGGCCGGCGGCCGTGGCGCGGCCACCCAGTCGCGCCAGTGCGGCGGCAGCGGCTCATCCAGCTCGGCGTCGAGCCGGCTGCGCAGCGCGTCGCGGTCGGCCGCCCACAGGCGCACCTGGGCTGCGTCCTGCGGGTGCTGCTGCAGCCAGGCCTGCACCCGCAGCGTGGTGGTCTCGTCCAGCTCACCGTCCAGCCAGGCGCTGAACATCTCGTCGCTCGGTCGCATCGAAGGTTGCTTGGGGTCCATCGTCACACCACCCGCCGCAGGCCGCGCTGGGTGTCCGGTTGCGGGGCGCCGCCTTCCAGCGCCGCGCGCATCGCCAGGCGGGCGCGCGACAGGCGCGACATCACCGTGCCGATCGGCGTGCCCAGTACCTCGGCACATTCGGCATAACTCAGTTGTTCCACACCCACCAGCAGCAGCACCTCGCGGTGCTCGCGCGTCAGCCGCGCCAGCGCCGCCAGCAGGTCCATCCGCAAGGCCGTCTGCACGCCGGGGTCGCCGGCTTGGCCGCCGCCGGCCTCTTGGTGTTCGGCCAGCTCACCCGGGTCGACGAGCGTGAGGCGGCGCTCGCGGCGCAGCCGGTCCAGGTGGGCGTTGTGGGCGATCGACAGCAGCCAGACGCGGATGTCGCGCCGCTGATCGAACTGGTGCCAGTGCGTCAGCGCCCGCTCGACGGTCGACTGCACCAGATCGTCGGCCGCATGCCCGTCGAAGCTGAGCGAACGGGCATAGCGGCGCACCCGCGGCAATGCGTCCAGCAGTTGTTGTCGAAAGGGTTCGGGGGCGTTCACCCCTGGGATACGCGGCGGCACGGCGGATTATTCCGCCGGGGGCCGCCAGGTGCTCGGCCAGGTACCCGGGGATTCAGCGCGCCAGCGCGCGGCGCAGGCGCTGCAGCCAGCCGGTGGGCAAGGGGCGGCTGGCGGTCACGGCGCCGGTGTCCCCATGGGCGCGGGGCGTTTCCAGCAGCCGCAGCGGCGGCCGTGGGCTTTCGCCGGGCCAGGCGTCCAGGCTGTGCAGGGGGCGGTGCGTCGCGTTCATGGCTTTGGTGTTTACCCGCAGCAATACGGGCTCGATCCAATGTAGACGGCCGCAGATTTGCCTGCAATGCAGCAGTGTGCAGTAGCAGTTTGCGAATTTGCAGCCATCGGCGACACTGCGCCCATGCCCGACCTCGACTGGAGCGACCTGCGCTACGCATTGGCCATTGGCCAGGGTGGCTCGCTGGCGGCCGCCGCGCGCCAGCTCGGCGTGAACCACACCACCGTGCTGCGCCGGCTCGACGCGCTCGAAGCCCGCCTCGGCGCCCGGCTGTTCGAGCGCATGCGCCAGGGTTACCAACCGACCGAGGCCGGCGCCTTGCTGCTCGAGCAGGCCCGGCGCATGGCCGACCAGGTCGACGAGATCGAGCGCCGGGTGCAGGGCCGCGACCGCGAGCTGACCGGCCAGCTGCGGCTGACCACGGCCTTCGTCGTGATGGAACACCTGCTGCCCGCGCCGCTGGCCAGCTTTGCCCGCGCCTACCCGGGCATCGAAGTCGAGGTGCTGGAGAACGCCTTCCTGGTCGACCTGGCCCGGCGCACGCCCGAGTCGTCGACCAGCTGGTCGCAGCGCCAGGCCGACGTGGCGCTGCGCCTGTCGAGCACGGTGGCCGAGCACTTGGTGGGCCGGCCGCTCGGCGACGCGCCCTGCCGTGTCTACGCCTTGCGCGGGGCGCCCGGCCTGCCGCAGGCGGTGACGCCGCTGGCCGAGCTGCTGAAGGACGCGCCGTGGGTCGCCTTCGAGCGCGACGGCCGCTCGCGCGTCTACGACCGCTGGATGCGCCAGCACCTGGCGCAGGCGCGGGTGAAGGTGCGGGTCGACATCTTCAACGCCGCGGCGGCGATGCTGCGCACCGGCATCGGCATCGGCGTGCTGCCTTGCTTCATGGAGGCCAGCCACCCCGAGATGGTCGCGGTGTCCGAGGTGATCCCCGAGATGACCGTGCCGGTGTGGATGCTGACCCACCCCGACCTGCGCGACACCGCGCGGGTGCGGGTCTTCATGCAGCACGTGGGCGACGAGATCGCCGAGCGGCTGCGCCAGTACGGCGGTTGAGGTTCACGCGCCAGGCCTTTGATTTTCAAGGCCAATCCGGCGTCGCCCGGGGTGCGGTGGGGCCGATCGACTACACTGCGGCAGCGCCTCGCTCCAACCGACGCGCCCCCCACCTGGCCGCGTGCCCCGCTGGCAACGCCGGATCCAGGTCTTCACTGGGCGTGCGATCGCCATCCATCGGCGGCCCGCTTTCTCGACACCCCGGCAGGTTGACACCGCCGAAGTCGAAACCCCTTTCTTCCCAGCCCGTCGGCGCACCGTTTGGTGGTGTGCCTGCACAGTTTTTCGGTGCGTGCCCGTGGTGGGCCGCGCCCTGACCATGATCACCCGCGAAAAAACCCTCTCCATCGGCAAGTACCTCGTCTCGCCGCTGACCCGCCGCACCGACAGCGGCCAATACGCCGCCTCGGTCTCGATCCGCAGTGGCAGCGGCAGCAGCACGCACGACCGCATCTTCCGCTTCGTGCCGCAGTTCCCGACCCGCGCCGGCGCCAGCCAATACGCCACCCAGCAAGGCCTGGCCTGGCTGCAGGCCACGGCCGTGGCCTGACAAGCCCGGCTTGCCTTCGCCTGGGACGCGAGTACGATGGGCCGCGCAGGCGCTGGCCTGCTTCATCGTGGCGTCCGACGGTGGTTGTGCCTGGCGCCGCACTCTCCTTGGAGTCTCGCCCTCTTCCAGGTTGCTTGTCCGGGCGCATGCCAAGGAACGCCATGTTGGGCTCCCGTCTACCCCCCGCGCGCATCGACGTGTTGCGACGCTCGCTGGCCGAAAGTGCCGGCCTGCTGCAACGCCGCCGCGCCGCCGACATCCCCAGCGTCGACATCGACGACTACGTGGCGCTCAACTGGCTCGAATGGCACGGCGGCACGCTGCGCCTGACCCTCACCGGCCAAAACGTCACCCGGCAGCAGGCGCAGCACTGGTCGACCACCTGAGGCCGCCCGCCTGGCGATGATGTGCACGATGCACGCTTGACGGCCCGGCACCTGCCCCCAACTGGGTGGCATGAACACGACTGCCGCCCCGACCCATGTCGCCTGCCCCGCCTGCGGCGCTACCAACCGCGTGCCCAGCGCCCGCCTGGCCGACGACCCGGTCTGCGGCCGCTGCGGCGCCGAGCTGCTCAGCGGTGAGCCGATCGAGCTGACCGACGCCAACTTCGAGCAGGTGACCCGCGCCAGCGGCCTGCCGGTGGTGGTCGATTTCTGGGCCCCGTGGTGTGGCCCTTGCCGCACGATGGCGCCGCAGTTCGCACACGCGGCCGCGCAGCTCAAGGGCCGCGCGCTGTTCGTCAAGGTCAACAGCGACGACAACCCGCGCACCTCGGCCCGGTTCGCGATCCGCAGCATCCCGACACTGGTCAAGCTGCAGGCCGGCCGCGAGGTCGACCGCGTCAGCGGCGCGATGCCGGCCGGCCAGGTGGCGGCATGGGCGCTGTCGCCCGCGCCGCGCGGCTGAGCCCGCGGCCGCTCAGCTGGTCGACAGCGCCTGCGCGCAGCGCTGCGGCTCGACCAGGCCTTGCGCCGCGTCGACCACCGCGTGGGCGCGGATCACCGGCGGCTGCGAGGTGACCGCGCCGAAGATCGTGGCGATCGCCACGTCTGCCGCGTCACGCCCGGTGCCCAGCCGCACGAAGCCCATCGGGATCGCCGTTCCTGATGGGTCGAAGATGTACCAGCGATCGCCCAGGTAGACCTCGACATAGGCGTGGAAGTCCGGCGGCCCCAGCACCGGGTCGGCGCCGTAGTCGGTGCCGGTTGCAAACCGAGCCGGGATGTTGACGGCCCGGCACAGCGCGATCATCAGGTGGGCGAAGTCGCGGCACACGCCCTGGCGGGCGATCAGCGTATCGACCGCCGAGGTGCTGGAGTTCGAGGTGTTCGACGTGAAGCTGACCCGGCTTTGCACCCACTGCATGATCGCCTGCACCCGGCCGTGGCCCTGCCACAGCCCGCCGAACTCGGCGATCGCCGTGTGGATCAGCCGGTCGGACTGGCAGTAGCGGCTGGGGTAGAGGTAGCCCAGCACCTCGGGCGGCAGGTGCTGCACCGCCACCTCGCCCAGCGTGGCCGGATCGGCGCGGTGGTGCGCCAGGTCCACCGTGGCGCCGTAGACCAAGGTCAACGGGCCCGGCGCCGCATGCAGCCGCAGGTAACGGTTGCCCGAGAACGGGTCGGTGTCCAGCCGCGACACCACCGCCTGGCTGATGAACAGCCGCTCGGCCGACACCGTCTGGCACGGCGTGTGGGCGGCGTGGATGTTCCAGATGAAATCGGCCCCGTGTTCGCCGACGTGGTACTGGAGCTCGACTTCGAGCTGGATGCGGACGGTGGGGGCAGAGGTGGGCATCACCCCAGTGTGCACGCATCGGCCGCCGCCCGTGCGCGCCGGCCACCTTGGCCTTCACCAAAAGCCCCTTCAGCCCGGCGGCGTGGTGCCCCTGAGACGCAGCGAGGTCAGCTGGTCGCCCCACCACAACCCCATCGTGCGGATGAAGGCCACCACCTCCTGGCCATGGCGCACCGGGTGGTCGGGCCGCAGCGTGGCCCAGCCGCGGTGCTCGACGCTGACCTGCGTGTGGCCCGAGGCGGTGCGCGCGAACAGCACCTCGACCTCGGTCGACTCGCCGGCCGCGAAGTTGATGCCGCGCCAGCTGAAGACCAGCCGGCGCGGTGGCTCCCAGACCTGCACGCGGCCGATCTCGTGCACCCGCTCGGCGCCCTGCTCGTCGTGCCACGACTCGAAGACCCGGCCGCCGACGCCCGGCTCCATCGCCATCAGGCCGCGGTCGCCGGGCGCGATGCGAAAGCGCCGGCCGCGCCGCCACCACAGGTCCATCTGCTCGGTGAACAGGCGAAACGCCGCTTCGGGTGCGACCGCCACGCCGACCATCGCGCGGGCCCGGTCGCGGGGGGGCGACGCCGAGGTGTCGTTCATCGCCGCCCTTTCGCCGCGGCCGAGCGCCGGCGCGGGGCGGCCTTCGGCGCGGGGGCCGCCACCGCCGCCTCGGCATGCGCCTTGAACGCCAGCAGCTGGTCGTCCCAGAAGGCCTCCAGCTCCTGCAGCCAGTCGCGCAGCGGCGCAAAGCCGGCCGGCTCCAGCCGGTACAGCCGCACCCGCGCATCGTGGTCGGGCTCGTCGTCGGTGATCAGGCCCGAGCGGCGCAGCACGCGCAGGTGGCGGCTCAGCGCCGGCGGTGTCATCGACAGCGCATCGGCCAACTCGCCGGCGCGCTGCGGGCCGGCGCGCAGCAGCTCGACCACCGCGCGCCGGGTCGGGTCGGCCAGCGCGCTCAAGGCCTCGTCGATGCCTTGCGTGTTCATCCGCGGATGCGCTGGCTGACCCACCACATGTGGCCCTCGGGGTCGAGCGCGCCGTAGCTGCGGTCGGCCCAGTAGTCGTCGCCGTAGTCGTGCACCGCCGGCTCGCTGATGATCTTCGCGCCGGCCTGGCGCGCGCGCTCGCAGTGTGCGTCGACATCGTCGACATAGATCATCAGCGACTGCGTCACGCCGCCGGCGCTCAGCGGGCTCAGCATCTTGGTGCCGAAGCGGGCGACCTCGTCGCGCTCCTGGCCGACCATGATCAGGCCCTCGCCATAGGTCAGCTCGCTGTGTTCGATCCGGCCGCCCTCGCCTTCGACCTTCAGCCGCACTTCGAAGCCGAAGGCCTCGCAGAGCCAGTCGATCGCCTTCGCGGCGTCGCGGTAGCTCAGGCCCGACGAGATGCGGGGCCAGTCGGCGGGGGTCGGTTTCATGGTGGTCTCCGGGGGTGGTGTTTGGCGCCGATTCTGTTAATAGTTAACCCAATCGTCAACTAAATACCGCACCCCCGGCAGGGCGAAGACCCCGCGCGGCGGCACGGCAGATTTCAACTGTTGCAACTTTCCGGGCCGGCCGGCCGCAGGTTTCAGCGGCTGCGTCATCTTCAAAATCCCCGGTTCGTGGCGGCTTCCTACATTGCGCTCAACCGGTGCGGCGGCAAGCCCGCCGGCCTGGTGGGCAGGTGGGTGTGCGGCGATGCCGCTGCCGGCCTGACCGGAGGCAAACCGAGGTCGCTGTCCCGAGGGGCGGTACCCGGTCCACACAACAAGGATGGGCAACGCGATGTACCGTCACCCGACACGACCCGACACGACCCGGCAAGACCCTGCTGGCCCTGGCCGCGCTCGCGGCGATCATGAACCCGACGGCCACCTGGGCGCAGGACGCCGCGCCGGCGCCCGCCCCGGCGGCCAGCGCACCACCGCCGGCCGACGCAGCCGAGACCGCCAAGCCGGCCGACACCAAGCAGCCTGACACCACCCAGGTCGACACCATCGTCGTCACCGGCACCGCCAACCGCTCGGGCAAGCGCAAGCTCGAAGCGCCGATGTCGATCACCACCGCCAACGAAGAGCAGATCAAGGAGGCGGCCCCGTCGACCGCGGCCGACCTGCTGAAGATCGTGCCCGGCGTGTTCGCCGAAACCACCGGCGGCAACGGCGGCGGCGCCAACATCCGCGTGCGCGGTTTCCCGATGGACGGCGACGCACCGTACACGACGATCCAGCTCAACGGCTCGCCGGTCTACCCGGTGCCCACGCTGAGTTTCTTCGACAACTCGGGCCTCTTCAGGCTCGACGACACGATCGAGCGCGTCGAGGTGCTGCGCGGCGGCTCCAGCCCGATCTACGGCAGCGGCCAGCCCGGCATCACCGTCAACTTCATCCAGAAAAAAGGCGGCGACACGGCCGAAGGCGGTCTGCGCCTGACCACCGGCACCGGCGCGCTGCGTCGTGTCGACGGCTTCTTCGCCGGCAAGCTGGCCGACAAGTGGTCTGTCAGCGTCGGCGGCTTCTACCGCAGCGCCAACGGCGTGCGCGACACCGAGTTCCCGGCCGACCGCGGCGGCCAGCTCAGTGCGCTGCTGACGCGCAAGCTCGACGACGGCGAGATCAGCTTCTCGGCCCGTGTGCTCGACGACAAGAACGCCTTCTTCACCGGCGTGCCGCTGCTGTCCAGCGACAACGGCAAGAAGCTCTCGGCCTACCCCGGCTTCGACCCCGGCACCGGCACCTTCTACAGCAACGAGCTGCGTGGCATCTCGCTCGAAGTGGCGCCCAACGATGGCCAAGGCGACAACGGCCACGTGAAGCGCGACCTGGCCGACGGCCGCGGCGCGAAGGCGACGATGCTGGGCGCCTCGATCGACAAGCGCTTCGACGCGTGGACGCTGTCGAGCAAGCTGCACGTCACCAGCGCCGACACGCCGACCTACGCGCTGTTCACCGGCGGCAACCCGCAGACGCTGGGCGAGTACATCGCCAGCCAGGTCAGCGCCGCCAACGCCAGCCCGGCGGTGGTGGCCGCGGCCGGCGCCCCGGCCACCGGCGGCAGCGCCAGCTTCGTCAATGGTGGCCAAGCCTTGACCGACATGGACCGCGCGGTCATCACCGCCGGCCTGTGGACGGTGGACAAAAAGCTCAAGTCCTTCAGCAACGAGACGCGGCTGTCGCGCGAGCTGTTCAAGGGCAACACGCTGACCGGCGGCCTGTACCTGGCCGACTACTCGTCGCACGACCTCTGGTACCTGAACCACACCGTGCTGATGACGGCCGAGCACCACGCGCGCCTGGTCGACGTGGCGCTCGACAACGGCGTGCTGGCCTCGCGCCACGGCTACGTGGCCCCGCCGTGGACCTACTACGTCAACGCCGACTACGACGGCCGCAACCAGGCGCTGTTCCTGGCCGACGAATGGAAGCTGAGCGACGCGCTGAGCATCGACGCCGGCGTGCGCCACGAGAGCCAGCGCATCGACGGCACGCTGGAGAACACCAGCGCCGGCGACCTCGACGGCAACCCGCTGACCTTCTACGACAACAACCTGTCGTACTTCAACGGCAGCTACCGTCAGCTGCACTACAAGGGCGACGCCACCTCGTGGACGCTGGGCGGCAACTACAACTTCAGCCGGTCCTTGAGCGCCTTCGTGCGCGCCAATTCCGGCCACAAGTTCCCCAGCTTCGACGACCTGCGCGACGGCAAGGACGGCACCGAGCACATCGACCAGTACGAGGTCGGCCTGAAGACCGCCACGCCGCTGTACACCGCCTTCGTCACCGTCTACACCAACAGGCTGCGCAACTCGCAGTTCCAGGTCTTCACGGTCAACGGCAACGAGGTCGCGCACGGCGGCTCGGACACGACGGGCCTCGAGTTCGAAGCCGCGCTGCGCCCGATCACCAACCTCGAGTTGTCACTGACCGGCAACCTGCAGCGCGCCAAGTACGTGAACTTCGGCGACAACACCGGCAACGCGGTCTCGCGCCAGCCCAAGGCCCAGTTCCGCTTCACGCCCAGCTACAAGATCCCGACCGAGATGGGCGACTTCAAGCTCTATGCCACCTGGACGCATGTCGGCGACCGTTATGGCGACCACGCCAACCTGCAGACGCTGCCGTCGTACAACACGCTCGACCTCGGCGCGGTGGCCCACCTGGCCAACGGCATCGACCTGCGGCTGACCGGCACCAACGTGACCAACACGCTGGGCATCACCGAAGGCAACCCGCGCCTGGCCGGCACGGGCGTCAGCGACAGCGGCGTCTTCATGGGCCGCCCGCTGATGGGCCCGGCCTACGAGTTGTCGATCGGCTTCGTGTTCTGACCCCACCGGGTCTCCTCGAGCCGCCTGTACCACCGGCTTGTTTCACGGCCCTGCCCGCTGCGCGGCGCAGGGCCATTTTTCGTGCGCCACGGCATCCGGCCCGAAGGGGATCGAATTCGACCGCAAGCGCCGGAGTGCCGGGCTGTGTCACGATCCGTAGGCTGCCTGCATCGAATCCAACGATGCGAGGCCCCCGATGACCATGAGCACCAAGAGCGAGATGCGCGCGCTGCAGGCGGCCGCCACCGTGGCCGACCCACGCTGGGCCGCGGTGGCGGCGCGCGACGCGCGCGCCGATGGGCAGTTCTTCTACGCTGTCCGCACGACCGGCGTGTACTGCCAGCCCAGCTGCGGCGCGCGCACGCCGCGGCCCGAGAACGTGGCCTTCCACGCCAGCATGGCCGACGCCGAGCGCGCCGGCTTTCGCCCCTGCCGCCGCTGCAGGCCCGACCAGCCCAGCCTGGCCGCGCAGCAGGCGGCGATGGTGGCCGGCCTGTGCCGCCACATCGAGCAGGCCGAGCAGCCGCCGACGCTGGACGCGCTGGCCGCGCGCGTGGGCCTGAGCCCGTTCCATCTGCACCGCGTGTTCAAGGCCGTCACCGGCGTCACGCCGCGCGCTTATGCCCGCGCCCAGCGGGCCGAGCGCGTGCGCCGCGAGCTGGCCGCTGCTGGCACGGTGACCGAGGCCATCTACGGCGCCGGCTACAACTCGGGCAGCCGCTGCTACGAGCAGGCCGACCAGGTGCTGGGCATGACGCCGACGCGCTTTCGCGCCGGTGGGGCCGACACCGAGATCCACTTCGCGATCGGCCAGTGCTCGCTCGGCGCGATCCTGGTGGCGCGCAGCCCGCGCGGGGTCTGCGCGATCACGTTGGGCGACGACCCGCAGCAGCTGGCGCGTGAGCTGCAAGACCGTTTCCCGCAGGCCCGGCTGATCGGGGGCGACGCGCGGTTCGAGCGGCTGGTCGCGCAGGTCGTCGGCCTGGTCGAGGCGCCGCAGCTGGGGCTGGACCTGCCGCTCGACCTGCGCGGCACGGCCTTTCAGCAGCGTGTCTGGCAGGCCCTGCGCCAGATCCCCGCCGGCCAGACGCTGAGTTATGCCGAGCTGGCCGAGCGCATCGGCGCGCCGACGGCGGTGCGGGCGGTCGCGCAGGCCTGCGGCGCGAACACCCTGGCGGTGGCGATCCCCTGCCACCGTGTGGTGCGCAGCGACGGCGCGTTGTCGGGCTACCGCTGGGGCGTCGAGCGCAAGCGCGCGCTGCTGGCGCGGGAGGGCCAGGCATGAACGCGCCCGATCGTGCGGCCGGCCTGGCGCACCCCGCCGGCAGCATCGACGCGCGCATCGCAGCCATCGACGACCAGGCCCTGGCCGACGCGCTGAACGCCGAGGGCTGGGCGCGCATCGAGGGCCTGTTGACCGCCGCCGAGTGCACCGGGCTGGCCGCGCGCTACGGCGACGATGCGCCGACCTTTCGCAGCCGCGTCGTGATGGCCCGCCACGGCTTCGGCCGCGGCGAGTACAAGTACTTCGCGTACCCGTTGCCGCCGCTGATCGGTGCCTTGCGCGAGGCGCTCTACGCCCGCCTGGCGCCGATCGCCAACCGCTGGCACGAGGCGATGGGCCTGGCGGTGCGCTTCCCTGCGCACCACGCCGAGTTCCTGGCCCGGTGCCACGCTGCCGGCCAGCGGCGGCCGACACCGCTGCTGCTGCAATACGGCGAAGGCGACTACAACTGCCTGCACCAGGACGTGTACGGCGAGCAGGTCTTTCCGCTGCAGGTGGTGCTGCTGTTGTCCGAGCCCGGGCGTGACTTCGACGGCGGCGAGTTCGTGCTGACCGAGCAACGCCCGCGCATGCAGTCGCGCCCGATGGTGCTGCCGCTGCGCCAGGGCGATGCGGCGGTGATCGCGGTGCACCACCGCCCGGTGCAGGGCACACGCGGCCACTACCGCGTCCAGCTGCGCCACGGCGTCAGCCGGCTGCGCTCGGGCCAGCGCCACACCGCGGGGATCGTCTTCCACGATGCCGCCTGACCTGCACAGCCTCGACCTCTTCGAGCGCCCCGCGCAGCAGCCGATCGCGCCCGGCGCGGTGCTGCTGCACGGCTTGGCGCTGGCCGCGGCGCCGCAGCTGCTGGCCGACATTGCGCAGGTCACCACCGCCGCGCCATTGCGCCACCTCGTCACGCCCGGCGGCTTTCGCATGTCGGTCGCGATGAGCAACTGCGGCGCGCTCGGCTGGGTCAGCGACGAGCGCGGCTACCGCTACAGCGCCACCGACCCCCTGACCGGCCAGCCGTGGCCCCCGATGCCGGCGTCGTTTCGCGCGCTGGCGGCCGACGCCGCATCACAAGCCGGCTTCGGCGCCTTCGAGCCCGATGCCTGCCTGGTCAACCGCTACGAGCCCGGCGCGCGCCTGACGCTGCACCAGGACCGCGACGAGCGCGACAAGCGCCAGCCGATCGTCTCGGTCTCCTTGGGCCTGCCCGCGATCTTCTTGTTCGGAGGGCCCAAGCGCAACGATCGCCCACAGCGCCTGCCGCTGGTCCACGGCGATGTGGTCGTCTGGGGCGGCCCATCACGGCTGGCCTACCACGGCGTGCTGCCGCTGGCCGACGGCGAGCACCCGTTGACGGGGCCGTACCGCTTCAACCTGACGTTTCGGCGCGCCGGGTGACGCTGGGTCGCCAACTTGGCTTCAACCTGCGCGCGCTCGGCGCCGCACGAACGCCTGCGTCGCCGCGCGCGCCTCGGCCGACGCCGCGGCGATCATGAACTGCGCGGCTTCGACCTGCAGCGCTTCGTCGATCGGCAGGTTGATGCCGCGGGTCACCGCGCGCAGCGAGGTGGTCACGGCCACCGCCGAATGGCGCGTGATCTGGTGCGCGAGCGCGAGGCACTCGTCGATCAGCCGGTGGCTGTTGTCGACCACTCGATTGACCAGCCCCAGCGCGGCGGCGCGCTCGGCGTCGATCGCTTCGCCGGTCAGGATCATCTCGAGTGCGCGTTTGCGGCCGATGTGGCGGGGCAGCCGTTGCGTGCCGCCGAACGGCGGCGGAAAGCCGAGCTTGATCTCGGGCTTGGCGAAGGTGGCGTGTGGCGCGGCCAGCGCCAGCGCGCAGGCTTCGACCGTTTCGCAACCACCACCGAAGGCCAGGCCGTTGACCGCCGCGATGATGGGCTTGGCGAACGACTCGATGCGCCGCGTCATGCCCTGGCCGCGGCTGACGAAGTGGCGGTAGGCGGCTTCGGGTGACGCGGCGAGATCGGGTGCGAAACCATCGATGTCGGCGCCGGCGCTGAAGGCCTGCGTGCCGGCACCGGTCAGCACCACGGCGCGCACCGAGTCGTCGGCCTCGATGCGCGCAAGCTGCTCCATCAGCTCGTCGATCAGCGCGTAGCTGAGTGCGTTCAGCTTGGTGGGGCGGTTCAGTGTCAGCACAACGTGCGGGCCGTCGTGGTCGGCGATCACGGGTGAGGGCATGCGGGCTCCTGCGGGGTTCAAGAGGGGGTTCGGGCATCATCGGCACGCACCACCCGCCGTGGTGCGACCATTGGTCACGCCCGGCATTCCATCGCTTCATGCCCCACCCCGCCGACAGCGCCGCCGCCCGCCTGCTCAGAACCTTGTCGCTCGATGCATTGCGCGGCTTCGAGGCCGCGGCACGGCGGCTGAATTTCACGCTCGCGGCCGACGAGCTGTGCCTCACCCAGTCGGCCGTCAGCAAGCAGATCAAGGCGCTCGAAGAGGCGCTGGGCCTCACGTTGTTCGTGCGCGGCGCCCGCGGCCTGAGCCTGACGCCCGAAGGCCGCACGCTCTACAGCGGCGTGGCCCCGGCGCTGCAACAGCTGGCGCAGGCACTGGAGCCGATGCTCAACCGCGAGCGGCAGACCGTGTCGATCACCGTGACGCCGTCGTTCGCCTCGCTGTGGCTGGCGCCGCGGCTCGCCGCGTTCCACCACGAGCACCCGGCCATCGATGTGCGGGTCGACGCGGCCGAGTCGAACCTGGCGCTGGAGCGCGAAGGCTTCGACCTCGCCGTGCGCCTGGCGCGGCCTGGTGAGGAGGGGGCTGAAGCCGATCCGCTCTGCCGGCGCCTGACGCGTGAGCGCCTGATGCTCGTCGCTGCGCCGTCAATGGCGGCCCGCGTGTGCAGCCCCGGCGATTTGTTGCGGCTGCCGTTGCTGGTGTTTCACCACGCCGTGCAGCGCCACCCGTGGATGAGCTGGTCGCACTGGTTCAGCCAGCTCGGCCTGGCGCAGCGCGCCGACCAGCCGGTGCTGCAGTTCTCGCAGTACGACCACGTCATCAAGGCCGCGATCGAGGGCGCCGGCATCGCCATTGGGCGGGCACCGCTGGTGTGGCCGTGCTTGCGCGCGGGGCAGCTGCAGGTGGTGTGGCCCGAGTTGCAGGCCGATGGGCTGGACTACCTGCTGCTGATGTCGCAGCGCTCCGCCCCGCGGCCCGAGGTGCGGGCCCTGGCCGGGTGGATCGAGCAGACCTTGGCGGCGGACGGTATGGGTTGAGCGGGCGTTCGCCGGCGCCTCGGCCGACGCTGGCCGCTACCGCGGCCCCAAGGCCCACTTCAGGCCGCGCGTGATCAGGATCGGCGCGACCGTCAGGTGGTCTTCGCCCGCGATCACGTCGGCTCGCAGGCGCAACCCGGGCGTTGGCCGCGCCTGCAGCGCCGAGGCGAACGCGCGCATGTCGGCCACCATGTCGACCTCGTGCGCATAGCGGCTCGGGTCTTTCGCCCCCTTGGGCGCCCGGCCCTCGTATTCACCGACCCCGAGGTAGACATCGGCCCGCAGCGGCGCCTTGGTGTCGAGCGCCCAATCCTTCTGGCGTGCGAACAGTGCATGGTGGTCGAACCACAGCGACGGGCTGCCCAGCACATAACCCTGGAACAGGCCGGGCTCGTGCGTCAGCACGTCGGCACCGAGCAGCGCGCCATACGAATGGCCTGCAAAGACCTTGCGCGACAGGTCGGCCCGGTAGTGCGCGGCGATGAAGGCGAACACCTCGTCGGCGATGAAGCGCCGAAAGCCCGCCGCCTCGCCGAACACCGGCGCACGGCCGGGCATGTCGGACACGACCTTCGCCCCACCGTTCGGCGTCGGCGTGTAGTCGCGCCGCCGGCTGAACTCGGGCGTGTCGCCCTTGGCGTAGCCCAGCCCGACCAGGATGAACTCCGGCAGGTCGTCGCTGTGCCCGCCGACGCGCGCGGCGATCGCCCGCGTGAGCGGAAACGCATACGGCGCGTCGGTGACGAAGACGACCGGGTAGCTGCGGCCCGGCGTGGTCGCATACGACTTCGGCAGCGCGACATACAGCTCGTAGTCGCGCTGCAGGCGGCTGGCATGCAGCAGGTGGACGGCGGTGTCGGGCAGCGCGTAGGCCGCGGCGGCGGGCTCGCCGGCAGTGGTGGTGATGGGCAGCAGCGCGAGCAAGGCGAGCGCCACCCGGCAAAGGGTACGGGTCATGGGCAAGAAAGGTGGAGGCAAGAAGGTGCAAGGCCGCGCGAAGCGCCGCGCGTCATGATGGAGTCGGCTCGGCGTCAGGCCCCCACAGCCTGTCCAACCAGGTGGTGGCGGACGCATCGAAGCCCTGCGCATTGCTCAGCAGCAGCAGCGACAGGCCGTCCGCCGGGCAGCGCAACACCAGCGAGGTGAAGCCGGCATACGCGCCGCCGTGGAACATGAACCGGCGGCCGGCATGGGGCAGCAGCTCCAGCCCGAAGCGATACGGTTCGGCGGCGGGGCCGAAACGTTGGTCTTCGGCGCAGCAGCGGGCCAGCAGGCTGTGATCACCGTGGTGGCGCCAGTCGTCGAGCCACCGCCCCTCGGCCCGCACCAGGTCGTCGAGCGTCGACCACAACCCGCCGTCGCCCCAGGTGGCCAGCGCCACCGGCAGCTCGTGCCACTCATGGGCCTCGGGTGTCGCCCGGCCGTAGCTGCGCGCGCGGCGAGGCAGCACCCGCCATGGCTGGTCCTCAAAGCTGGTGTCGCGCAGGCCCCAGGGCTCGAAGAACCGCCGGTGCGCCAACGCATCGAGGCGGCAGTCGGCGTCTTGCTGCAGCCACTCGGCCAACAGCACGTAGTTGCTGTTGCTGTAGTCGTGGCGCGCGCCCGGCGTGAACGAGACATCGTCGGCCCGCCGGATCAGGTCCAGCGCTTGAGTCTGCGTGACCACGTCGTTGGCGTGGTGGCCGAGTTGCGCGCCCCATAGGAACAGGTAATCGGCGATCCCGCTGGTGTGGCGCAGCAGGTGGCCAGCGCAGACGGGCTGCGCGTAAGACGCCAGCGCCGGCAATTGGGGCCGCAGGTCCTTGTCCAGCGCCAGCCGGCCCTCGGCCACCGCGTCGAGCACCAGCGCGGCCACCCAGGGCTTGGACTCCGAGGCGAGGTAGCAGCGCGTGTCACCGGCCAGCGGCTGCTGCCACTCCAGGTTCGCCATGCCGTGGTGCACGCTGCGCAGCGCCTGCCCGTCGGCCACCAGTGCCGCGCAGAAGCCCGGCCCGTCGGGCGCGTGCTGGGCGCGCAGGGGCTGGATGGCCGCGTCGAAACGGTCCAGCCGTCGAGAAACTTCAGGGGTCATGCCGGGGGGGCGTGGGGGCCGGGAAAGGCGGGGCACGCAGCATACCGAAGGCGGCCCGGCGCCCGGCCTATGCGTGCTGGCGCATGCCCTCGCGGTACGCTGTCGCGATGGATTCCCTGATCGCCGCCGCCGCGCGGGCCCTGGTCGTTGGCGACACGCTCGG
This sequence comes from Ideonella sp., assembly GCF_041914305.1. Taxonomy (NCBI): domain Bacteria; kingdom Pseudomonadati; phylum Pseudomonadota; class Betaproteobacteria; order Burkholderiales; family Sphaerotilaceae; genus Ideonella; species Ideonella sp. The sequence goes on from NZ_JAYSDQ010000004.1 coordinate 184,054, forward strand.
CGCGCTCAAGCGCGTGGCGCTGCGCGACGACCCGCCGGCGCTCGCGCTGCGCGGCATCGCGATGGCGCAGCTGGGTGAGCACGCGCGCGCCCGCGAACTCTTGCGCAGCGCGGCCAAGGCCTTCGGTGCCCATGAATCGCTGGCGCGTGCGCGTTGCCTTGTGGCCGAGGCCGAGGTGGCGCTCGCGTTGCGGGACGTTGGCGGCTTGCCGCGCACGTTGACCAGCGCGGCGGCCACGCTCGACGCGCATGGGGATCGGGCGAACGCGCTGCAAGCTCGGTTGATCGCCGTGCGCCGGCTGATCTTGCTCGGCCGGGTCGACGAGGCGGCCGCCACCATGGCCGGCATCGACACCCGCGGCGCGCCGCCGTCGCTGCAGGCCATGGCCGAGCTGGCGGTGGCCGAGGTGGCGCTGCGTTCGTTGCGCACCGTGCCGGCGCGGGCGGCCCTGGCGCGTGCGGCGGAAGCGGCCGAACGTGCGCGCATCCCGGCCCTCGCGGCCGAGGTGGGCGAAGCGCGAGCCGCATTCGATCGACCTGCTGCTCGCCGCGTCCACGCCGGCCACGAATGGCCGCTGCGGCTGGACGAGGTCGAGGCGCTGCAGGCCTCGGGCGCGTTGGTGCTCGACGCCTGCCGCCGCGGCCTGCGCCTGGGCGAGGCCTGGTTGCCGCTGGCGCGCCGGCCGGTGCTGTTCGTGCTGGCGCGTGCTCTGGCCGAGGCGTGGCCCGGCGATGCCGAACGCCACTCGCTGATCGCGCGCGCCTTTCGCACCCGCCATCCAAACGAGACGCACCGAGCGCGGCTGCGTGTCGAGATCGGGCGCCTGCGCTCGCTCGTGGCGCCGTTCGCGCGGGTCGCGGCCACGTCGCGTGGCTTCGCGCTGACGCCGTTGGGCGAACGGTCGGTCGCCGTGCTTCTGCCGCCGATCGATGGTGAGCAGGCCGCGCTGCAGGCGCTGCTGGCCGACGGCGCGGCCTGGTCCACCTCGGCGCTGGCGCTCGCGCTCGGCGTCAACCAGCGCACCGTGCAGCGCGCGCTCGCCGAGCTGGCAGCCGATGGCCGGGTGCGCTCGATCGGCCAGGCCCGCGCGATGCGCTGGCTGGCGCCGCCGCTGGGCGGATTCACGACGATCTTGTTACTCCCCGCTGCGCTGCCACCTGGGTAGATTGCGGTCCATCGCACCGGCCACCGGTGCACCACGAGGAACGCGACATGACCCCCAACCTGACCCCCTCCAGCGACAACGGCACCCCCGCTGTCCGCGCCGCCGAGATCGTGCGCGAGTACGGCCCGTACACCGGTATCGACAAGATCAATGGCGTGACCCACGACGGCCACCAGGTCTGGGCGGCCGCCGGTGCGCAGCTGATCGCGATCGACCCCGACAGCGGGCAACTGGCCCGCACGCTCGACTGCGCGGGCGACGCCGGCACCGCCTTCGACGGCACCCACCTGTACCAGATCACCGAAGCGCGCATCGACAAGATCGACCCCGCCACCGGCCAGGTGGTCGCGACGATCGCCGCGCCGGGTCACGGCCGCGACTCGGGCCTGGCCTGGGCCGAGGGCAGCCTGTGGGTCGGCCAGTACCGCGACCGCCAGATCCTGCAGATCGACCCCGCCACCGGCGCCGTGCTGCGCACGATCGAAACCAACCGCTTCGTCACCGGCGTGACCTGGGTCGACGGAGACCTGTGGCACGGCACCTGGGAGGGCGACGAGAGCGAGCTGCGCCGCATCGACCCGGGCAGCGGCGCCGTGCTCGAACGGATCGAGATGCCGCCAGGCACGGGCGTCAGCGGGCTCGAGTCCGACGGCGCCGGCCTCTTCTACTGCGGCGGCGGATCGAGCGGCAAGGTGCGCGCAGTGCGGCGGCCGAAGAAGAAGGCGACTGCGTGAACGCGACGCTGCGGCGTTCGTAGCCCGCAGCGTTTGCCCGGGCCCTCGCGCCCGGCACCCCTGTCGGTTTCCCGACCGACGACCCACGCACCGACCGTGGCGCACCCCGTGAGGCGGGCGCGGGATCGGTGCGCCCATTTCCCTCCACCAGTCGACCACGCTCGACGAGCCCAAGGAACACACCATGCCCACCACCACGACGACCATCCACCCCCGCACCCCGAATCACCCGACGGCCTCACGGACCCAATGGGTCGAACAGCGCACGGCCTTGCTGGCACGCGAGAAAGAGCTGACGCGACTGCGCGACCAGATTGCACGCGAGCGCCGCGCGCTGCCCTGGGTGCCGATCGAGAAGAGCTATGTCTTCGATGCGCCCGAAGGCCGCCGCACGCTGGCCGAGCTGTTCGACGGCCGCTCGCAACTGGTGGTGCAGCACTTCATGTTCGCGCCGGGCTGGGAGGCCGGCTGCAAGAGCTGCTCGTTCATGGCCGACCACATCGACGGCACCCAGCCGCACCTGGCCCAGCGCGATGTCACCTTGCTGGTGGTCTCGCGCGCACCGCTGGCCGACATCGAGCGCTTTCGCCGGCGCATGGGCTGGCAGTTCAAGTGGGTCTCGTCGTTCGGCACCGACTTCAACCACGACTTCGGCGTCAGCTTCACGGCCGAAGAGCGGGCGAGCGGTGCGGTCGACTACAACTACACCCGCCAGCCCTTCCCGCTCGAAGAGGCGCCCGGCCTCAGTGCGTTCTACCGCGGTGACGATGGCCAGGTGTTCCACACCTACTCAACCTACGGTCGCGGCGTCGAGCTGATGATGGGCACCTACGACTTCCTCGACATCGCACCGAAGGGCCGTGACGAGGACGACCTGGGCTACACGATGGAATGGCTGCGCCACCACGACCGCTACGAGCGGACGGCGGTCGAGAAGGCGTCGACGGCGTCGTGCTGCGCACGCGGTTGATCCGCAGTCGGCTCGGGCGCGAGGCCGCATGATGGACGACGTCTGGCCCTGGCTGGTGCTGGCGGGGGCCGGCGCCTTGCACGGCCTGAACCCCCTCACCGGCTGGCTGTTTGTCGCCGGGCGCGGCGCGCCAGCCGGCCACCGGGTGTCGACGTGGCGAGCGCTGGTTCCGATCGCCGCTGGTCATCTGGCATCGATGGGCGTGGTGGCGGTCGCCGTCGTTTTCGGCCGCTCGCTCGACCGCACATGGCTGCAGGCCGCAGCGGCTGGGCTGCTGGCCGTCGTCGCGGGTTTGCACTGGCGGGCACGGCGCTCGAAGCGTGTGTGCGTGCCGGCGGGCCACGCCGGCCTGGCCCTGTGGTCGTTCATCGTCGCCACTGGCCACGGCGCCGGCCTGATGCTGGTGCCGGCGCTGATCCCGCTGTGCGCGCCAGGCCCCTTGGCCCGGGCGGCTTCGGCCACCGGCTCGCTGACGATGGCATTCGCCGCGGTCGGTGTTCACACCGTCGCGATGCTCGCGGCGAGCGGCGCGGCGGCCAACGTGGCGCACCGCCTGTGGGGCCTCGGGGCTTGTCGGCTGGTGGGCCTCAGGCCGAGGCCACTGTCCGCGCCACCAGCGCTGCGCTGAGCGCTGTTGGGGCCGGCAACGTGTGTGCGCCCAGGCCCGACTCGAACCCACGCAGATCCGCCATCCACGCATCCGCCCCCCGCAGCGCGCCTTCGGCCCCAACGCCGATCGCATACATCCCCGCCGCCTTGATCGCATCGATGCCGGCCTGCGCGTCCTCGACGCCGATGCACTCGGCCGGCGGCACGCCCAGCGCGGCGGCGGCGCGCAGGAAGATCTCGGGGTCGGGCTTGCTGCGGTGCAGGGTGCGGGCGTCGACGACGTGGTCGAAGCGGTCGGTGATGCCCAGGCGCTGCAGTACCGTCGGTGCGTTGTGGCTGACCGAGGCCAGCGCGATGCGCAGCCCGGCAGCGCGGCAGGCCGCCAGGGCGTCGGCAGCGCCCGGCAGCAGGTCGCCGGGGCCGAGGCCGCCGAGCAGGCGCTGGTAGTGCGCGTTCTTGCGCGCCGCCAGCGTCAGCTTCTCGGCTTCGCGCCACGAGCGTGACGGGTCCTGCGCCAGGATCAGCGCCAGCGATCCCATCCGGTCGACGCCCTTCAGGCGCTCGTTGAACGCCTCGTCGAACGGCAGCCCGAGCGATTCGGCCAGTGCGCGCCAGGCCAGGAAGTGCAGGTGCGCGGTGTCGGTCAGGACGCCGTCGAGATCGAAGATGACGGCGCGGCAGGGGTCGGGGCGGGGCATGGGGTGTTGGTCAGTGGTGGGGTCAAGGTGTCGATCACGCCGGCCGCGGCCAGCGGCAGCCGCACGCTCGGTGCGTCGGGCGACAAGGTCACGCCCAGGCCGTGGTGCCACAGCGTGATTTCGGCGCCGTCGGTCAGGCGGTACTCGGCGGCATCGCGGTGCACCGAGACCTCGAGCCGCGCGCCTTGCCAGTGCAGGCGAAAGCGGAAGTGCGTCCACGCGGCCGGCAGGCAGGGTGCGAAGTGCAGCCGCCCGTCGAACAGGCGCAGGCCACCGAAGCCCTGCGCCAGGCCGAGCCAGGCACCGGCCAGCGCCGCGGTGTGCACGCCGTGCTGGGTGTTGCCGTGGGTGTTGTCCAGGTCGGTGCGGGCGCCGCGCATGAAGTAGTCGAACGCGGTGTCGATGCGGCCGATCTCGGCCGCGACGATGCCGTAGACGCAGGCCGACAGCGACGAGTCGTGCGTGGTCAGCGGCTCGTAGTAGTCGAAGTCGCGGCACTTCTGCTCGTAGGTGAACTGCTCGCCGCGCAGCAGCAGCGCCAGCACCACGTCGGCCTGTTTGCAGACCTGGTGGCGGTAGATCACCAGCGGGTGGTAGTGCAGCAGAAGTGGCCGGTTATTTCCGCTGACCCCGTTGTCGTTCGAAAACGGCCAGTGCGGCTTGTGCAGGAAACCGTCGTCCTGCGGGTGCACGCCGGTCACTGGGTCGACCGGCAGGTACATCTGCGCCGCCGCGGCGCGCCAGCGGGCCGGCTCTTCGGCGCCCAGGCCGATCGCCGCGGCGATGCGCGCATGCGCCGCCGGCTGCTCGGCCGCCAGCCAGCCGGCCAGCTCGGCGGCGTAGGCCAGGTGCTGCTGCGCCATCGCGTTGGTGTAGAAGTTGTTGTCCACCATCGCGGTGTATTCGTCGGGCCCGGTCACCTCGTGGATGCAGAAGGCGCCGCCGCGGCGCGGGTCGTGGTGGCCGAGGTCGAGCCAGATGCGCGCGGTGTCCAGCACCAGCTCGGCGCCCATCGTGGTCATGAACACCGTGTCGCCGGTGGCCTGGGCGTATTGCTTGACCGCATGCGCGATGTCGGCGTTGATGTGGGCCTGCGCGGTGCCGGCCGGAAAGTAGGCCGAGCTTTCGGCGCCGCCGGTGATCGTGCGCCACGGGAACAGCGCGCCCTTGGCATGCGCCATCTCGCGCGCCCGCTGGCGTGCCGCCGGCAGCGCGCGCCAGCGGTACTCGAGCAGTGCGCGGGCGATCGCCGGTGCCGTCCACAGCATCACCGGCAGCACGTAGACCTCGGTGTCCCAGAAGCTGTGGCCTTCGTAGCCTTCACCGGTCAAGCCCTTGGCCGCGATGTTGGTCGCGCCGTCACGGCCGGCCGATTGCAGCAGGTGGAACAAGCCGAAGCGCAGCGACTGCTGCACCCGCTCGTCACCACCGACCTCGACATCGGCGTGCTGCCAGTAGTCGGCCAGCCACGCCGCCTGCTCGTCGCACAGCGTGTCGAAGCCGGCGCGGCGCGCGTTGGCCAGCTGCGCCAGCGCCAGCTCGGCCAGGGCCTCTTGCTCGGCTTGCGGGCCGTGAAGGTAGCAGCCGAACTTGGTCAGCGTCACGCTCTGGCCCAGCCGCAGCTCGCCGGCCACCTGGTGCGACAAGCGCTCGCCGGCGCGCGGCAAGTCGGGCCGCGCCTCGAAGCCTTCGGGGCTGTCGACCACATGCTCCAGTGCGCTGACCAGCGCCAGCCCGCTGTGCTCGGTGCGCTGCATCAGCAGCATCGTGCTGCCGGCCTGGCGGCTGGCCTGCCACAGCAGCGGAGACGGGCGCGCGGCGCCGACGCGCGGGTCATTGGCCGCGCCGACATTGGGCGTGCACGCGTCCAGCGTCGACAGCAGCCGCACCGGGCCGCCGGCATCGAGCGCGGTCACCTGGTAGCGCACCGCGTAGACGTCGGGCCGCGTGAAGCTGACGATGCGCTCGCTGGTGATCGCGACCACGCGTCCACGCGGCGAGCGCCACTGCACGTGGCGCGTGAGCACGCCACGGCGAAAGTCGAGCCGGCGTTCGTAGGCCACGAGCTGGCCCTGCGTCAGGTCAACGCACTCGTCGCCCAGCGTCAGCTCGATCGCCTTGCCGTTCGGCAGCTTGAGCTGGAACTCGTTGTGCCGCGCCAGGCCGAACGCGTCCTCCGGGTAGTGGATCGGCTCGCGCTCGTACAGCCCGTTGAGGAAGTTGCCGTCCTGCGATGTGCTGCGGCCTGGCGGCAGCGGTTCGTCATGCGCGCCGCGCAGGCCGATGCGGCCGTTGCCGAGCGCGAACAGCGTCTCGGCCAGCGCCACCCGCTGCGGGTCGAACAAGGTTTCGGTCAGGCCCCAGGGCTCGGGGGCACACAGCGGCGCAAGGGCGGGTTCGGCGGCATTCATCGGGGTACTTCGTTGGGAAAGTCGAGCGGGTCAGTGCGCGGTGGCAAGCCGCGGTTGCGCGCGGCCGTCCTGGCGAAACAGGTGCAGCGCCTCGGGTGGCAGCGTGTAGGCCAGGCGGTCGCCCACGCGCAGGTCGTCGCGCGTGGTCTTCACCAGCAGCGCCGGCTCGGGCACGATCGCGCCGTCTTTGGCCACCACGCCGCTGGCCAGCGGCCCCTCGTGGCCGGCGAGGTAGACGTAGGCGTGCTCGCCCAGCTGCTCGACATGCGAAACGCGGCCGCTGCCCGGGCCTTCGCCGAGCCGCACATGCTCGGGGCGGATGCCGATCGTGACCGCCTCGCCCGCGGCCAGCCCGGCGGCGGCCACGCGCGCCTCGCACGGCTGCGCGCCGGTGCGCAAGGTCACGCCGCTGTCGGCCAGCGCCTGCACCGTGGCGGGCAGGAAGTTCATGCCCGGCGAGCCGATGAAGCCGGCGACGAATGCATTGGCCGGGTGGTGGTACAGCTCCAGCGGGTGGCCGACCTGGGCGATGCTCGGCAACTCGCCGCGCTCGGCGGCGGGCCGCAGCAGCACGATCTTGTCGGCCAGCGTCATCGCCTCGACCTGGTCGTGCGTCACATAGACCATGCTGGCCGAGCCCAGCGCACGGTGCAGCCGGGCCAGCTCGACACGGGTGCGCACGCGCAGCGCGGCGTCCAGGTTTGACAGCGGCTCGTCGAACAGCAGCACGCTGGCCTGGCGCACGATCGCGCGGCCGATCGCCACCCGCTGGCGCTGACCGCCGGACAGGTCGCGTGGCTTGCGCTGCAGCAGCGACTCCATGTCCAGCATGCGCGCGGCCTCGCGCACGCGGCGGTGGATCTCGGCTTCGGGCAGCTTGCGGTAGCGCAAGCCGAAGGCCATGTTCTCGTACGCCGTCATGTGCGGGTACAGCGCGTAGCTCTGGAACACCATCGCCACATCACGCTCGGCCGGCGGCATGTGTTCGACGCGCCGGCCGGCGATCGAGATCGCGCCCTCGCTCGGCTCGTCCAGCCCGGCCAGCAAGCGCAGCAGCGTCGACTTGCCGCAGCCCGAGGGCCCGACGAAGACGCAGAACTCACCCGGCTCGATCACCAGGTCGATGTCGCGTAGCACATGCTGGTCGCCGAAGCGTTTTTGTACATCTCGCAATTCGATGCGGCTCATGCGGTACTCCTTAGCCTTTGACGGAACCCTGGGTCAGCCCAGAGACGATGCGGCGCTGGAACACCAGCACCAGCAACAACAACGGCAGCGTGACGATCACCGATGCGGCCATCAGCGCGCCCCAGGGCAGCTCGAACTTGCTCGGCGCACTGATCAGCGCGATCGCCACCGGCACCGTGCGCTCTTCGGTCGACAAGGTGAAGGTCAGTGCGAACAAGAACTCGTTCCACGCGGCGATGAAGGCCAGCAGCCCGGTCGCCACCATTGCCGGCGCCAGCAGCGGCGCGAAGATGCGAAACACCAGCGTCAGCGGGCCGACACCGTCCATCGCCGCGGCCTCTTCCAGCTCGCGCGGCAGCTGGCGCGTGAAGGTGACCAGCACCCACACGGTGAACGGCAAGGTCAGCATCAGGTCGGCCAGCAGCAGTGCGCCCAGCGAGTCGTACAGGCCCAGCACCCGCACCAGCTCGAACATGCCCGACAACACGGCGACCTGCGGGAACATCGACGCCGCCAGGATCGTCAACAGCAGCAGCCCGCGGCCGCGAAAGTCGACCCGCGCCAGCGCCCAGGCCGCCATCAGCCCGAGCAGCATCGACAGGCCGACCACGCCGAGCGCGACCAGCGCCGAGTTCAGCAGGTTGTGCGCGAACGGTTGGTCGCGGAACAGCGTCAGGTAGTTGTCCAGCGTCGGCTGGTCCGGCCACAGCTGGGGCGAGAACAAGCCCTCGCGCTGCTTGAACGAGCTGGAGATCGCGACGGCCAGCGGTGCCAGCGTGACGAACAGCAGCAAGGCCGAGGCCAGCGCGTAGCCCACCCGGCCGAGGCCGCGTTTGATGGCATGGCTCATGTGGTCCGCCTTTCGTGGCGGCGCATCAACCCCATCGCGCCGATCGTCAGCAGCGCGATGATGAAGAACAGCGTGGTCGCCGCGGCCGAGCCGTAGCCGACCTGCTGGAAGTCGATCAACTGCTCGCGCACGAAGACCGACATGCTGCGCGTGTCGCGGCTGTTCGAGGTCATCACGTAGATCACGTCGAACACGCGCAGCGCATCCAGCAGACGAAAGACGACGGCGACCCCCACGCCGGGCAGGATCAGCGGCAGCGTGATGCGGCGAAAGGTCGCCAGGCGCGGCACGCCGTCGACCCGCGCGGCTTCGAGGCAATCGCCGGGCACCATCTGCAGCGCAGCCAGGATCAGCAGCGCCATGAACGGCGTGGTCTTCCACACGTCGACCGCGACGACCGTCGCCAGCGACAGCGCCGGGTCGGCGGTGAAGGCCAGCGGCGTGCTGATCAGCCCGGCGGCCAGCAGGTAGTGGTTCACCACGCCGAACTGGTCGTGCAGCATCCAGCTCCACATCTTGGCCGAGACGACCGTCGGCACCGCCCACGGCACCAGCATCGCGGTGCGCAGCAGCAGGCGGATGCGCGAGGGCTGGTTGATCAGCAGTGCGACGCCCAGGCCGAGCAGCGTTTCGAGCGTGACCGAGGTGACGGCGAAGACCAGCGTGTTGCCGACCGCGCTCCACCAGTCCGGGTCGGCCCACAGACCGTATTCGCCGATGTAGTTTTCAAGCCCGACGAAGCGGCGTGTCGGTTCGGACAGGCGCGCATCGGTGACGCTGAGCCAGATCGTGCGCACCAGCGGCCAGCCGGCCACGCCGGCCAGCGTGACCAGCAGCGGCGCCAGCATCCACAGCGCCCAGCGGCGGCGCTGGCGCACCAGGCCGCGTGGCCGCCGCCCCGGCGGCGCTGCGGCATCCGCGTCGACGCTGGCCTGCGAGCGCAGCTTCAGTTCCATCGCCCACCGCGGCTGGCGCGCTTCAGGTTGCTTTCGAGCTTGGCCAGCGCTTCGTCGGGCTGCGCGCGGCCGGCCAGCACATCGTGCGTGGCGTTCCAGAACTCGTTGCTGACCTTGTTGTACTGCGAGCCTGTGGCGGCGGTCGGCCGCGCCACGGCACTGGTGAACGCGCCGACCAGGTCGCCCATGAACGGGTTGGCCTTCAGCACCTCGGCGTCCTGGTACAGCGCCGGTCGCGTCGGGTTGAACGAGCCGGCCAGCGCGCGCTCCTTTTGCACCGCGGCGCTGGTCATGTACAGCACCAGCTCGGTCGCGAGCGCGGCGTTGCGCGAGTACTTCGACACCGCGAGCGATTCGCCGCCCAGCGTGGCCGCGGGCTTGCCACCCGGGCCGGCGGGCAGTGGCGCCACGCCGATCTTGCCCTTGATCGTGCTGCCGTCGGCCTGCGCCAGCGACCACGCATAGGGCCAGTTGCGCATGAAGACGGCGTTGCCGGCCTGGAACACGCCGCGCGATTCTTCTTCGGCGTAGTTCAGCACGGCGGTCGGCGAGATGCTGCCGACCCAGCCGGCGGCCGTCTTCAGCGCGTCGGCCAGCTTCGGGTTGCGTGCGCTGATGCGGCCGTCGCTTTCGACGATGCTGCCGCCGCCATGGCTGACCGACCATTCGAGCGCGTTGCAGGTCAGCCCTTCGTAGGCGCGGCCCTGCCAGACGAAGCCCCACATCCGGTCGTTGCCGGCGGCGCGCTCGGCGTCTTGAATGCGGCGCGCGCTGGTGGTCAGCTCGGTCCAGGTGGTCGGCACGGCGAGCTTGTGCTTGTCGAGCAGGTCCTTGCGATAGAACAGCAGCCCGGCGTTGACGAACCACGGCATCGCGACGAGCCGGCCGCCGACGGTGTTGTTGGCCACGAAGGCCGGAAAGTGCTGGCCCTCGGCACCGCCGCTGGCGGGCTTCAGATCTTGCAAGTGGTTGGCCAGCAGGCCGGGCCACACCACGTCGATCTGGAACACGTCGATCTTGTCGGAGCCGGCGCCCAGCACCTGCTGGTACAGCGCCAGCCGTTCGCTCGCGTCGTTCGGCGTCGCGACGACCTGCACCTGGTTCCCTGTCTGCTTCGCCCAGGCCTCGGCCGAGCGTTTGCACAGCTCCAGCTCCTGGCCGACCGAGCCGCACGAGATCTTGATCGAGGCGGCCTGGCCCGCCGCACCGGTGGTGGCCAGCGCGAGGGCGATGCCGGTTCGAAGCCAACGGCCCGTTGTACGCATGGGTGAGGTCTCCTTGTGTCGTCGTTCGTTCGAAGTGCGCAGCAAAGGCGGCTCCCGCCTTGCGCATGTCGCCATCTCACCCGGCCGGGATGAACGGCCGATTACGAATGTTGACCAACCGATGAAACACGGGCGGCGCTTGGTGGCGCCTCGTGTGCCGGTGCCTCGCCCAGTGCCTGGCGCAGCGCCGGTGCGGCAAACGGCTTTTGCAGAAACGGCACGCCCGCGGGCCAGGCCTGGCTGGGGGTGGCCGACAGCTCCGGTGGCAGGCCGGACATCAGCACCACCCGCAGCCCGTGCTGTTTCGCGGCCACCGCCTGGGCCAGCGCCAGGCCACTCAGGCCGGCGCCAAGGCAGATGTCCGACAGCAGCACGGTGGCCCACGGCCCAGCGTCGAGCAAGGCCTCGGCCTCGGCCACGTTGCCGGCGCCGCGCACCTCGGCGCCGGCGGCTTCGAGCTCCTCGGTCACCGTCTGGCGCAGCGCCACGTCGTCGTCGACCAGCAGCACGCGGTGTCCGCGCAGGTCGGCCTGGCCGGGCACGGCGCTGTCGCCGTCGGCCGGTGCCTCCACCGGGCGCGGCGCGGCCGGGAAGCGCAAGCTCACGCAGGTGCCAGCGCCGGGCTGGCTGGTCAGCGTGATGTCGCCGCCGCTTTGCTTGACGAAGCCGTAGACGATCGACAGGCCCAGCCCGCTACCGACGCCCGCCGGCTTGGTGGTGAAGAAGGGTTCGAAGACCTTGCGCGTCGTCGCCTCGCTCATGCCGACGCCGGTGTCCAGCACGCTCAGCTCGATGCCGTCGCGGCCGTCGTCCAAGGTGCAGCCGCGGCTGCGCACCGTCAGCGTGCCGCCGCCGGGCATCGCCGCGGCGCTGTTCATCACCAGGTTCAGCAGCGCGTTTTCCAGCTGGCCACGGTCCACGCGCACGCCGCGCGCTTGCGCGCCCAGGTCGAGCTGCACTTCGGTGGCGTCACCGGCGCTGTACTCGACCAGGTCGCGCATCTCCTCGACCATCTCGTCCACCGGCACCCACTCGGCCTCCAGCGGCTGGCGGCGGGCGAAGGCCAGCAGCCGCCGCACCAGCCCGGCCGCCGAGCGCGCGGCGCGCTGCACGCGCGACCACTGCGCATGCGCGCGCGGCGAGCCGGCGAGTTCGCTTTCCAGCAGCGCCAGCGTGCCCAGCATCGTGCCGAGGTAGTTGTTGAAATCGTGCGCCACGCCACCGGTCAACTGGCCCAGCACCTCGAGCTTCTGCGCCTGGTGCAGCTGGCTTTCGATCGCGCGGCGGGTGGTCTGGTCGGTGGCCAGCGTCACGCTGCCGCCGCTGGCCATCGTGCGGGTGCGCAGCTCGAGCAGCGTGCCGTTGGGCAGCTGCAGCGCCAGGTGGTCGTGCCGGGCCAGCGCGGCGGGGTCGGTGCCGGCCAGCGGCTGCGGCGTGCCGGCCGGGCTGGTGCACCAGGTGGTTTCGGCCGGCAGCGTGGCGAACAGGGCCGGCGCGGTCACGCCGGCCGTCACGGTGATGCCGTGCGGCGCCAGCAGGTGGGCGAAGCGCCGGTTCCACAGCAGCAGGTGCTGCGCCGGGTCGAACACCGCCAGGCCGTCGGTCAGGCTCTCGTGCACGGCGTCCAGCAGCGCGCGTTGCTCGCGCAGCTCGGCCACCAGGCGCTGGCGCGCCAGCACGTGCTCGCGAAAGACCTCGAAGCTGCGGGCCAGCGCGCCCAGCTCGTCGCGCCGCGCCGGGGCCGGCCGGCGCGGCGCGGTGTCGCCCTCGGCCAGCCGGGTCATGCCATCGGTCAACGATTCGATCTCGGCCACCAAGGCACCGACATAGCGCGCGGCGCCGACCGCGATCACCAGGCAGCCGAAGGCCAGGATCAGCATCCAGCCTTCGCCGAAGCGCACCGCGCTGTGCACGCTGCGGCTGCGTTCGGCGGCGCTGCCGCGCAGCTCGGCAACGTGGCGGCCGACCTCGGCGTTCAGCTCGTCGGCGTTGGCGCGGGTGTCTTCGACCAGGTACTCGGTCGCGCGCTTGAGCGTCACCAGCCGCTGGCGCAGCGCCAGCAGGCCATCGGGCGCGGCCAGCTCGGCCAGCGTGCCGGCCATCGGCGCCGGCAGCTGCGGCAACGCGCGCCGCTGCCGTGCGGCCAGCAGCAAGGCCTCGGCGTCGGCCTGGAAGCGGCCGACCTCGGCCGGGTCGGGCGCCACGCTGCCCAGCACCAGCGTCGACCACAGCGCGGCCACGGCCGGGTCCAGCGGCTGCGGCGCGTCGCGGTGCAGCCGGATGCCCAGCTCGTTCAGCCGCTGCATCGCCGCCGACAGCTGGTCCTGCGTCGTCAGGCTGCGCTGCGTCAGCTCGACCAGCCCCGCCAGGTGGTGGGCCACGCCCTCACGCAGCCGCGGCAGCGCCTCGCCCAGCGCCGGCGTCGGGCGCAGCCGCTCGGCCTGGGCCTGCACCTGCTCCAGCAGCGCCTGGGCCTCGTCGCGCGTGGCGGCCAGCTCTTCGGTCGAGGCCGAGTCGCTCATCCGCCGCGCCAGTGCGGCCAGGCGGGTCGTGCGCTGCGCCAGTTCGAGCGCCAGCGAGATGTTGGGCAGCAGGTCGTCTTCAACGCCCACCAGCGCACGCTGCGTGCTGCGCATGCCGTACCAGCCGACGACAGCCAGCCCGATGGCCGCGACCAGCAGCACGCCAAAAGCCGCCAGCAGGCGTGTGCGCACCCGGGTGGTCATGGGGCCCCCACGCCCCCTCCGGGGGCTGCCTTGCAGGCCGCGCCGAGCCAGAGGCTCGGCCCTTTGCTAGGCACAAACAGTCCTCGGGACTGTTCATGTCCGAGCAAAGCCCCCCGGGGGGGCTCGCGCAGCGGACTGGCGAAGCCAGATCCGCGCACGCCACCGGATGGGCGGCGGCGCTTCGCGCGCCTGCAACAGCGCCGACCGTTTGCTCCGAGCTTCTCAGGCCTGGGCGCGGGGCCGGCGTTCCGCACCGCAGTCATACCTTCTGCACGTCCGCCGCGAAGGCGTAGCCCAGGCCGCGTTCGGTGCAGATGTAGCGCGGATGCTTCGGGTTGGGCTCGATCTTGCGGCGCAGGCGCAGGATCAGCACGTCGATCGTGCGGTCGAAGACCTCGGTGTCGATGCTGCGGGTGTGCTCGAGCAGCTGGTCGCGTGACCAGACCCGGCGTGGTTGCCGCACGAAGGCTTCGAGCAGCCGGTACTCGGCCTGGGTCAGCGGGCAGGCGCTGCCGTCGACATGGCGCAGGTCGCGCTCGGTCACGTCGAGCAGCCAGTCGCCGAAGCGCAGCTGCTCGCCGCGCGGCGCCGCGGGCGGCTTCGGTGTGGCGGGTTCGGTGGCGGCGGGCGTGTCGGCCGCGGCGGCGTGGCCATAGCGCCGCAGCACCGCGCGCACCCGCGCCACCAGCTCGCGCGGGCTGAACGGCTTGATCAGGAAGTCGTCGGCCGCCAGCTCCAGCAACAGCACGCGGTCGGTCTCGTCACTGCTGCCGCTGATCATGATGATCGGCGCGTCGCTGCGCTGGCGCAGCAGCCGGGCCAGCGTCAACCCGTCCTCGGCCTGCAGCCGCAGGTCGAGCAGCAGCAGGTCGTAGCGTTGCGCCGCCAGCAGGCCACGCGCGGTGGCGCCGTCGGGCGCGCCATCGGCTTCGAAGCCGGCCTTGCGCAGCACGTCCTGCAGCGAAGCCACCATGTCCGCCTCGTCGTCGACGACGAGGATGCGAGGTCTTGTCTCCACGGTCTCTCCACCGGCTCGTGGGCCTGTGTGTGATGTCAGCTGTCTTTATCGGGCCGCAGGGCGGCCGGGTCTTCGGTAGTAATACCAAAGCCACCCCCGCCGGTGATTTCATTTGCAGATTTCAAATGTTTCAGAAGGGGTTCACAAGGACGCGCGCCACGCGTCCGGACCCACGCCCCACGGGGTATCTCCGTGCGCAGTTCCATCCCGAGAAGATGCAACGAGGAACAGCCAGGCGCCCCGTAGACTGCCCGACTTCTGACTGGAGGATCAGCCGACATGAAAAAGACACCCGCCTTCGCTGCCCACCCTTTTCGCGCGCTGGCGCTGGGGCTCATTGGCACGACTTGCCTGGCCACGCATGTGCAGGCGCTTCCGACCTATGAATGTCAGCTCCTGCGTCCCGTCGACGGCGTGCCCGCCGACAGCTATCCCGAAGCCATCAACCGCCGCGGCGACGTGATCGGCTCCTTCGAGGAGAGTCCTCGCGCGTGGGACAGCACGAACAAGGGCCGTGCCCTCACGCTCGAACCCGGATCCGGTCTCTACACCATGGGTGGCATCAATGACGATGGCTACGCCGTCGGCTCTGCAATCTATGCCAACGGTAGCAACGGCTCCAACCGGGGTGTCTCCTACCTCTGGGCGCCCGACGGAAGCTATCAGCGCTTGTCTCAGCACGAGGGCCAGATCACGGGCGTGTCAGGCATCAACAGCGCCGGCGTGATCGCCGGCTGGACCCAGCTTTACAACGGCCCGGATACCGCGACGCTCTGGGAGGACGGGCAGCAGCGGACCTTGAAGCCCCTGCAATCCGGCAAGAGCGCCCAAGCGATCCAGATCAACGACAAGGGTGTGGTGGTGGGCCAGGCCGAACGCACCGTGGACGGCGTGCTGGTGACACACGCGGTGAGGTGGAGGGACGGACGGGTGCGTGACCTCGGCGCCCTGCCGGGACACAAGTTCTCCACCGCGCTGGCCCTCAATACCTTCGGCGTGATCGTGGGCTACAGCCGCGAAGACGTTGATGTCGGTCTCACGCAGCCGGTCGCCTGGGTCAACGGTGTCATGCAGTCCCTGATTTCGGATCAATCGGGGGGGCTGGCCCGCAGCGTGAACAAGCACGGCGAGATCGTGGGCTACACGCAATGGTTCGGCAACACCCGGGCCGCCTATTGGCCCCATGCCGGCGCGGAACCAGTGGCTGTCGAGAGCCTGATCGACTGGCGTTACCCCTGCCGGTCCGCCGACGGCCAAAGGGCCACACTGAGCATGGCAACGGCCATCAATGCAGGAGGCGTCGTCGTCGCCTACGGCTCCGTGTCGGGCAACTACCCACCCATCCCCTTCAGGCTGGTGCCGATGACCAAGCCATGAGCGCCCGGGCGCCGCGACGCCCCGCCATTGGCTGCCGGCCGGGACGCCGTTTGGGGGCGTCGCACGCAGCCTCTCGCGAGAAACGCCGGGCCCCGCTGCGCGAATGGCGTCACAGATGATGCCCTCAGCGCCATCCCCAGGTTGGTGGCAGGTCGGCCTCGGCCAACCATCCAGTTAACTCATAGAGTCAGTGGATTGCCGATCCACGCATCGGCGATGTCGCCGGCATGCGACCCATGCCAATAAGAACCACAGGAAGAAGAATCCGAATGACAACGACTCGACATCTTTCTCGCTTCGCCCTTGCACCGGTGTTCATCGGTGTGGCCTGCCTGGCCTCGCCGGCCCTGGCACAGCCCGTCTTCCAGTGCGAACAGCTGGAGCTGCCCGCAGGCAACACGCCGGGCAGCTGGCCGATGGCCATCAACCGAAGCGGCGCCGTGGTGGGCGCCTTCGGCATGTATGGCATCGGAGACTACACGCCAGGCAAATGGGGCAAGACCGGGCAGAAGCGACCCCTGGCGTATGAGGACGGCGCCACCGGCTTCCATCTCGGCGGCATCAACGACGACGGCTATGCGACCGGCTACAACACCGCGTGGACGGGCCCGAATCATGATCAGCTCCCCTCCGGCTACATCTGGTCGCCCGATGGAACGGCCTCGCGCCTGACCCAGTACCAGAACCAGAACACCGCAGGCAACAGCATCAACAACGCCGGTGTCGTCGCCGGCAGGACGTCGCTCTCCAGCACCCCGCTTCTTTACAAGGCGACGCTGTGGGAGGACGGCGCGCAGAAGTATCTGCCGCCGTTGCAGGCCGGCATGGCCGCCGAAGCGCTTCAGATCAACGACAAGGACGTGGTGGTCGGCTGGTCCCGCCTCACCGTTGATGGCGAGCAAACGACGCACGCCGTGAAATGGGTGAACCGCAAGGCGAAGGACCTGGGCACGCTGCCGGGGCACCGGGCTTCGGCTGCGCAGGCGCTCAACACAGCGGGTGTGATCGTCGGATACAGCGTCGGCGTGACAAGACAGCCGGTCGCCTGGGTCAACGGGGTCATCCAGCCCTTGACGGCCGACCAGTCCGCGGGCGAGGCACTCAGTGTGAACCGGCGGGGCGAGATCGTCGGCAACACGACCACACGGGGTGCCACCTACTGGCCGCAGGCCGGCGCAGAACCGGTGGCGCTCGACAGCGTCATCGCGGCGGATCACCCCTGCCGTTCGGCCGAGGGTGCGGTGATCTCGCTGCGCGAGGCCACGGCCATCAACGCGGGCGGTGTGATCGTGGGCTACGGCGACGCCACGACGCCGTCGGGCAATCACTACCTGGCCGGCTTCAAGCTCGTGCCGGTGCCCGCGCAGTAAGCGGCTTCCAGGCCACCAGCCAGCGGCGGAGCGAGGGCGTAGAGCCTGGCCTCCGCCGTTCTTGTCACTGCACCTCGATCTTGCACAGCGCCCAGACGAACTTGACGCCGGCGGCTTGCGTCTGCAGCTCGGGGTGCTGGTCGCGCGGGTAGGCGACGAACAGCGGGCCGTGCTTCGTGTCGGTGATGCGTTGGCCGTCCTTGGTGTGGGCGACCAGCGGGCCGTAGGTGGCCAGGTCGGTCAGCGGGATGATCGCCGCGAAGCCGTCGTGCGCGACGGCGCGCAGCTTGGTGGCCGAGGGGTCGACGCCGGCGGCCTTCAGCACCTCGGCGATCGTCGGGCCGGTCCACTCGGCCACCGGTGTCCATTCGGAGCCGGTCTTCAGCTTCTTGGTCGGCAGCTTCAGCAGCTCGGCTTCGCTGTAGCGGTAGCTCGCGCTGGCCTTGTCGTTGAAGTTCTTGATCTTGCCGCTCACGGCCAGCATGGCGCCAGCCGGGCATTCGGTGCTGTCGGCGGCGTGGGCCGGGCTTGCCGCGAGGGCCATGAGCGTGGCGAAGGATGCTGCCGCGTGCGTGAAGGTCATCTCGTTCTTCCTGCGTGGTGCCGGCTGGTGGTGCCGCGGCGATTCTAGGCAGCGACGACGAGGTGCCGCTAACCTTGCCGGTCCACTCAAAGTCAACGGGGTTCACGACGCTCATGAGCAACACATCGCACATCGCCCGACGAAGCTTCCTCGCCATCCAGCCCGATGGCCAGTCCATCCGCGTGACTGTTCAGATCGGACTGCCGTACGAGGTGGCCAGCGAGGAATGGGCCGTGCCGGTGTCGATGGAGGGCCTGCATGATCGCCTCGGTGACCTCCATGGCCTTGATTCATGGCAAGTGGTTCAGCTGGCGTTCGAATTCATCGTCCAACTGCTGGAGCATTTCGTGCGTGGCGGCGGCAGCCTGTGCTGGCTCGACACCCACGATCGATTCGATCCCGCGGATCTGCTGCCCGGGCAAGGCGATCGCGCGGGCTAGCATGCCAAAGCCGGACTCGTTGGTGTCAGCGCCCTATCGACCGCACTTCTATTCGGCCAAACGGGACGCCAGTCGCCCTTTGCATGTCACGGAGCTTGTGCGATATCGACGTTACCTTTGCGGGGTGCACCTCCAACCAACGAATGAGGTGTACCGGCACGAAGAATGCGAGTGACGCAGCGAGCAGCCTGTCCGATGGGTCGAACCTTCCCGAGGTCTCGCATCGATTGACCATCCCCTGCAGGACGCCAGCAAGTAGCTCGCGTTGCTGCTTTGGCGAAGCACCTTCCAGCGGCATCAATGAAGAAGGTCCTTCAAGTCGCCACTCGCGTTCCCAGGAGTGCGCAGCTGTTTCGCAAAAGCGGAGTTCATGGATGAACCGCAGCCAGGACCGGCGCACCGGGTAGCCGCGCAATTCTCTTGCGGACGAGATCAGCATTGATTGGAGCCGATTGGCCATGTCGTCGCCAGCTGGGTCAAGTATCGGACGGTGCTCTGGCGCAAATCGGTCAAAGATGTGCGCCAAACGCTGCACATCGCTACCTTGCGGATCCAAGTAGCGAACTTGATGGACCTCTCGCCCCGCAAACGCCCGCTTATCGATGGCGACTCCAAATTTCCCGAAGTGCTTCAAGAACCTGTTGGCATTGTTGCCCCCAGGCTCGCAAAAGCAGACCATGCTGGTACCTTGGCCTTCCAGCACCCGGCCCCGCGCGACGACGTCAAGTACCCCATTTGAATGCTCCGTGAAGAGGAAGCCATAGCGCAGCATCGATAGAAGATCTGCTTGGCTATCGGTGTAGTGGACCAAGACGGGCGGAAGCGGCTGTGACATTACGTCGCCAGTTCGGCACGAAAGCGCTGCAGCACGTGGTACCCACCGGCCGATTCGGCCAGCACGTAGCCGTCGTCGGCGCGCCAGCGCACGGTCGGCGGCGGCGCGGTGCCGGCCGGCAGCGCCGCGCCGCTGCCATGGCGGGCCAGCGTGACGTGGGGGCGCAGCGGTCGCGCCTCGACCGGCAGGGCGAGGGCGCGCAGCGCGTCGCCCAATGCCGTGTGCAGCGCAGCGAGCGCGGCCGGCGTTTCGCCGCGGGGCTGCAACACCGGGATGCCGTGGTGCCAGACGGTGAAGTCGTCGAGCATCAGCTCGAACGGCGTGAATGCTCGCGCAAGGCCCTGGTGCAACGCGGGCAGCCGGGCCCGCGGCACGTTGCCGATGAAATGCAGCGTCAGGTGCAGGTGGGCCGGTGCCGTGAGGCGAGCGTTGGAGGGCCAGCGCAGCGCCTGCTGCCAGGCCTCGATGGCGCGCCGCGTCGCTGCGTCGGGCCAGAGCGCCAGGAACAGGCGGGCGGGGTCGCGGGGCAGGCCGGGCGGCGCGGGCGGGTGGGGGCTCATCAGGGCGATTGAACCGCGTCTGCCGGGCCGGCGCCAGCCGCGGGCCCGCCGCCGGCGGCGCCGCCGGGCGCCATCCGGGCTGGCCTGCCCCTGGAATCTCCCCGGGCCGCCGGTCACCCGGGGCTGACACAATCCGCGCCGGATTCGGGCCGCCCTCGGTGGCCCTTCGGCTATTTCGGCCTGGTCGACCCACAAGGCTTGACCAGTCACCCGGGCCAACCGGCGCCCGCCGGCGGCCCCCATACCTGCACGACCGACACCATGGCACTGCAACAACTGACCGAAGAACAGATACGCACCTGGACCCGCCGCGAGAAGGACGAGTGGTGGTTGAAGAACGTCTACCGCGGCGACATGGCGCAGCTGACGTTCCGCTCGGGCCTGACCGGCTTCCTGCTCGGCGGCGTGCTGGCCGCCACGGCGCTGTACATCGCCGCCAAGACCGGCATCACGATCGGCGTCGGCCTGACCTCGGTGATCCTGGCCTTCGCGATCTTCCGCATCCTGCACGGCGCCGGCATGGTGCAGGACATGACGATCCTGGAGAACAACTGCACCCAGTCGATCGCCACGGCGGCCGGCTACACGGTGACGGCGCTGAGCTCCAGCCTCGGCGCCTACATGCTGGTCACCGGGGTCATCATCCCGTGGTGGCAGATGATGATCTGGATCGTGCTGATCGCCTGCATCGGCGTGCTGATCGCGTTCCCGATGAAGCGCCGCTTCATCAACGAAGACCAGCTGCCCTTCCCCGAGGGCCGCGCCAGCGGCGTGGTGCTTGATGCGCTGTACCACGGCGCCGCCGGCGCCGGCATGTTCAAGGCCCGGCTGCTGGGCGTGGTCGCGGTCGGCACCGCCACCTGGCAGGCGCTGGTCAGCGATGGCTGGATGAAGCTGATCCAGTTCAAGATCCTGCGCATGGACCAGTGGGCCGGCATGAAAGAGCCCTGGGTGGTGCAGGAGCGGCTGGACACCTACTACTACCAGGCCCAGGGCGCGGCGCTGAAGATCCTGGGCACCGACATCCGCGTGCTGGGCCTGCGCCTGACGCTGGACGCAGCCATGCTCGGCGTCGGCGGCCTGATGGGCATCGCGGTGGCCACCAGCTGCCTGCTCGGTGCCTTCATCAACTTCGTCGTGCTGGCGCCGATCATGATCGAGCGCGGCGACATCGTGGAGCGTGTGCTGGCCAGCGGCAAAGTGGTGCCGATCTCGCGTGCCGAGATCGTCAACCAGTGGTCGCTGTGGTGGGGCGTGGCGATGATGGTCGCCGGCGCGCTGGTCGGCCTGCTGGCCAAGCCCGAGCTGTTCACCTCGGCCTTCAAGTCACTCAAGGGCACCGGCACCAACAAGGCCGTCACCGCCGGGCCCGACCCGCTGAAGGACATCGAGCTGCCGCTGTGGATGAGCTGGGTCGGCGTGCCGGTGCTGAGCATCCTGGGCGCCTATGTCGCCCACCTCTTCTTCGGTGTGCCGATGTATCTGGCGCTGGTCTCGCTGCCGCTGATCTTCGTGCTGACGGTGATCTGCACCAACTCGATGGCGCTGACCTCGTGGACGCCGACCGGCGCGCTGTCGAAGATCACGCAGTTCACGATGGGGGCGATCGACAAGACCAACCCGGCCAGCAACCTGCTGCCGGCCGGCATGACGGCCGAGATCGCCGCCAACGCGGCCAACCTGCTCTCCGACATCAAGCCGGGCTACATGCTGGGCGGCAAGCCGCGCCACCAGGCCGCCGGCCACGTGATCGGCCTCGTCGCTGGCGTGGCGGCCTGCGTGCCGCTGTATTTCCTGCTGTTCCTGCCGCCGGACGCGAACGGCGTGCGCTCGACCGCCACCATCATCAGCGAACAGTTCGCGATGCCCGGCGCGCTGCAATGGAAGGGCGTGGCCGAGATCATCGCCAAGGGCTTCGGCGGGCTGCCGGTGTCGGCGCTGATCACGATGGGCGTGGCAGTGGCCGCGGCGATCGCGATCGAGCTGGCGCGTGTCTTCACCAAGGGCCGCTTCCCGCTGTCGGCGGTGTCGATCGGCCTGGGCGTGGTGCTGCCGCCGGAATCGACCTTCGCGATGTTCGTCGGCGCGCTGATCTTCTGGCTGATGGGCCTGAAGCACAAGACGCCCGGCACACGCAAGCACGTGATCTGGGTCGAAGGCGCCGAGCCGATCTGCGCCGGCCTGATCTCGGGCTCGGCGCTGATGGGCATCGGCAACGCGATCCTGAATGTGCTGATCAGCTGACGGGCACGTTCCACTGACCGAAGAAAAGCGGCGCCTGGGCGCCGCTTTTTTGTTCTGGCGCGCCGGGTCAGGCCGCCGGTGCCGCCGGGATCAGCAGCCCGCGTGCGACCGCCGGCCGCGCGACGAAGGCTTGCAGCACCCGCTGCACGTTGACGAAGTCGGCCATGCCGACCAGCTCGCCGGCGCCGTAGAAGCCGCCGAGGTTGCGCACCCACGGGAAGGTGGCGATGTCGGCGATGGTGTACTGGTCGCCCATGATCCATTCGCGGCCGGCCAGGCGCTGCTCCAGCACCGCCAGTAGGCGCCGCGATTCGGCCACGTAGCGATCGCGCGGGCGCTTGTCTTCGTAGTCCTTGCCGGCGAACTTGTGGAAGAAGCCGACCTGGCCGAACATCGGCCCGATGCCGCTCATCTGGAACATCAGCCACTGCAGCGTTTCGTAGCGGCCGGCGGCGTCTTTCGGTTGCAGCTGGCCGGTCTTGTCGGCCAGGTACTGCAGGATCGCGCCCGATTCGAACAGCGCCAGCGGTGCGCCCCCCGGGCCGTTGGGGTCGATGATGGCCGGGATCTTGTTGTTCGGGTTGAGCGACAGGAAGGCCGGCGAAAGCTGGTCGTTGGTCTCGAAGCCGACGCGGTGCACCTCGTAGGGCAGCCCGGTCTCTTCGAGCATGATCGAGACCTTGACGCCGTTGGGCGTGGGCAGCGAGTACAGCTGCAGGCGGTCGGGGTGGCTGGCGGGCCACTTGCGGGAGATCGGAAAGTCGCTGAGCGTCATCGTCATCGGGGGTGGTCCGTCGGCATGCCAAACAGCCGCCGATTCTGGCGATGCACCGTCCGCACCGTGCGGCCGCGGCGATAGACCGCCCGCCGGCTGTGGCCTTGGCGCGCGGCGCCTGCAGCGCGGCCCGTTTGGTGCTCGCTTCAGCCGGCCGCCAGCGCTGCTCGCCGGCGAGCGGCGAAGTCAACGAACCAATCGACCGCCGCCGCGTTGGCCATCGCGTCGCGGTTCATCACCTTGGCCGGGTCGGCGCCCTGCAACAGCTTCTTGACCGGCAGCTCCATCTTCTTGCCGCTCAAGGTGCGCGGGATCGCCGGCACCGCGAAGATCTCGTTAGGCACATGGCGCGGCGACAGCGCCTGGCGGATCTCGGCCACCAGCCGCTTCTTCAAGGCGTCGTCGAGCGCCACGCCTTCGCGCAGCACGACGAACAGCGGCATGTAGCTGTCCTGGCCGAGGTATTCGAGGTCGACCACCAGGCTGTCGAGCACCTCGGGCAGCGCCTCCACCGCGCGGTACAGCTCGGCGGTGCCCATGCGCACGCCGTGGCGGTTGATCGTCGCGTCGCTGCGGCCGTAGATGACGGCGCCGGTGGCTTGCTCGTGCGGTGTCAGCCGGATCCAGTCGCCATGGCGCCAGATGCCGGGGTACATGTCGAAATAGCTGTCGTGCAGGCGCTGGCCGCTCGCGTCGCCCCACAGGTACAGCGGCATCGACGGCATCGGCGCCGTGCAGACCAGCTCGCCGACCTCGTCGACCAGCGGCCGGCCACGGCCCGACGCATCCGGTTCGCTCCACGCTTCGACCGCGGCGCCGAGGCAGCGGCACTGCATCTCGCCGGCCACCAGCGGCAAGGTCGGCAGGCCGGCGACGAAAGCGCCGGCGAAGTCGGTGCCACCCGAGATGCAGGCGATCCAGATGTCGCGCCCGTCGACCTGCGGCAGTTGCTGCCAGATCCAGCGGTAGCTGTCGTCGGCCAGCGGCGAGCCGGTCGAGCCGACGGCGCGCAAGGCCGACAGGTCACCCAGCGCCTGCGGTTGCACGCCGGCCTTGAGGCAGCCGGCGTAGAACGCCGCGCCGGCGCCGAAGAAGGTGCAGCGCGACATCGCCGCGAAGCGCCACAAGGGTGACCAGTCGGCCGTGCCGTCGCACGATGCCGGCGAGCCGTCGTACAGGCCCACCGTGGTGCCGCCCAGCAAGCCGCCGACCTGGCAGTTCCACATGATCCAGCCGGTCGAGCTGTACCAGAAGAAGCGGTCGCCGGTCTCGACCGACGCGCCGAGGTTGTTGTGCAGCGTGCCGCCCTTCAGCGCTTCGAGCACGATGCCGCCGTGGCCGTGCACGATCGGCTTGGGCAGGCCGGTGGTGCCGCTCGAATAGACGATCCACAGCGGGTGGTCGAACGGCAGCCACTCGGGCTCAACCTGTTCGGCGCCCTGGATCAGCGCGGCAAAGTCGTGCCGCGCCACGTGCGGCGGCGGGGCCTCGGGCGCCCCGCCCAGCACCGCCACGTCGACCACATGCTTCAGCGTCGGCAGCCCGTCCAGCAACTGCGCGACCAGCGCGCGCCGGTCGTGCGCCTGGCCGCCGAAGCGGTAGCCGTCGGCGGCGAAGATCAGCGTCGGCTCGATCTGGCGAAAACGGTCCAGCACCGCCACCGGCCCCATGTCGGGCGAGCAGACCGACCAGACCGCGCCGATGCTGGCCGCGGCGAGGAACGCGATCACCGTCTCGGGCCGGTTCGGCAGCAGCGCGACGACACGGTCACCGCGCTGCACGCCGAGCCGTTTCAAGGCCGCGGCCAGCGCGCCGACCTGCTGCCGCAGCGTGGGCCAGGGCAAGGTGTGCAGCGCGCCCGCCACGAGCCCGGGCTCGTCGGTCCAGACGATCGCCGGGTGGCCCGCCGCGTGGGCCGCGTCGGTGTGGCGCAGCACCTGGCGCGCGTAGTTCAGCTGGGTGCCGGGGAACCACCGGGCACCGGGCATGCGGCGCTCGGCCAGCGCAGCGTCGGGTGGGGTCGGCGACTCGATGTCGAAATAGTCCCAGATCGAGCGCCAGAACGCGTCGAGCTCGGTCACCGACCAGTGCCACAGGTCTTCATAACGCGTGAACTGCAGGTCACGCGTGTCGGCCAGCCAGCGCTGGTAGGCGCTGATGCGGGGTTCGGGCACGTTCATCGGCACCTCGGGGTCGGTGGGGGTCAGGGGATCAGCGGCGGGGTCGGGTCGGTGGGGGCGGTGGGGGCCGGTGGGGTGTCCCCCGCCGGTGGTCGCGCCGGTTGCCGCTCGTCGATGACCACGGTGTGGGCCGCCTTGTCTTGCAGGCCCTGGCGGTTCGGGTCCCACAGCAGCTGCACCAGCCCCAGGCCGCCGGTGGCCATGCCGGCCAGGTAGCCGCCGAAGCGCTTGAAGCTGAGCAGTGGCGTCATCGGCTTGCCGGTGATCTCGACCACCCGCAGGCCGAACAGCCGCTTGCCCAGCGTTTGGCCGCGCCACCAGGTCGGCAGCATCGTGAAGTACACCAGCGACCAGCCGTAGCTGACGCCGAAGTCCAGCCCCAGGCGGCGCAGCCGTTCGCGCCAGTTCTCGGCCTTGGCGGCTTCTTCGGCCGCTTGGCGCTCCTTGGCCAGCTGGCGTTGCAGCCGCTGCACTTGCGCCTGCAACGCTGCGGTGGACTCGGCGGCCGACGCCGAAGCGGCTGAAGCGACCGACGCCGGTGCGGCGATGCCGTGGGCCGCCGAGGCGCCGGGCGCCGGTGCGAGCAGGGCCGCGATCACCGCGTCGTCATCGGCGTCGTCGTCGGCCGCCGCCTCGCGGGCGGGGCTGTCATGGCCGTCGCCGCGCAGCGTGTCGACCACCTCCTGCACGCCGGCATAGGCCAGCAGCGCGACCAGTGCCCACGCCGCCACCGTGCGCCACGGCGAGGGCCCTTTGCGGCGCACGCGGGCCCGCTCGGCCGCGCCCAGCCCACACGCCGCCAGCAGCCAGAAATTGGTCAGCGACGACACGAGGCCGATCGCGGCCAGGTCGACCGCCATCGCCAGCAGACGCCGCTGCGGGCGCGCCAACGGCTTGCCGAGCAAACCGGGGGCAACGTTCAGCTCTTCGGGCGTGACCCAGCGGCCGAAGTCCGGGCCGCCGGGCCGGGCTCGCAGCGCCAGTGCGCGCCACGACGCGCTCATCGGGCCTTCGCGCCGGGGGCCGGGGCGATGTCGACGTACTGCCACCAGTCGACCCAGAACAGCGGCCGCCGAAAGCCCTGCACCTCGCGTTGCGCGAGGTCGGTGATCAGCGTGTGAAAGCGTGCGCGGTACGGCATCCACGCCACTGCCAGGCGCTTGGCCTCGACGAACGCGGCCTCGCGCTCGGGCCCGTCGGGCAAGGCGGACAGGCGCTGGTAGACGGCGTCGAACTCGGGCCGCTTGAAGCGCGCCATGTTCTGCCCGCCGATCTGGCTGCCGTCGTAGCGTTGCAGCGCGCCTTGGCTGTCGGGCGAGGCCGAGACATTGCCCACATGCCAGATCTGGAAGTTGCCAGCGCGCGCGGCCTTCAGCAGCTCGGGCCACTTGCCAGGCTTGAACTCGACCCGGATCTGCAGCGCCTTCATGTCGCGCTGGTACTGCTCGGAGATCTGGCGCGCGCGCTGGTCGGTCTCGATCGACCACTGCAGCACCAGCGGCGAGCCATCGGGCCGGTCGCGCCAGCCGTCGCCGTCGTGGTCGGTGTAGCCGTACAGATCGAGCAGCGCCTGCGCACGCGCCGGGTCGTACTCGCTCATCTCGCTCTTGAACTCCGGGTCGAACGACAGGGTGTTCGGCGCGATGGGGCCCTGGGCCAGCACACCCTGCCCTTTGTGCACCAGGCGGATCTCGCGCGCCACGTCCAGCCCGAGCGAGATCGCCCGCCGCAACGCCACCTTGTCAGGCGTGTAGCCGCCGACCACCGGGTCGTCGAGGTTGAAGAAGGTGGCGTAGATGTCGGCCCGCACCCGGCGCCAGCCCTGCACGCCCTGCTTGGCCAGGTTCGGTGCCACATGCCCGTTGGGCATCGCCAGGCTCGAATACTCGGGCGGCACCTGCTCGATGAAGTTGTGCTGGCCGTTCAGAAAGGCCAGCCAGCGCGGCTGGTTCTCTTCGATGATCGAGACCTCGACCCGGTCGACCATCGGCAGCCGCCGGCCCTTGAAGCGCGCCAGGATCGCCTGGCCCTCGGCATCGTCGGCGGCCGGCTCGGCGTCGTAGAAACGCTCGCGGTAGTCGGGGTTGCGCTCCAGCGCGATGAAGCTGGCGCGGCGCCACCGCACCAGCTTGAACGGCCCGGTGCCCACCGGGTGCTCACCCACCTTGTCGCCATAGGCCTGGGCGACTTCGCGCGCGAAGCCGCCGAGCAGGTCGCTGGCGGCCAGAAACTCGATGAAGCGTGGCCGCGGCTCGGCCAGCTTGAAGCGAATCGTGTAGCGGTCGAGTGCGCGCAGGCCTTCGACCGGCGCGTCGTAGTCGAAGGGCTTCTTCTGGTCGAGGCTGCGTTGGCGCGCCTCGGCCAGGCCGAGCAGCTTGTAGCTGTCGACATAGCCCCAGACGGGGCTCTTCAGCGCCGGGTCGGTGAAACGCTTGATCGCGTAGACATAGTCCTCGGCCACCAGCTCGCGCTTCTTGCCATTGAAGGCCGGGTCGTCGGCGAAGTAGATGCCGGGCTGCACGCGCACGGTCCAGGTGCGCCAGTCGTCGCTGTGCTCGGGCAGCGCCTCGGCCGTCAGCGGCTTGAACTTGGCCGGCCGCGCCAGGTGGTCGTAGGTGTAGAGCGCCTCGAAGATGTGGGCCGTGACGATGCGCGAGTAGATGTCGTTGATCTGGCTCGGGTCGAAGCTGGTCTCGGCCGTGCGGAAGGCATAACGCAGCACCTTGGGCGCCGCGCCGTCGTCGGCCCGCGCGGGCCCGATCAGCAGCGCCAGCAGGCCCGCGAGCGCGACGTGGACAAGGCGTTTCATGGCGAGGTGGCGCGGGCGCGCAGGTCGAGGTCGATGTCCATGTACTGCCAGCTGCCGCGCAGGTAGGGGTGGCGGCGGTAGCCGATGACCCAGGGCTGCATCACGTCGTTGACGATGCGATGGGCCGAGATCTTGTAGGGCATATAGGCCACGCCCAGCCGCTTGGCCTGGTGGATCAGCGCGTCGCGCTCGGGCCCGTCGGGCAGCACCGATTGGCGCTCGAACAGCGTGTTGTAGGCCGGCAGGTCGAAGCGCGCGTGGTTCGACTGGCCTTTGTTGGGCCCGTACATCAGGCCCAGCAGGTCGCTCGCGTCGGGCACAGTGGCGCTCCAGTTCAGGCCCCACATCATCAGCTTGCCGGCGCGCGACGATTTCAGCTGCTCGGGCCACTTGGCGATCCTGAACTCGATGCGCACGCCCAGCGCGTCCATCGATTTCTGCCACACCTCTTGCAGCATGCGCGACTGCTGGTCGGGCGAGGCCGCGTACTCGATCAACAGCGGCGAGCCGTCGGGTTGCTCGCGCCAGCCGTCGCCGTCGCGGTCGGTGTAGCCGTACAGGTCGAGCAACGCGCGCGCCTTGGCCACGTTGTGCTCGCTCATCTCGCTCTTGAACGCCGGGTCGTAGCCCGCCATCTGCGGCGGCACGATCGCCTGCGCCGGCATGCCCTGACCCTTGCGCACCTGCATGATCTCGCCTTGCACGTCGTAGGCCAGTCCCATCGCCCGGCGCAGCGCCACCTTCTCGGGCGTGTAGCCGCCGACGACCGGGTTGTCCATGCCGAAGTAGCTGTACGAGATGTCGACGCCGATCGCTCGCTCCAACTGCAGGCCGCGCTTTTTCAGGTTCGGCAGCAAATGCCCGCCGACCACCACCGAGGTGGTCAGCTCGGGCGGCAGGCGCTCGATCCAGTCGTGCTCGCCGTTCAGGAACGCCAGCAGGCGCGGCTGAGACTCCTCGACGATCGAGACCTCGACCCGGTCGATCAGCGGCAGGCGCCGGCCCTTGAGCCGCGAGGCAATCGCCTGCGAGCGCGGGTCGTCGGCCGGCGCCTGGGCGTCGTAGTAGACCTCGCGGTAGTTCGGGTTGCGCTCCAGCGCGATCAGCGACGAGCGCCGCCATGCGGCCAGCCGGTAGGGGCCGGTGCCCACCGGGTGCTCCATCGCGTGGTCGGGGTCGGCCTCGATCACCTCGCGTGCCACCGCGCCGGTCATCGCCGCGTCGGCGAACTGGTAGGCCAGGCGCGGCATCGGCTCGGCCACCGTGACGACGAAGGTGTAGCGGTCGAGCGTCTTCAGGCCCTCGACCTCGGTGTCGTAGTTGAAGGGCGTCTTGTCTTTCAACGTCTTCGCGCGCAGCTCCGACAGGCCCAGGATCTTCGCGTTCTCGAAGTTGAACAGGTTCGGGCTCTTCCAGCGCGGGTCGTAGTGGCGCTTGATCGAGTAGACGTAGTCGGCCGCGACCAGCTCGCGCTTTTTGCCCTGGAACACCGGGTCGTCGGCGAAGTAGATGCCGGGCTTGAGCCTGAAGGTGAAGCGGCGAAAGTCGGCCGAGATCTCGGGCAGGCCGACGGTGGTGCCGGGGCGCAGCGCGACCGGCCGGGCGAGGTAGTCGTAGGTCAGCGGCGCATCGAAGATGTTGGCGGCGATGACGCGCGAATACACGTCGCTGAGCTGTGCCGGGTCGAAGCCGCTTTCAGCGACCGGGAAGGCGTAGCGCATCACCTTGGGCGGTGCGTCGGCGAGCGCGGCCTGTGCGCCGGTCAAGACCCCCAGCGCCAGCACGGCGCCGCGAAGAACTGCAGCAAATGTCATGGGGAAACGGTCGGTGGGGCCACGTCGACGAAAGCGTGGAAGGGCCGCAAGAAAGGATGGGGGCGAAAGCCCAGCAGCCGCGGCCAGTGCAGGTTCACCTGCAGCCGGTGCACATGGGCCTTCATCGGCAGGTAGGCCAGCAGCAGGCGATTGGCTTCGGTCATCACCGCCTGGCGCTCGGGGCCGTCGGGCAGCTCGCCCTGGCGCTCGAACAGCGTGTTGAAGGCCGGCAGGTTGAAGCGCGACAGGTTGTCGCCGCCGATCGCCGGGCCATAGCCCAGGCGCAGGAAGGTGCCGCCGTCGGGCGCGTCGGCGTTCCACGACAGGAACCAGATCATCAGCTTGCCGGCGCGGGCGGCCTTGGCCTGGTCGGCCCAGTTGCCCAGCGTGAACTCGATGCGCAGGTGCAGCGCGCGCATGCGGCGTTCCCACAGCTCGTTGAACGGGCGCAGCGATTGGGCGCGGTCGGTGTGGTACTGAAGCACCAGCGGCGAGCCGTCGGGCCGGTCGCGCCAGCCATCGCCGTCGCGGTCGGTGTAGCCGTACAGGTCGAGCAACGCGTTGGCGCGCCCCGGGTCGTAGGTGCTCATCTCGGTCTTGAGCGTCGGGTCGTAGCCGAAGGTCGAGGGCGGCACGATGCTCTGCGCCGCCAGCCCCAAGCCTCGGCGCAGCGCGCGGATCTCTTCGTCGTTGTCGTAGCCCAGCCCGATGGCGCGCCGCAGCGCCACCTGGGCCGGGCCGTACCCGCCGATCACCGGGGCGTCCATGTTGAACACGGTGTAGACCACGTCCGGCCGTGCCAGGCGTTGTGCCTGTACGCCCTGGCGCCTCAGGTTGGGCGCGAGCTTGCCGCCGGGGTACGCCACTGGCGCATAGGTGGCCGGCAGGTTGATCACATCCAGATCGCCTTGCAGGAACGCCAGCCAGCGCGGCTGGTCTTCGTTGATCAACGCGATCTCAACCCGGTCGACCATCGGCAGCCGGCGCCCGCGCAGCGTGCGGGCGATCGCCTCGGCCTCGGCGTCGCCGGGCGTCGGCGTTTCGTCGTAGAACTGCTCGCGGTAGCCGGGGTTGCGCGCCAGCACGATCTGCGAGCCCTTGCGCCAGTCCGCCAGCACGAAGGGCCCGGCGCCGACCGGGTGGTCGCCGATCGTGTCGCCGTAGTGCTCGACCACCTCGCGCGCCACTGGCGCTGCGGCCACGATGCCGGTCAGGTTGAAGACAAAGCGCGGGTCGGGCGTGTCGAGCCTGAAGCGCAGCGTGTAGCGGTCGATGGCCTTCAGCCCGTCGACCGGCGCGTCGTAGTCGAGCGGGGTCTTCTGGTCGAGCGCGCGCTGGCGCAGTGCGTTCAGGCCGGTCAGCCCGAGCGCGGCAAAGGTCGGCAGCTGCGGGCTCTTCCAGCGTGGGTCGAAGATGCGCTTGATCGCATAGACCACGTCGGCGGCCACCACCTCGCGCGGCTTGCCGCCGAAGGCCGGGTCGTCGGCGAAGTGCACGCCGCTTTTCAGCCGCACCGTGTACTCGCGCCAGTCGGCGCTGGCCTCGGGCAACGCCGCGGCCAGCTGCGGCTTGACCTTCACCGGCCGGGCCAGGTAGTCGAAGCGGTACAGAGGCTCGAAGATGCTGCCGGCCACCTCCTGGCTGTAGATGTCCTGCAGGCCGGCCGGGTCGAGCGTGGTCGCGTCGCTGAGCATCGCGTAGCGCAGCACCTTGGGTGCCGGCGCGCCGGCTGGCGCCGCGCAGGGCGCAGCTGCCGGCGACAACGCCAGCGCGATCAGAAGACAACGAAGAAATGAGGCCCGTCGCAGCACCGGGCAACGATAGTGCATCGATCCGCCGCCGGGCATCGGGGGATGCGATCAAGCGCCTCCAAAATGCGGGGCAAACGCCGAGCAAAGTGCGGCCGACACGCCCCTACACTCGCGCATCTTCACGAAGCGAGTCCCTGCGAAGGGATATCCCCCGACATGGCGGCCTATGTGATCCGGCGCCTGTGGCAAATGGTGCCGACCTTGTTCGGCGTCGTGCTGCTGGTGTTCGTGTTGTTCAAATTCTTCGGCGGCGACCCGGCCGAAATCCTGGGCGGGCTCAACGCGACCCCGCAGCAGGTCGATGCGATCCGCGAGCAGCTCGGGCTGAACAAGCCGTGGTGGGTGCAGCTGGGCATCTTCTTGAAGCAGATCGCGACCTTCGACTGGGGCAAGAGCTGGGCCACCAACGAGTCGGTGGCGAACCTGTTCGCCACCCGGCTGCCGGCCACGCTGACGGTGATGACGCCGATCCTGCTGCTGGACACGCTGCTGGCGATCCCGATTGCGCTCGGCGTGGCCTATGTGCGCGGCTCGCTGACCGACCGCGCGCTGATGGTGGCGACCACGGTCGCGCTGTCGATCTCGTTCCTGGTCTACGTGATCGTCGGCCAGTACGTGTTCGGCTTCCAGCTCGGCTGGTTCCCGGTGCAGGGCTGGAGCGATTCGACACTCACCAACCTCGTCACCTACGTGCCGCTGCCGGTGCTGCTGGCGGTGGCGGTGGGTGTGTCGCCGCAGACGCGGCTGTACCGCAGCTTCTTTCTCGACGAGCTGGGGCAGGACTACGTGCGCACCGCGCGCGCCAAGGGCCTGGGCGAAGGGCCGGTGCTGTTCAAGCATGTGCTGCGCAACGCGCTGATCCCGATCCTGACCAACATCGGCCTGACGCTGCCGGGGATCTTCGTCGGCTCGTTCCTGATCGAGGTCTTCTTCTCCATTCCCGGCCTGGGCCGCGAGGTGCTGCTGGCGGTCAACCGCAGCGACTACCCCGTGATCCAGGCCGTCACCGTCTACCTGGCGATGCTGACGATGCTGATCAATCTGGGCACCGACCTTTTGTACAAGGTCGTCGACCCGCGGGTGGTTCTCAAATGAGCGCAGTCATGGGCACGGCGGGCATGGCGCCCGCACTGGAACGTTCCGAAGGCGTCTGGCACGCCGCCTGGCGGCGCTTCAAGGGCGATCGGCTGGGCGTCGTCTGCATGGTCATCGTGCTGGCCTTTCTGCTGCTGATCGCGGCGGCCGCGGTGGGGCTGGTGGCCAGGCATTGGCAACAGGAAGTGGGTGTGCCGAACGCGCCGCCAACGCTGCTGGGCCCGGCGCCGCCTGAGGCCACCGGCGCGATCGAACAGCCCAAGGGGCCGAACGTCGACATCAGCGACATCGACCCGCTGGCGCCGAAATACAAGGAATGGGCCGAGCGCGCCAAGCAGTACCAGACCGCCGACACGGTCAAGGCCGAGACGCTGCCGCTGGGCGGTGACCGCCTCGGCCGCGACGTGTTGTCCAAGGCCGTCAAGGGCACGCAGATCTCGGTCTTCGTCGGCGTGCTGGCGGCCGTGGTGGCCACGCTGATCGGCACGCTGCTTGGCGCGCTGGCGGGCTTTTTCGGCGGCAAGGTGGGCGACTTCCTCGAGTGGCTCTACAACGTGTTCACCGCGATCCCCGACATCCTGCTGATCTTCGCCTTCGCCGCGGTGTTTGGCCGCGGCATCGGCACGGTGGTGGTGATCCTCGGGCTGGTCGGCTGGACGGGGCTGTATCGCCAGGTGCGCGCCGAGTTCATCAAGCACCGCACGCGCGAGTACGTGCGGGCGGCCGAGGCGATCGGCGCGTCGACCACCTCGCGCATGTTCCGCCACATCCTGCCCAACGTCAGCCACGTGATCCTGGTGCGCATGAGCCTGCTGGTCGTCGGCTTCATCAAGAGCGAGGTGATCCTGTCGTACCTCGGCCTGGGCGTGCCGGTCGACCAGGTCAGCTGGGGCACGATGCTGGCCGATGCCCAGGGTGAGCTGATCCTGGGCTACTGGTGGCAGCTGGCCGCGGCCACCGCGTTCATGGCCACCTTCCTGATCGCCTTCTCGCTCGCCGCCGATGCCTGGCGCGACGCGCTGGACCCGAAGCTGCGGGGGATCGAGTAAATGACCAGTCTTTTGTCGATCCAGGACCTGAAGGTCGCCTTCCGCATGGGGCAGGTGCACGGTGTGGTGCAGCGCGCCGAAGCGGTCGGCCGAGGTGATGCCGGCGTCAGCTTCGACGTGGCCGAACACCAGACCGTTGCGCTGGTCGGCGAGTCGGGCTCGGGCAAGAGCGTCACCGCGATGTCGATCGTCAACCTGCTGCCCGACAACGCTGAGCGCTCGGGCCGCGTGCTGTGGCGCGGCAACGATCTCTTGCAGGCCGACCGCGCCCACCTGCGCGCGCTGCGCGGCCGCGAGATCGCCTGCGTGTTCCAGGACCCGATGTCCTCGCTGAACCCGGTCTTCAGCATCGGCGAGCAGCTGATCGAGCCGCTGGTCACGCACCTGGGCCTTCGCCCTAAGGCCGCGCTGGCGCGGGCCGAACAGCTGCTGGTCGAGGTGGGCATCCCCGAGCCGGGGCGGCGGCTGAAGGCCTACCCGCACGAGCTGTCGGGCGGCCAGCAGCAGCGCGTGATGATCGCGATGGCGCTGGCCTGCGAGCCCAAGCTGCTGATCGCCGACGAGCCCACCACCGCGCTCGACGTGACGATCCAGCGCCAGATCATCGAGCTGCTGGCCCGGCTGAAGGCCCAGCACGGCCTGTCGGTGCTGTTCATCAGCCACGACCTGGCGCTAGTCGGCGAGATCGCCGACCAGGTGGTGGTGATGCGCCAGGGCACGGTGCGCGAGCGGGGCCCGGTGGCGCAGATCTTCAACGACCCGCAAGACGCCTACACCCGCGCCCTGCTGGCCTGCCGGCCGAGCCTGGGCGAGCACAACCCGGCGCGGCTGATGGTGATCGACGACCACATCGCCGGCCGCTCGGCCCACGGCGTGGCCACCGCCAAGAACCCCGACGCGCCGGTGGTGCTCGAGGTCAAGGCGCTGGCCAAGAGCTTCTGGCTGAAAGAAGGCCTGTTCGGCAAGCGCGAGTTCAAGGCGGTGCGCGACGTCAACTTCCGCCTGCGCCGCGGCCACACGCTGGGCGTGGTTGGCGAATCGGGCTCGGGCAAGACGACGATGGGGCTGACGCTGCTGCGCCTGCACGAGCCGACCGAGGGCGAGGTGCTGTTCGACGGCCGCAACCTGCTGACGCTGCGCGACGCCGAGCGCCAGGCAATGCGCCGCCGCATCCAGATCGTGTTCCAGAACCCCTATGCCTCGCTGAACCCGCGCTTCACGATCGGCCAGACGCTGGTCGAGCCGATGACGATCCACGGCATCGGTGCCGACGTGACCGAGCGCGAGCAACGGGCCCGCGAGCTGCTGGGCAAGGTCGGACTCGACGACCGTGCGTTCGGCAAGTACCCGCACGAGTTCTCGGGCGGCCAGCGCCAGCGCATCGCCATCGCGCGCTGCCTGACGCTGAACCCCGAGGTGCTGGTGCTCGACGAAGCGGTCAGCGCGCTCGATGTGTCGGTGCAGGCCCAGGTGCTGAACCTGCTGCGAGACCTGCAGGACGAGCTGGGCCTGGCCTACATCTTCATCAGCCACGACCTGGCGGTGGTGCGCTTCATCAGCGACGAGGTGCTGGTGATGAAAGACGGCGAGGTGGTCGAGCAGGCCGATGCCGAGACGATCTTGCGCGCACCGCAGCAGGCGTACACGCGCAAGCTGATCGGCGCGGTGCCCAGGGGTTGGCAGCCCGAGACCGCCTGATGGCCCGGATGCAGGTGCGGCCGATCGCGGCCCACGATGCCGCCGAGGTCGACACCGTCATCCGACGTTGGCATGGCACCAATGTCGACAGTTATTGGTACAACGACACGCACCAGAACCACACGCTGGAAGGGGCCCGCGCCTTCTTCTTGGCCGAGGTGCTGCCGACCTGCGAGGTGCTGGTGGCGCTGGTCGACGGCGTGCTGGCCGGCATGACCGCGCTGCAGGCGCCGTGGATCATGCAGATGGCGGTGTTCGCCGAGTACCGCCGGCACGGCGTCGGTAGCGCGCTGCTGGCGGCGGCGCGGGCACGCTCGCCCGCCGAGCTGCGCTTGTTCACCTTCCAGCGCAATCACGCCGCGCGTGCGTTCTACGAGCGGCACGGCTTCATCGCTCAGCGCCTGGGCACCAGCCCGGCGCCCGAGAACGAGCCGGATGTCGAATACGCTTGGTTCAGCGCGCCGCATTGAGGCGACGCTGAACAAGTCCCTCGCGGGCCGCGCATCCCTGCTTTGGGCGGTCTGCTGCGTTGCAAATCCTCGCCATAGCACAAGCTATGGCTGTGGTTTGCGCCTTGCAGCCCATCCCAAACCAGGGCGCGCAGCCTCGCGGGGACTTATTCAGCGTCGCCTTGACGCGCTGCGCGGCATGACCGGCTGACGCCGGGGCGATTGCACCAGGCGCTGGCGAAAGCCCCGAGTCGTGCCCTGGGGGGCGCTGTCTACACTGCCGGCGGGCCTGGCACACACCGTGCAAGGCCCCACCGACACGCGAGCTTCCCAAGGAGAACGATTCATGAGCCTGCTGCCGACCTGGCGCGAAGTCCCGGCCCGAGCCGGTGCCGTCGTGGCCCCCGACGAACGATTGCCCTGGCCGCAGACCGTGGCGCTGGGTGTGCAGCATGTGATCGCGATGTTCGGCGCGACGGTGCTGGCGCCGATCCTGATGGGGTTCGACCCGAACGTCGCGATCCTGATGTCGGGCATCGGCACGCTGATCTTCTTCGTCGTCGTCGGCGGCCAGGTGCCGAGCTACCTGGGCTCCAGCTTCGCCTTCATCGGCGTCGTGCTGGCGGCCACCGGCTACGCCGGTGGTGGGCCCAACGCCAACATCGGCGTCGCGCTCGGCGGCATCATCGTCTGCGGGGTGATCTATGCGCTGATCGGCCTGGGCGTGATGTCGGTCGGCACCAAGTGGATCGAATCGCTGATGCCGCCGGTGGTGACCGGCGCGGTGGTCGCGGTGATCGGGCTGAACCTGGCCGGCATCCCGATCAAGAACATGGCGCCGACCGATTTCGACAAGTGGATGCAGGCGGTGACCTTCGTCTGCATCGGGCTGGTGGCCGTGCGCACCAGCGGCATGCTGCAGCGGCTGCTGATCCTGGTCGGGTTGATCCTGGCCACGGCGATCTACGCGGTGCTGACCAACGGGCTGGGCTGGGGCACGCCGATCAACACCGCTGGCATCGCCGCGGCCGCGTGGGTGGGTGCACCGCATTTCGCGGCGCCGGTGTTCGACGGCCGGGCCATCTTGCTGATCGCGCCGGTGGCGATCATCCTGGTGGCCGAGAACCTGGGCCATGTGAAGGCGGTCGCCGCGATGACCGGCCGCAAGCTCGACCCGTACATCGGTCGCGCGTTCCTCGGCGACGGCATCGCGACCATCGTCTCGGGCAGCGCCGGCGGCAACGGCGTGACGACCTACGCCGAGAACATCGGCGTGATGGCGGCGACCAAGATCTACTCGACCGCGATGTTCGTCGTCGCCGCGCTGATCGCGGTGCTGCTGGGCTTCAGCCCCAAGTTCGGCGCGCTGATCCAGAGCATCCCGCTGCCGGTGATGGGCGGCGTGTCGATCGTCGTCTTCGGCCTGATCGCGATCGCCGGCGCCAAGATCTGGGTCGACAACCGGGTCGACTTCTCGAACAACACCAACCTGATCGTCGCCGCGGTCACGCTGGTGCTGGGCACCGGCGACTACACACTGAAATTCGGCGGCTTCGCACTCGGCGGCATCGGCACCGCCACCTTCGGCGCGATCGCGTTGCACTGGCTGTTGAAGAAGAAGCCCCGCTGAGCGCCGGCGGGGCTGCACGCCACCCATTCACTGGTGGCGTGACGGGAGGGCGTCGTACAGAATAAGGATTACATCCAGATACGACGGGAGCAGGATGTGACCGATCCATCCGAGGTGCACGGCCCAGTGGTCCGCACGGCGCGCACGGTGCTGGTGGTTGACGTCGTCGAATACGTCCGGCTCATGGAGCAGGACGAACAGGGCACGGCGCAACGCTGGCAGCTGTTCGTCGACGAGGTGTTGAAGGTCTTGCTGCCCCGCCACGGCGGGCGACTGGTCAAGAGCACGGGGGATGGGTTGGTGGCCGAATTCGAGGCCGTTCCCCCTGCCATCCAGTCCGCCCACGACATGCTCCAGTCCATCGCCCGGCTCAATGCCAGCCAGCCGCCCGAACGGGCGATGTGGCTGCGCTGCGCCGCCACCGTCGGCGACCTGTACGCCAACGACATGGACATCCAGGGTCGCGCCGTCAACCTCGCGTCGCGGCTGGCGGCGCTGGCCTCGCCGGGCGACATCGTCGTGTCGGCCGAGGTGCGCGACCGGCTGGTGCCGGGGCTCGATGCCGAGCCCGAAGACCTGGGCGAGTGTTACCTCAAGCATGTGCCGCAGCCGGTGCGCGCGTACCGCCTGGGCCACTGGGTCGACCGCCCGGCGGCCAACGTCGACGCGCAGGCCGACCCGCTGCGCGCCGGCGTGGCGGTGCTGCCGTTCGCGGCGCGGGTGGCGGCGGCCGAATACGCCGCGCTCGGCCACCTGCTGGCCGACGAGGTGGTCAGCGGCCTGAGCCGCGCCGAGCACCTGCACGTCATCTCCAGCCTGTCGTCCGGCGCCGCGGCCGACCGCGGCCTGGGCGTGGCCGAGCTGGGCCAGGTGCTGCACGCGGCCTACCTCGTCGCGGGGTCTTACCTCGTGGTCGGCTCGGTGGTGCGCCTGCATGTCGAGCTGGTCGAGTCCGACACCCAGACCGCCGTCTGGAGCGACGACCTGACGGCCCGGCTGGACGACGTGCTGCTGGGCCACGACGCCATCGTGCCGCGCGTGGTCGCCCAGGTGGGCGCGACGATCTCGCAGCAGGAGCTGGCCCGCTCGACCGGCCGACCGCTGCCCAACCTGCAGAGCCACCAGCTGCTGATGGCCGGCATCGGGTTGATCCACCGCTCGTCGCGGCAGGATTTCGAGCGCGCCCACGACATCCTCGAGCACCTGGCGCAGCGCCACTCGCGGCTGCCGCAGCCGTTTGCCTGGCTGGGCAAGTGGCACGCAATGCGGGTCGTGCAAGGCCTGTCGGACAACCCCGAGCAAGAAGCGCAACGTGCGCTGGACCGCGCCCACCGCGCGCTCGACGCCGACGCCAACAGCAGCCTGGCGCTGACGATGATGGGCCTGGTGCACGGCTTCATGCTTCGCGACCTGGACGCCGCCGAGCGCGACTACGCGCAGGCGCTGCAGGCCAACCCGAACGAGGCGCTGGCGTGGCTGTACACCGGCACGCTGCGCGGCTGGCAGGGCCGCGGCGACGAGGCGTTCGCCGCCGCGACCAAGGCGCTGGCCTTGTCGCCGCTGGACCCGATGAAGCCCTATTTCGATTCGCTCGCGGCCTTCTCGGCGCTGACCGCGGGCCGCCTGACCGAGGCCCGCGGCTGGGCCCAGGCTTCGCTGCGGGCCAACCGCCTGCACACCGCCACCCACCGCACGCTGGCGATCGCCCAGTGGCTCGGTGGCGATGTCGCAGCGGCGCGCTCGACCATCGCCGAGATGATGAAGGTCGACCCGTCGTTCAGTTGCGCCCGCTACCTCGAGCGCTTCCCCGGCGGCCAGACCCCGATGTCGCGTGACTACGCGCGCATCCTGCGCGACGCGGGCGCGGCCCACTGAAGCCCCAACGGCCAAGGCCCGGGCGCCAGGCGTCCGGCCGCGGCCCGTCCAACACGGAAGGGATGATCCATGGCTTTCCTGACCAGCCACACGAGCCACACCAGTCATACGAGCCACACCAGCCACACGAGCCATGCGGACTACGTCAGCTATTCGGGGCAGGATGCGAGCCCGCTGCTGGCCGAGGGGCTGATCGCGTCGCAAACCGGCTTGAACCATTGGGAGCTGGACGGCCAGCGGCGGCCGTTGTTTGCCAACCCCATCGTTGAAGATCGAAAGGGCTTTGGGGGCAAAGACCAACTCATCACCAGCCCGCGGCGTCGATTCTTCGAGATGGAGGCAGAGCCCCGGGCCTATGTCTGTCATGCCGAATTGATGACCCTGCTGGACATCGACAGCACCGTGGACACCAGCAGTGCGGACGTTGTCGCAGAGGCCAAGCTGGTCCTTCGCAACAAGGCACGCCCGACGCTGCTGACTTTGCAGCGGCCCACCTACAAGCTCTTTCGTGCGCAGCTGGACCTGGTGCACGAGATGTCGAAAGAGCGCAGGGAGCGCTATGTCGAGATCCTGCCGCAGGTCTACCCGGCGCATGCGTGGTGGGCCCAGGTGGTGGGCCTGCGGCCGGACCGGCACCGCATGACCTTGGAGTTTCTGGACGCGGCACTGAACTTCACATGCAGCACGGTGTTCCGCCTCAAGCAACTGTTTGCCTGCCCGCGTCCCTTCGAATACACGGGCGATCTGCAGCCGATGCTGATGACGCCAGGCCACGACAGCTGGCCCAGCGGCCACGCCACTGAGTCGTTCCTGATCGCGCGAGTGCTCGATAGCTTCGCCAGGCAGGACGACGCCCGGGCGAAAGTTGACGCGGCCTTGTTCGAGGTCGCCGCGCGCATTGCAGAGAACCGCGAGGTCGCGGGCCTGCACTTCCCCGCCGACAGT
The DNA here is from genome assembly GCF_041914305.1 of Ideonella sp. NCBI lineage: Bacteria > Pseudomonadati > Pseudomonadota > Betaproteobacteria > Burkholderiales > Sphaerotilaceae > Ideonella > Ideonella sp. The sequence continues at coordinate 224,183 of NZ_JAYSDQ010000004.1, forward strand.
GCGGCCGGCCGCATCCTGGGCGACACCCTGGGCCGGCTCGTGTTGTGGCACAGCGCGGGCGGGCAGGCCAAGGTCGAACTCAAATCGCGCGAGTTCCTGCCGTCGAAGTTCTACGCCAACGACACCGAGCCGAGAGCGAAGCCGCACCTGCCGAATGAAGTGAGCGACTTCGACAAAGACTACGGTGGCACGACGTTGACCGACGTGGTCGACCCGCCAGTGCCCACGCAGCCCTACATGCAGTGGCTGTGGGAAAAAGCCCAGCAGGAATGGGCGTGAACCATGGCCACCACCGCACTGTCCTGCGCGGATCTCGACCCCTACCTGGCCTGGGCCCAGACCACCGGCTTTGCCGCGGTGTTGCAGCGCCCCAAGGGCCTGCTGCGGGTAGCCTTCCAGTTTCGCGACGATCGGCAGCGGGCTCGTTTTGCCGCTCAGTTCCTGGCCCTGGGCGTGGGCCTGGCACCGCACTACATCGAGGCCGTGCAGAGAAAAGGCTGCCGCTTCGTCTGTGCCGACGTGCCGCCAGATGCTCTGCCGCTTGCGGCGGCTCTGGCGTCGCGCATCAAAGTGGGATTGATCGGCAATGCAGAACAACTGCCTTTGCAAGATGGTGAGCGTGTCGCCCGTGGCGATCTCAACTCGCCGCTGATGAAGCCCAAGGCGGTGCGCCGTCTGCGGCGCGCGCTGGCCGGCGGCGGCGGTGGCCGGGTCGACGGCCTGCGCGACATCGCCAAGGTCAAGACCTCAGGCACCAAGGCCGGGCCGGCCCATCAGACGAAAGACGTTGCCCCGTCGACCGCGCCGATGATTGCAGTGATCGACTTTGGCTGCGCCTTCGCGCACCCTTGCTTTCAGCGTGATGGTGGCACCCGCATCCGACACTTCTGGGACCAAGGCCGTGGTGTCGAGGCGGGTTGGCAGCACGAGCTGGCGCCGGCTTGGCCATGGCGCACACAACCCGAGTTCGGCTACGGGCGCGAAGCCGATTGCGAGCGCCTGAATGCGTTGATGGCCGGCGTTCGCAACGGTGCGACGCCGAAGGCCGGTACGCCCACCGCCGCCGGCTTCGAGGAAGCGTGCTATCTGGCAGCGGCGTTGCCTGAACTGCTGGAGCCCTGGTCGCACGGGACGGCGGTGCTCGGCATGGCCGCGGCGGAGTCGCCACCCTGGCTGAGTGGCGCTCCCGCGCCAGACGAAGCTGCCAAGGCCGACCTGATCTTCGTGCAGCTTCCGGAAGCTGCCATCGAGGACTTGTCCGGCGGTTGGGTCACGACCTATGTGCTCGATGCCTTGGAGTACGCGATGGCCAAGGCCGGCGACCGCCCTTTGGTGGTCAACATCAGCATCGGCTCCCACGGCGGGCCGCACGATGGTGGTTCATTGCTGGAGGCGGCGATCGAATATTTCATGAAAAACCGCCATGGCCTGCACGTGGTCCTGGCCGCCGGCAATGCAGCGGACAAGCGAGGCCATGCGGTCGCACAGATTCCTGCTGAGCGGCAAGGAGAACTGCGCTGGGTCGTGCCGGATCGCGACCCGACGCAGAGTTTCCTGGAATTCTGGTACCCCCGCGCCAACCCAGGCGAGCAGCCTCAGTTCACGGTCCGGCGTCTGAGCGGCGGGCCTTGTTTGTCGGCGCCGGGTGAGGTTGCGCGCGACGCCGCGGGGGTTCCTTGCGCGGCGCTGTGGCAATTGCCCACGTCGACCGCCGGCGGCAACTCGGGCATGACGCTGTTTGCGCTGGCGCCGACGATGGCGCGCCAGGGCGCGACGAATTCAGGCATCGGGGTTGCGCCGGCCGGCGCCTGGATCATCGATGTCTACAACCCGTCGAAGCAGCCCATCGAGGTGCATGCGTGGATCGAGCGCGACGAGCCAGGTGCGGGGCCGCTGTCCGATAGGCCGGACTCGGTACTGGTCGCTCCCAAGGACGGCGCGTTCAAGGTGACCGACGCGACGACCTTGACGGGCCAAGCCACGGGAACGGCGCCGTGGGTGGTCGGTGGCTACGAGTTGTTCCGACCGAGGGCAACGAATCCGCCCGAGCCGATGGTCGAATCGGGGCGGGGCCCGGCCCGTCGGTCGGCGAAATCGAAGCCTCGCGTCCAGCCTGATGCGCTGGCACCTGCGGATCGGTGGCAGGCCGGTGCGACGCGCGGACTGAAGGTGTTGGCCAATCGCAGCCCGCTGCCCGGGCAAAGCCTGTTGGATATCGACAGCGAAGGATTCGCTGCCCTGCGAGGGACGAGCCTGTCGGCGCCGTGGGTGGCACGCCAGCTCTACAACCTGCTGGCCGCCGACGCCGCGCTGGACAGCAAGGACAAGCTGAAGAAATGCCTGCAGGCCAAGCAGGCCGACATTGCCCCGCCGATCTTCTTGACCTGACTCACAGCCAATACTGCAACAACTGCCCCAACCAGCCCCGCAAGCGCTCACCCAGCGGCCGCTGGTTCCAGGCCTGCAGCGTGACCGGGTCGGACTGGGCCAGGTCGCGTGCGAAGGCTTTTTGCATCTGGGCGCCGAACTCGTCGCCGAGCACCACGGCGTTCAGTTCCTGGTTGTGCAGAAAGCTGCGCCAGTCGAGGTTGGCCGAGCCGACGGTGGACCAGACGCCGTCGATCACCGCCGATTTGGCGTGCAGCAGCACGGTGCGGCGCTCGTAGAGCTTGACGCCGCTTTCGAGCAGCGCGCCGTATTGCGCGCGGCCGGCGCTGAGCACCAGCTTGGCGTCGCTGTGGCGCGGCAGGATCAACCGGACGTCGACCCCGCGCTGCGCCGCGCGGCTCAACGCGCCGACGAGCTGCGCGTCGGGCACGAAGTAGGCCATCGTGATCAGGATCTCTTTCTCGGCATGGTCGATCGACGACATCAGCGTCGCGTAGATCGCGCTGTACGACTCGTCGGGTGAGCTGGCGATCGCGCGCACCACGTGCTTGTCGCGGGCCTGGCGCCGGGCCGGCAGGTAGTCGGCGGTGTTCAGCGGCTCGCCCTTTTGCCGCACCCAGGTGTCGAGGAAGATCTTCTGCAGCTCGGCGACCACCGGGCCTTCGATCCGCACGTCGGTGTCGCGCCACGGCCGCCCTTCGTTGGACGAATCCGCGCTCGCCGATGTTGCCGAGGCGGCCGAAGCCGCAGGGGGCGGCGCCTTGGGCCGCTTTTTCGGCGCCGAGCCGGACGAGTAGACGGCGCTGATGTTGATGCCGCCGAGGAACGCGACCTCGCCGTCGACGACCAGCAGCTTGCGGTGGTCGCGCTCGTTGATGTCCCAGCCGCTCTTGGCCTGCAACGGGTTGACCGGGTTGTATTCGACGACGCGGATGCCGGCGGCCTTCAGCCGGTCGAAGAACGCGGCGGGCGTGTCGATCGTGCCGACGCTGTCGTGCAGCACGTTGACCTGCAGCCCTTGCTGGCGCTTGGCGATCAGCGCGTCGGCGAAGCGGCGGCCGGTCTCGTCGTCCTGCAGGATGTAGGTCTCCATGTTGATGTGGTGCTTGGCCTTGGCGATCGCCTCGAACATCGCGCGGTAGGTCGCGTCGCCGTCTTGCAGCAGCGTGACGGCGTTGTCGGCCACCAGCGGGCTGCCGGTGACCGCGCTTTCGATCGCAAGGTGGCGGTCGAGGATGCTTTCGGGCTGGCCGGGGTTGGCCTTCAGGTTCTCGACGATCTGCTGGCTGCGCGCCGCCGAGACCGGGCCGCGCGCGCCCTCGATCGCCACCGGCGCCACCGGGCTCACCGCGGCCGACGCCGCGACCGCCGGCGCCGGCACCAGCGGCGACATCGGCGCGCAGGCGGCCAGCGCCAGGCTCAGCCCGCTGGTGGCCAGGCGGCGCCAGGCGGGCACCGGGCGGGGTTGGGTCGGGGCGGCTGGGGGCGGGATGAGGGGCATGGCGGCATTCCGGGGAGCGTGCCGCAGTCTGGCCGCGCGCCCCGGCACCTGTCTGCCAGCGCAAGGCGGCCCCGGTTGTCGGAACTGGCCGACACGCGGCCTCGCCAGCGCCGGACCTTAAGTGACCCAGCGCGACAGCACCCGTACCAGCTCGTCGGGCTGCACCGGCTTGCCGACGAAGTCGTCCATGCCGGCTTCGCGTGCCTGCGCCCGTTCGTGGTCCAGCGCGGCGGCGCTGAAGGCCACCACCGGCAGCGCGCAGGTGCCGGGCTCGGCGCGCAGCTGGCGCACCGCCTCCAGCCCGTCGAGTACCGGCATGTGCAGGTCCATCAGCACCACGTCGTAGGCCTCGGGGTGGGCCCGGCAGGCCTGCACGGCTTCGGCGCCGTCGTGCGCCGGGCTGACGCTGGCGCCCAGCCGGCCCAGCATCTCGGCCGCGATCAGCATGTTGACCGGGTTGTCCTCGGCGATCAGCACCCGCAGCCCGCGCAGCGGCTGGTCGCTGCCGTCCAGCCCGGTGCTGGGCCGGTCTTCGCTGCCGTCGGCCGATGGCAGCGGCAGCTCGGCCCAGAAGGTGGCGCCTTCGCGCGGCATGCTGAACGCACCGACCTCGCCGCCCATCAGCTGCGCCAGCTCGCGCGTGATCGACAGCCCGAGCCCGGTGCCGCCGAAGCGCCGGGTGGTCGAATGGTCGGCCTGCGCGAAGGGCTGGAACAGGCTGGCCAGCACCGCCGGGGCGATGCCGATGCCGGTGTCTTCGACCTCGAAGCGCAGGCGGCCCGGCTCGGCCACCGCCACGCGCAGCATCACCTCGCCCTGGACGGTGAACTTGATCGCGTTGGCGATGAAGTTCGACAGGATCTGGCGCAGCCGCAGCGGGTCGCCGCGCACGCGGCGCGGCACGCCGGGCGCGATCAGCTGCCGCATCACCAGGCCCTTGGCCTCGGCCAGCACCATGTGCGCGCCGTGCACCTTGTCGATCAGGTCGTGCAGGTCGAAATCGATCCGCTCGACCTGCAGCTTGCCGGCCTCCATCTTGCTGAGGTCGAGCACGTTCGAGACGATGCCGTTCAGGCTCTCGGCGGCGTCGATCAGGTAGCGCAGGTGGTTCTGCTGCCGCGCCTCGGGCTGGCCCGGCAGCGCCATCAGCCGGGCCAGGCCCAGCACCCCGTTCAGCGGCGTGCGGATCTCGTGGCTCATGTGGGCCAGGAACGCACTCTTCGCATCGCTGGCGGCCTCGGCCAGCGCCTTGGCTTCGGCCAGCGCCTGCTCGGCGCGGCGGCGCTCGGTGATGTCTTCGACGACCCAGATCGCGCCGGCATCGTCGGGCTGGTGCGGGTCGACCAGCTGCGAGCGCAGCAGCGCCAGGAAGCGGCTGCCGTCGGGGCGCGTGAACTCGTGCTCCAGCTCGACCGGCCGGGCCTCGGCCAGGCGCTGGCGAAGGCTGTCGACGAAGGTCTGGTAGCCGGCCTCGCCGCCGAAGAAGTCGGTCACCGAGCGGCCGGCCATGCTGCCCGGCGGCTGGCCCAGCAGCGCCTCGAGCCGCGGGTTGACGCGCACCAGCCGGCGCTCACGCACCAACGCGACGCCGACCGCGGCGTGGTTCAGGATCACGTCACCCTGCAGCCGCGAGCGCTCGGCCTCGGTGATGTCGCGGATCATCATCACCGCCACCGGCTCGCCGTCCCATTCGAAGCGGGCCGCGGTGATCGAGCCGTCGCGGCGCGCGCCGTCGCGCCGCCAGAAGCACGTGCGCAGGTCGCGCACCACCGGCGCCTCGGCCAGCGCCTGGGCCAGCGCCTGCGGCTCGGCCGGGTCGCGCCACAAGCCCAGCGCCAGTGCGCTGCGGCCGACCACCTGCTCGGCCTGCTCGCAGCCGGCGGCCGCGGCGAAGCCGGGGTTGGCCAGCATGATGCGGCCGTCGCGCAGGCTGGCCACCGCGATCGCATCAGGCGACAGCCGCACCAGCCGGTCCAGCAGCGCCCGCGAGCGCTCGTGCTCGCGCGCGGCCAGCACCTCGCCGGTCACGTTCTGGCTGATGCCCCACCAGCCCAGGTGCTCGCCGTCGGCGCCTTGCACCGGCTCGCCGGTGCCGCGCACGCAGACCAGCTGGCCGTCGGCGCATTCGAAGGTGATGACCCGGCCGCGGTAAGGCCGGCGCGCCCGCAGGTCGTCGATCAGCATGGCCCACTCGGCGTCGTGCACGATGCGCGGCCCGCCGGGCTGGTCGATGCGCATGAACTCGGCCACCGTGCGGCCGGTGTGGCGCTCGAAGCTGGACGAGATGTGCGTCATCCGGCCATGGCGGTCGGCCTCCCAGGTCCAGTCGCTGCCCAGGCGAAGGAATTCGGACAGCCGGTGCTCCTTGACCAGCAGGTCGTGCAGCGCGCGCGACACCTGCTGCCCCAGCGTGATGGCGGCGAACAAGGCGCCCACGGTCACCAGCGCATGCGAGGCGAAGCGGCCCACGTAGCTGGTGGCCAGCAGCGCCGGCTCGGGGGCACCGCCCAGCAGCAGCAACAGCAGCAGGCCCAGCTGCATCACGGCGAGCACCCAGGCCACACGGGCATCGGCCAGCACGCCGGCCACCACGATCAGCACCGGCGAGCCGGCCAGCAACGCCGACATCAGGCCCAGCCCGCTGCCCCAGGCAAACAGCCCCACGCTCAACTGCGTCAGGGCCAGCAGCACGCCGGCCGCCAGGCGCAGGCGGGATTGGCGGGCCAACCACAGGCCGGCGCCGGTGCCCGCCAGCAGGATGGCGCCGGTGAGCAGCCGCCAGTGGGCATGCTTGGCTGGCGCCCCGAGCCAGGTCTGCAGCGGCATCGACAGCCAGGTCAGCAGGGCCAGCGCCCCGCTCAGGCGCGACAGCACCCGCACCGCGAGTCGCTCGCGGTCGACCAGGGCGCGTTGGGCGCCGTGGGCGAAGGGCTGGTCCGGCCGCGGCGGCTCGGCCCCGGGGGGTGTCGACAAGGGCGGGTACTCCAAGGTGTCCGCGCAGCATAAGGGAGCGACAAGCGAGCGAGCGCCACCGCCCGCTCGACCTGTGCGGCCCCTTCGGTCCGGTCCGGGCGGCCCGGCGTGAGGCAGAGTTTCTACAATCGGCAGCCATGTGCCAATTGCTCGGGATGAATGCCAACACGCCGACCGACGTGATGTTCAGCTTCACCGGCCTGGCCACCCGCGCCGACGAACACAAAGACGGCTTCGGCATCGGCTTCTTCGAAGACAAGGGCGTGCGGGTCTTCATCGACCACGCCAGCGCCCGCCGCTCGGCGATCGCCGAGCTGGTCAAGACCTACCCGATCCACAGCGGCAACGTCATCGCCCACATCCGCAAGGCCACCCAGGGCCGCGTCGCGCTGGAGAACACCCACCCGTTCGTGCGCGAGCTGTGGGGCCGCTACTGGGTCTTCGCCCACAACGGCGACCTGAAGAACTTCAATCCGCGGCTGCACGCCGCCTTTCGCCCGGTGGGCGACACCGACAGCGAGCGCGCGTTCTGCTGGTTGATGCAGGAGCTGTCCAAGGCCCACGCCGGCGTGCCCGAGGTGGCCGAGCTGAACTGCACGCTGGCCGAGCTGGTGCCCGAGCTGCACCGCCACGGCACCTTCAACATGCTGCTGTCCAACGGCCAGGCGCTGTGGGCCCACGCCTCCACCCACCTGCACTGGCTGCAGCGTCAGCACCCTTTCCGTGCCGCCAGCCTGAAAGACGAAGACGTGCGGGTCGACTTCGCCCACGCCACGACGCCGAACGACCGCGTCGCGGTGATCGCGACCGAGCCCCTGACCCACGACGAAGCCTGGACCGCGTTCCAGCCCGGTGAGCTGCGGGTCTTCGTCGACGGCGCGCCGCTGGCGTGCTGAGGCGACGCTGAATTCAAGTCCCCGCGAGAGGCTTGTTCCGCGTTGCCCGCAGCGGCCGGCCGGCCCACCAACCGCCGCCCGCACCGACGATTCATGACGCCGGCCCGGCCGTCCGCCGCGCGGCGCGACCACGCACCCGCGCCGTTGCCTAGACTGCGGTCCATGCTGAACACCCGCTTCAAGACCTGCGCCACGCCCGCGCCGCCGCCGAGCTCGGCCGCGCGCCCGGGCGAGCACGAGCGCATCGACTGGAGCCAGCTCTGGTACCCCGGCCCGTGCCGGGTCTTCAGCGCCGACGAGCTGGCCCGCGCCGGCACCGACCGGCCGAGCCGCACGTTCCTGGTGATGCTGCTGATCTCGGTCATCGTCGTCTCGCAGATGCTGCTGCAGCGGGCGCCGGACGGCGAGGTGGCGCGCCTGACCGGCCTGCTGGCCGGCCTGTTCGTGGCCGCCTACCAAGCCGGCCTGGCGCTGTGGCGGCAGCCGTCGCGGCGCCGCCTGGCCTGGGCGTGCGGCATCGCGAACCTGCTGTTCCTGCTGATCGCGGTTGGCGTCAAGTGGCGCGTCGACGACCCCGCGGCGCGGGCCTGGCTGGTCAACCTGAGCGCCGGCGTGGTGCTGTCGTGCTGCGCCGGCTTCTGGTTCGTCGCGGTCTACCGCGCCGAGCAGATCGCCGGCCGGCTGCGCGAGCTGGCCGAGCGCGAGCAATCGCTGGCGCTGGCGCGGCAACTGGCCACCGCACAGATCAAGCCGCATTTCATGTTCAACACGCTGGCCTCGCTGCAGCACTGGGTCGACACGCGCGACGAGCGCGCCGGCCCGCTGCTGGCCTCGTTGACCGCCTACCTGCGCGCCACCTTGCCGCTGTTCGAGAAGCGCGAGCTGACGCTGGCGCAGGAGCTCGAGGCGGTGCGCCGCTACCTCGAGGTGATGCGCGCCCGCTGGGGCGAGCGGCTGCGCCACGAGCTGCACGCCGATGCCGACACGCTGGCGGCGGCGCTGCCACCCGGCGCGCTGCTGACGCTGGTCGAGAACGCCGTCGAGCACGGCGCTGGCGCCAACCTGGGCGGCGGCAGCGTGCGCGTCTTTGCCCGCGCCGTGACCGGTGTGCCGGGCGGCCCGCTGCTGCAGGTCGACGTGCAGGACGACGGCCCCGGCCTGCCGGCCGGCGACCCGCCCGAAACCGGCCACCTGGGCCTGGCCAACACCCGCATGCGGCTGGCACAGACCTTTGGCCAGGCCGCCCGCCTGAGCCTGACCAACCGGCCCGAAGGCGGCTGCCTGGCGCGGCTCGAATGCCCGCTGCGCGCACCGGTGCCGGCGGCCCCCCTCGTCTCACCCGACCCCGCTGCCACCGCATGAACCCGACCGCCCTGATCGCCGACGACGAAGAAGCCCCCCGCGCCCAGCTGCGCGCCGCGTTGCAGCAGGCCTGGCCCGAGCTGCAGGTGGTGGCCCAGAGCCCGCACGGCGTCGATGCCTGGGACGCGTTCCTCGAGCACGAGCCCGCGGTGTGTTTTCTCGACATCCGCATGCCCGGGCTGTCGGGCATCGAGGTCGCGCAGCGCATCGGCAACCGCGCCCAGGTGGTGTTCGTCAGCGCCTTCGGCGACCACGCGCTGGACGCCTTCGACGCCGGCGCGGTCGACTATGTGCTCAAGCCGGTCGACGCAGCGCGCCTGGGCCAGGCGGTGGCGCGCGTGAAGCAGCGGCTGGCCACGCAGCAGGTGCCCGACCTGCAGGCCTTGCTGTCGGGCCTGGCGGGCCAGCTGCGCAAGCCGCCGCCGCCGGCGGTGATCCAGGCCAGCGTCGGCAAGGAGGTGCGGCTGATCCGCGTCGAGCAGATCATCTACTTCGAGTCCGACGCGCGCTACACCCGGGTCGTCTACGAAGACGAGCAAGGCAGCGCCGAAGCGTTGATCCGCACCCCGCTGAAAGAGCTGCTGGCGCAGCTCGACGCCGACCAGTTCTGGCAGGTCCACCGCTCGGTGATCGTCCACCACCGCCACATCGCCAGCGCGCTGCGCATCGACGAAGGCACGATGGTGCTGACGCTGCGCGGGCGGCCAGAGCGGCTGCCCGTGTCGCGCCATTTCCAGGGGCTGTTCAAAGGGCAGTAGCGGTGTCCCGTCATCCGCGGTCGCGCCATCGTCGGGAGGGTTGCGGTCAGCCTGGGCTTCGGTATCATCCAACCACTGTATGAATATCCATCTGAGTATCCTCCCGTGAACGCTGCTGGACTCTTCGCTGGGATTGGTGGTTTCGAGTTGGGCTTGCATCAGGCGGGACATCGAACTGCGCTGCTCTGTGACGTGCTGCCCGCCGCTCAAGCGGTGTTGAAAGCGCGCTTTCCCGGCGTCGAATACAGAAGCGACATCACGAGTCTGCGTTCGCTGCCGGCCGACGTCGATTTGGTGTGCGCTGGATTTCCTTGCCAGGACCTCAGTCAGGCAGGGCGTACCGCAGGGCTCGAAGGCGAACGATCGGGGCTGATCGGCGAAGTGTTTCGTTTGCTGTCGCGTCGTCGCGTACCGACCGTCGTACTGGAAAATGTGCCCTTCATGCTGCAGCTCTCAGGCGGCAATGCAATGCGGGCGATTAATGACGAGTTCGAGCGCCGTGGATACCGTTGGGCCTATCGGGTTGTCGATAGCTACGGGTTCGGATTGGCACAACGCCGGGAGCGCGTTTTCCTTGTCGCCTCTAGGGTGCTTGACCCGGCGGCTGTCCTGATGTCGGATGATCGTCCGATCGCGCGTCCGGCTACGTCACTCGGAAACCTGCCGCACGGCTTCTATTGGACCGAAGGGCTCGGCGGGCTCGGGTGGGCGGTGGATGCAGTGCCAACGCTGAAGAACGGCAGCACCATTGGTATTGCGTCGCCTCCCGCGGTACTGATGCCCGATGGAAGTCTGCTGAGGCTGGGCTTGCAGGCCAGCGAGCGATTGCAGGGTTTCGACGCAGATTGGACGCTGCCGGCAGAGCAAGTTGGTCGTCGGTCGAGTCGATGGGGGTTGGTTGGCAGTGCGGTCAGCGTTCCGGTAGCGCGCTGGATAGGTCGGCGCCTGGTGGAACCCGGCTGTTACGACACCGCGCGGGACCGGCCCTATTCCGTTTCGGGCAAAGCGCCTAGGGCCGCGCGCTATGACGGTCGGGTTCGCCATGCAGTGGACATCGGCGTCGACCCATTAGGTATCGAGCCGCCGTCACTTCGCCATTTCATGGCCAATCCTGAACCGCCGGAGCTGTTGTCCCTCAAGGCCACGCGCGGCTTCTTGGAGCGTACCCGCCGGGCGAAGCTGCGTTTTGCCCCCGGCTTCATCGACGCTGTCGAACGCCACCTCATGGCGATCGGTGGCGAGGTGCCGGCGCGCCCGGCGCCATCACGGCAGCTTGCGCTGTTGCCTTCCTGATTCGAATCGTCAGCGTCCGAATCGGCCGCGAAATTGCGAACACAGGCTGCGGATCATTCGTTCATAGTGATGATGCTGATTGGGCGCCGGGCCGATCGTGTTGTTCTGAACGATGGTGACGGCAGATCCATCGTTGCGGCAGCTCACGACGGTCACGCCCACGACGTCGTAACCGTAGTCGCGGGATTCGGTCAGCGTCGGAATCGCACGCTCGATCATCTCGACGACGCGACGGGCGTCGTCTGGCTGATCGTGTGAGTTGACCCGGCTCTCGCCACTGGGCGTCACGAAATCAGATGCGGCGTTGACCAGGGAATACGACACCGAGATGCACTGCGGCGCGGCTCGTTTGGTTAAGTAACCCGTCGCCAGGATCTCGGCGTGCAGGCGAGGGAGTGATTTCACATGCTCGGTCATGCAGGCCTTTGCTTCGAGTGCGATCGCAATCTCGGCGATGTCGTTCGAGCTCTCCCGCAGCAGCGTGGGCATGTCCGCCAACTCCTGGCGTTCCTCGTCGTTCAGTGCAATTCCCCATTCGTTCGCCAGATCGACGAACGAACCGCGCGGACCACCCGGCCGTGTCGGTGGGACGCGCGTCACAACCAGATCGAGCGTCTTGTTGATGGGTCCGACGATGACGTAATTGATACCGAAACCGATCCGGCCCTCGCTCACCGCCGAGCGAAAGACATCGCATTCCCGCATCAGGTCGAACAGAACGGCCCAGCAAGCCACTTTCGAATGACTATCGCTGCGCGAGTGGTACTGCCATGGCCGCGTCGAGCGGCCTCTGACCGTCGGTATGCTCATGGTCCTTGCCAGAATTGCCGGGCCTCGCATGTCGTCCTCGCCTTCTTTGTTGTCCGCGTCGGCCACGCCGAATCCACGACGCGCCGCGTTGATGAGAGCGGTTCGTCGAGAGAATACCGCACCGGAATTGGCGCTCAGGCGTCAGCTGCACGCTGCCGGACTGCGATTTCGACTTCACTCCGATTCGTTACCTGGCAGACCGGACATCGTGCTTCCGCGTCGCGGGACAGTCGTCTTCGTGCATGGCTGTTTCTGGCATGGTCATGATTGTCCGCATGGCCGTGTTCGGGCGAAGACGAACTCTCGGTTCTGGGCCGACAAGATCGATGCCAACAGGGCGCGTGACCGGCGCCAGCGGTCCGAGCTGATCCAGCGCGGTTGGCACGTCGAGGTCGTCTGGGAGTGCCAGGTCAAAGATCGGGGTGTCATTGCCAGCCTTGTGCGAAAGCTGTTGTCGCGTTAACCCAAGAACGCCTGGTGCGACACTCGGCGCCACCGCAGTCCCCCGGCCTGCCACGAGCAGGCCCGCTCGCCATGCCCGCCGCACCCCTGCCGACCCCGCAGTTCGACCGCTTCTACCGCCACCCCGAGCTGAGCCAGTTGCTGGCCGACTATGCCGCCGCGCGGCCCGGCCTGATCGAGCGCCGCTCGATGGGCCTGAGCCACGAGGGCCGCGAGATCTGGCTGCTGGTGATCACCAACCGCGCCACCGGGCCCGACAGCGACAAGCCCGCGCTGTGGATCGACGGCAACATCCACGCCGCCGAGCTGACCGCCAGCACCGCGTGCCTGTACTGGCTGCACCAGCTGGCCAGCGCCTACGGGCACGATGCCCGGGTCACCGAGCTGCTCGACAGCCGCGTGGTCTACCTCTGCCCGCGGCTGAACCCCGACGGCGCCGAGCTGGCGCTGGCCGACGTGCCGCGCCACATCCGGTCGTCGACACGGCCCTACCCCTTCGACGAGCCGCATGTCGAGGGCCTGACCACGCAGGACATCGACGGCGACGGCCGCATCCTGCAGATGCGGGTCAAAGACCCGAACGGCGGCTGGAAGCCGCACCCCGACGAACCGCGGCTGCTGATCCCGCGCGAGCCGGGCGAGTTCGGTGGCACCTACTACCGCGTGATGCCCGAGGGCCTGCTCGAGAACTTCGACGGCACGACGATCCGCGTCAACCGCGACCGCGAAGGGCTGGACCTGAACCGCAACTTCCCGGCCTACTGGCGGCAGGAGTTCGAGCAGCTCGGCGCCGGCCCCTACCCGACCAGCGAGCCCGAGGTGCGGGCGATGGTCGACTTCATGGTCAGGCACCCGAACATCGGCGCGGCGGTGAGCTTCCACACCCATTCGGGCGTGATCCTGCGGCCGATGGGCACGCAGAGCGACGACGACATGACGCCCGAGGACCTGTGGATCTACAAGCGTCTGTCGGACATCGGCGCCAAGCTCACCGGCTACCCGGCGATCAGCATCTGGCACGACTTCAAGTACCACCCGAAAGAGATCATCACCGGCACCCAGGACTGGGTCTACGAGCACCTCGGGGCGCTGTTCTGGACAGTTGAGATCTGGGCCCCGAACAAGGAGGCCGGCATCACCGAGTACGACTGGATCCACTGGTACCGCGACCACCCGCCCGAAGACGACCTGAAGCTGCTGAAGTGGAGCGACGAGCACTGCGACGGCCGGGCCCACAACGACTGGCGCCCGTTCAACCACCCGCAGCTCGGCGCGGTCGAGATCGGCGGCTGGGACCGCATGAACTACTGGCGCAATCCGCCGCCGAAGTACCGCGAGCGCGAGGCCGCGCGCTTCCCGGCCTGGCTGACCCAGCTGGGGCTGACGCTGCCGAAGCTGCACACCGTGTTGACCACGGTCGACGCCCTCGGCCCCGACACCTGGCGGGTCAAGTTCGTCGTGGCCAACACCGGCTACCTGCCGAGTTATGTCACCAAACGCGCGCTCGAGCGCAAGGTCGCGCGCGGCTGCGTGTTCGAGATCGGGCTGCCGGCCGGCGCGTCGCTGGTCAACGGCAAGCCCCGCATCGAGGGCCCGCAACTCGAAGGCCACGCACCGAAGAACTCGCTGCAGGCCTTCATCCCCGAGCGCGACGTGACTGCCGACAAGGCGCACGCCGAGTGGATCGTGCGGGCGCCGGTGGGCAGCGTGCTGCAGCTGAAGGCCCACGCCGGCCGAGCCGGCGCGGTGAGCGCCGAAATCACGCTGGGGTGAGGCTGGGGTGGCGCCGGGGCCCGGCCCCGCCGCCACCGACCCCGTCAGGGCTTGAGCAGCCAGCGCTGCGCGGGGGTGCCGTTGCAGGTCCACTGTTGCAGTTGCAGGCCCGAGGCTTGGCCGCCACCGGGCACGTCCAGGCACAGCCCGCTGTGTGCGTTGACGAACTCGTAGACGCCGGGCGAGACCTGGTTGGCCTTCCACTGCGTGTCGTCATCGACGCTGCACGGCCACTGCACCATCTTCGCGCCGACGGCCAGGCTGCGGTTCGTCGGGTCGAGGCAGTAGCCGCTGTGGCCGAACACCAGGTGGACGCGGCCGTTGGCGGCGGGCTTCATCTTCACCCGCTGGTTGGCCAGCCCGACGCAGTCGTACTGCGCCACCGCGGCGTTCGAGTCGTAGTCGAAGTAGTAGACGTCGATGCACTTGCCGCTGGCTTGCGCGGCGAAGTACTGGCCGGTGTCGTCGCCGTCGCCCGGCGTGCCGGCCCAGACCCAGTTCGGGTGCTCGGCCATGCAGCCCTTCAGCCACGGGCAGCCATAACGCTTGACCAGGTCGTGCTGGTAGGGTTCCGGCGTCACGTTGGGCCAGTAGGCGCCGTTGCACATCGGGCCCTTGGTGCCGCCTGGCGGCAGGCCCATCGCGACCAGCTCGTCGATGGTGTTCTGGTCGGCCGTGCCGCCGCAGTTCTCGTGCGGCAGGCCGAAGTTGTGGCCCATCTCGTGCCCGATCGAGCCGATGTCGGCCAGGTTGCGCGGGCTGCCGTCGTTCAGGCCGATGCCGTCGACCACGTAGCTGTAGAACAGCGCCGAGTTGCCCGGCATGCCGGCCTGCGCCGCGCCGCCGCCGGTGGTGCACTCGCCGAACACCAGGTACTTCACGTTGGGGAAGAACTGGCCGCGCGCTTCGAGCTTGCGCTGGGTTTCGTCCCACAGGATGTTGTAGTCGTTGAAATGGGCGCAGCTGTTGCTGCTCTTGACGGTGATGAACTTGCGGTTCAGGTGGATCGTCCAGCCCCAGCCGGCCCATTGGGCCTGGACCTGGCGCGCGGCATTGAGCATCAGCGCGCCGCGGTCGCGGTGCGGCGCGTCCTGCGGCACGAAGTAGACGACCTGCACGTCGTGGTCGTTGTCGATGCCGGTCACCTGCCGGTAGGGCAGCGTGGGTGGCGGTGTCGTCACCCCCGGCCGCGGCGTGGCCGCCGCCGGGTCACCGAGTGGCGTGAACGCGCTGGCCGCGCCCACCCAGGCCAGCAAGGCCGCCGGCAGCACCCGCGCGGCGGCTCGATACCCGCTGCGCCACGCCAGCGCGGCCGCATTCGTTGCATTCATGGGCTGTCTCCTCAGGTTTGTCGTTAGCGGTGCCAGCGGCGCCGGGCTTGGCGCCTGCCCCACCACGGCCCATGCTGGCACCGCCGCCCGGCGCAGATGCAAGCTCGGGCAAGGGCGCGCAACGAGATGTGAAAGCGATTTCGACAACGTTGTCAAAAATGCCGCCGAAATCACCGATCGGAGGGGCCAATTGTTTGACCGGCGACCGGCCCCACACCCGGCTCGGCCGGTGCGGCACGGGTTGGATTGGGTGCGATTCGTCTGACGAATGCGCGGCGGGCAGCCCCTTACGGTTGGTCACATGAGCGCCCGGCGCGACCGGCACGGCGCCGGTCCGCGAACCCGTAGTTGTCGCTCGGCGGGCGCATTTCTATTCTCCGGGGCTCTCGGTCCGCCACGCCGGTTGGACCCCTGTCGCTTGCGAAACAAGGAGCCCACCGTGTCGATCACCATCGATGGCTACGCGCCGGTCTACACGCCCACGCCTGCGCCCACCGAGCCCAAGCCTGATCCGAACAACGGCGCCGATGCGAACGCCGCGCTGAACGAGGCCATCGCCGCGGCCAAGCGCGCGCTCGAAGCGGCCCGCGCCGCGCAGGCCGCGCTGGAGAAGGCGCAGAAGGCGCTGAAGGACAACCAGGACGCGAGCAAGGCCGCGGGCCTGCAGAACGACGTCAACGCCAAGCAGGCGACGGCCGACCAGCGCTGGGCCGACCTGAAGGTGGCGACCAAGTCGGCGCTGGCCGCTGGCGGCCCGCAGGGCCAGGACAAGGCGGCCCAGCAGCTGAAGGCGATCGACAGCCAGGACGGTGGCTGGGGCCAGCGGGTCGACACCGCGAAGGCTGAAAAGCCCGACCTGGGCATCGTCGCCAGCGGCAACCCGGCCAGCGATGCCGCCGCCAGGCGGGTGTCGGGCGCCTACGCGTCGGGCGGCGATGCGGCCGCGGCAAAGCAGCTGCGCACCGAGCTCGAACAGGCCAAGACGCCGCAGGAGCGCGCGGCGATCCTGCGCAGCGCGATGCCGGTGGTCGACCGGGTGACCAAGGACCTGGGCCTGAACAGCCGCCGCGCCGACGCCGACTGGCAGCAAAAAGGCCAGACCTACAGCGCCGACGCCGACAACCCGAACGCCATCGACACCCGCAGCGAGTTCGACCACACGGTGGCCGACCTCGAGGTCAGCGTGGACCTGGCCGGCGACAAGGAGGCCGCCTTCCACATCGCCCACGACATCCTGCAGGTGATGCCCGGCGGCACCCAGGGCGACAGCGCCAACAACCTGCTGGGCCTGCTCGGGCTGGACCTGGGCCAGTCGTCGCCGAACAAGACCTCGATGCTCGAGACCGCGATGTCGGCCGCGCTGATGCAGCCCGACGCCAAGGGCCCGAAAGACAGCGTGCTGGCGATGCCGCTCGCGCAGCGCGACCAGGCCGCACGCCTGCTCGCCCCCGACCGGCCGGTGCAGCTGACGATCCGCGACTGGACCGACGACCAGGGCGTCCGGCACGACGGCACGCTGTGGCACGAGATCGAGCAGAACCCCGACCTGCTGTTGACCGCCGACCAGCGCGCCGAGATCGACCAGAAGACCCAGGGCTGGCCCGCCGACGAGGTGCTGAAGGAAAAGGCCAGCCGCGCGCTCGACAACCTGCGCGAGCAGAACCCGGGCAAGGACCTGGACCACGCCAAGTGTGGCGACAGCTTCAGCTACCAGCCCGAAGACCCGCGCCAGGGCCCGCTGCCGCCGCTGGCCAAGGACATGCAGACCGCCGTCGACCAGTCCAAGGGCGCGCACCCTGGCGACCTGCAGTACGGTGTCGAGCTGGACAAGTTGACGGGCTCCGACGCCTTCCGCCGACTCGGTGCCGACCAGCAGGCCGCGGCGATCGACCAGTTCGACCGCACGGTCACGCAGGCCGCCAAGGGCGGCCAGCCGCTGGACGCCGGCCAGAAAGACCAGCTGCGTGCGCTGCTCGGCTCATCCACCTTCCACGACGTCAACCCCCGCGTGCAGGACCGGGTGCTGGGCCTGTTCAGCGAGTTCGCCCGGGGCGACGGCGCGGCGGCGCGCCTGAACGGCCTGAAGCAGCTCGTCGACCATGCGGGCTTTCGCGCGCTGGACGACGAGGCGGCCGAGTTCCAGGTGCTCGACGCCTACCAGCACGACGCCACCTTCCGCGGCGTGGTCGACAAGCTGACCGGCCGCACCGACCTGCCGCCGGCCGACGCCCGCACCGCGCTCGACCTGCTGACCCGCGTCAAGGCCAACCGCCAGCTCTACGAGAAGTCGAACGACGGCGAGAAGCAGAAGATCCTCGACTCGGTGCTGCAGGCGACGACTGACCCGCGCTTTCGCGGCTTCGCGCAGAACCAGAAAGACGCGGCCATCGACAAGCTGGTCAAGTACGGCGACGAGCAGTACGCGCTGGAGGGCGCCAAGGGCGTCGGCCAGGCGCTCGACGAAGCGGCCAAGGTCAAGCCCAACGGCCCGACCGGCACCCAGGCGACGACACAGACTACCCCGCCCACCACCCAACCCACCACTCAGGCCGGCCCGCCGACGGCCGAGAGCGTCAAGGCCGATCTGGCGAAGGTCGAGGCCGGCGCGCACGACACCGCCACCTCGAAGGAGACGATCAACGACGACCTGCGCCGCGTCGCCGGCGACGACCCGGTCACCTACGCCTACCTGAAGCTGCAGCGCGAGCACCAGGGCGACAAGGCCTACCTCGACCTGCTGACCCAGGCGATGCCCGCGCACCGGCGCGACTACACGACCCAGCAGGTGAAGGACCTGGTCGGCAAGGGCAAGCCCGACGAGGCGATGAAGCTGCTGCGCGCCAACATGGACGCCGCCGCCGACCCGGCCGAGCGCACCCAGCTGTGGGACGCGGCCGGCAAGCCGGTCTTCACGCGCGACTACTTCGACAAGCAGCTCGACCAGATCCTCGGTGACAAGACCCACTTCAGCCACAGCGCCGACCTGAGCCAGCTGTTCGCCGACGTCGGCCAGAACGCACCGCCCGAGGCGGCCAACCTGCTGCTCGACGCCGCCAAGGCGCGGCTCGACAAAGGCCATGACGACCCGCTGTGGCAGTCGCTGCTGGCCGATGCCGATGCCAGCGGCGAGGCCTACAACGGCCTGAGCCAGCTGATCGAGACCGCCGACAGCCTGGGCGCGCACCGCGCCGACGAGTTCGCCGCCTTCTACGTGCGGGCGATCAACGACGCCGCGTCCGACCCCAAGACCGCGTCGCAGGTCCTTGGGCTGACGGTCGGCAACGCCGGCCTGTACCAGCAGACCAACAAGGCCATCGCCGACCACGGCGCGGCCAAGCTCAGTGTCGCGCTGTACAACGCGGTGAAAGACCGCAAGGGCGACCCGCAAGACTGGTCCGAGCGCGTCGAAGCCAATGTGCGCAACCAGATCCGCGACGGCGTCAAGGAATTCCGCGACAACGCCAAGGGCGATGTCGAAGACTGGCAGAAGCAGAACAAAAACGCGCTGCGCCTGGTGCAGGACTTCGGCAGCCTCGACCCCAAGCAGGTGGCGCAGGCCATCGTCAACGACCGCAAGAGCCACCCGGAGAAGTACTTTCACCTCGACGACAAGGGGCAGCCGACGGGCATCGACGCGGCGCAGCTGCAGATGGAGCAGCGCGGCGTGCAGCTCGACGGGCTGATGCGCGACCTGACCGGCCTGAAGATCGACTTCGAGCACCCGGCGGTGCCGGCCGAGAAGATGCTCGGCGACGTGATCCGCGACCTCGACGGCGACGAGGTGGCGATGAGCACCTTGAACAACAACGTCAGCCTCGACACGCACCGCGTCAACCAGCTGAACTTTGGCGACTTCGACGGCAACGCCGGCCCGTGGAACCCGACCGCGGTGGTCGGTGCGCAGCGCGACTACCTCGACAAGCTGGCGCGTGACTACCACCTGACCCCTGAGCAGGTGCAGCAGGCCAACAGCCGCACCGACCAGTGGGAGAAAGACCTGAAGGCCGAGCTGGCCAAGGGCGACAAGGCCTCCGACGACACGCTGCGCGCGCTGACCAACACCTACCAGCAAGACCTGCGCGGCCTGCTGAAGGACAAGATGCCGCCGGGCCAGGACCAGGTGCTGGTCAAGCCCACCGACGACACCGTCACGACGATCAAGACGACGCTGCAGAGCATCGGCACGACGACCTCGACGACGCGCCTGACGATGAACTGGTACAAGGGCACCGGCGATGCGTTGATCAACGCCTACACGCAGGTCACCTTGCGCCGCGGCATGAACAACCCGATCTTGCACGACCCCAGCAGCAAGCTGGTCGGCAACGCCGCGTGGTTGGGCTTCACCGACAAGGCCTCGGTCAAGAAGGCCTTCGACTTCATGCAGAAGTGGCAGGCCAAGATCGACGAGAAGGCCAAGGCCAACAAGGGGGTGCTGACCGACGCCGACCGCGCCACCCTGATGGCCGAGTACAAGAAAGAGCTGCCCACCTTCGGCGAGCCGGCCTCGACCGCCGCCAAGGCCGGGCCCGAATCGCTGCGAGCAGCCGAGCGGTTCACCCGCCTGCTCGGCGCGGCCTGCTTCTTCGGCTCATCGATCAACAACGCCCGCAACGCCGGCAATGAGCAAGGCGTGACCAGCAGCGACGCTTTCGCCGCGTTCTTCATGGCCGGCGGCATGGCCGACACCTACCGCGCGGTGCGCGGCGTCAGCTTCCAGGGCGGCGCGCTGACCGATGCGTTGAACAAGGCCTTCGGGCCGCAGCTGGCCAAGGTCGGCCCCGGCGCGGCCGACGACCTGGCCAAGTTCATCAAGGGCGGCAGCGTCGGCAGCCTGCTGACGCTGGCCGACATGGAGTGGGCCTACGAAGACTTCACCGGCCACACGCTGACCGGCAACCCCACCGGCGCGCCCGACGCCACCGCCGGCCTGCTGACCACCGGCATCGTCGCCGGCGACCTGCTGGACATGGGCGCGGTGGCGCTGCGCACGCAGGTGGGCGGCGCGCTGCTGCGGCTGGCGCTGAGCGAAGGCGCGGCGCTGGCGGTGGAAGGCAGCATCCCGGTGATCGGCTGGATCGGTGCCGGCGTCACTGCGGCCTTCCTCGGCGCGCGTTTCGCCTACGGTGTCAGCAAGGCCAAGAACGAGTTCGAGTACGACGACAACCACGACTACGCCGACATGGTGAAGTCGCTCGGCTTCAGCGACGACCAGGCGCGCGAGCTGATGAACGAGAACGGCGGGGCGTCCGACGTGAAGGTCGACGACTGGGAGTGGTTCGTGCCGGGCTGGAACGTCTGGCAATCGGCCCACAGCACCTACGGCGCGGCCGAGTCGTTCTTCACCGAGGGCGGCATGAGCCCGATGCACGTGCTGAACCCGATGTTCGACGCCAACGGCGTGCCGCAGCAGCAGCGCCTGCAGTACCTGCAATCGCTGACGCCCGACGAGATCAAGAAGCTCGTCGGCCAGACCCACAAGATCCTCGACGACGAGATGAAGGACGACGGCACGATCACCAGCGACAGCACCGCCGGGCTCGAACACTGGATGCGCGACAACCACCTGTGGAAGAACGAGTACCTGGGCGTCGCCTGAGCGGCGCGCCGCGCGAGCCGGCATGAGCATCGGCCGGTGCGGGGCTTCGGCGCGAAGACCCTGCCCGGCCTCCATCCAGTCGATGCCTCAGCCCGCCGCCGGCAGCGCCGGCTTCTGGCGCGTCTTCCACAGCGAGAACAGGATGCCGCCGGCCAGCAGGCCACCCGTCACGCCCAGGCTGATCACCGCGGGCACCTTGCCGTCGAACAGCCAGTCGCCCAGGAAGATCTTCGTGCCGATGAAGATCAGCACCAGCGCCAGCGCGTACTTCAGGTAGTAGAAGCGGTGCACCACGGCGGCCAGGGCGAAGTACAGCGCGCGCAGGCCGAGGATGGCGAAGATGTTGCTGGTGTAGACGATGAACGGATCGGGCGTGATGGCGAAGATCGCCGGCACCGAGTCGATCGCGAACACCAGGTCGGCCACTTCCACCAGCACCAGGCACAGCAGCAGCGGCGTCGCGTAGCGCACCGCGCGGCCGCTGGCCGGGTCGGGCTGCGTCACGGTGAAGGCCTGGCCACGCAGGCCGTCGGTCACCCGCAGGTGCTTCTTCAGCAGGCGCAGCACCGGGTTGTTGGCGATGTCGGGCTGGTGGTCGACCATCACCAGCATCTTCACGCCGGTGGCCAGCAGCACCACGCCGAACAGGTACATGATCCAGGTGAACTCCATCACCAGCGCCGCGCCCAGGCCGATCATGATCGCGCGCAGCACGATCACACCCAGGATGCCCCAGAACAGCACCCGGTGCTGGTACTCACGGGGCACCGCGAAGTAGGTGAAGATCATCGAGATGATGAACACGTTGTCCATCGCCAGCGTCTTCTCCACCAGGTAGCCGGTCATGTAGAGCTTCACCGCCGTCCAGGCTCGCTCGCCGGCGGTGGCGGCCGCCGCGATCTGCGGGTCCAGCGCGCCGGCGTCGGCATAGTGGGCGTAGATCCAGTAGACCGCGCCGGCCCATGCCAGCCCCAGGCCGATGTACAGGGCCGACATCTTCAGGCTCTCGGCCACGCCGATCTCGTGCGAGTGGCGGTGCATCACGCCCAGGTCGAAGGCCAGGATGGCCAGCACCGACCCGAGGAAGGTCAGCCAGATCCAGATGGGCATGCCGAGCCAGAGGGTGTTCAGGAGTTCCATAAGGGTGTGACGCCGAAGAGGTTGGAGGGCGGGCGCTCGTTCAGAGCGCGGCTGAGACCACCGAGCCGATGCCCAGTGCACCTGCCATTGCGGCCAGCAGCGCGACATCGCGCCGCTCTTGCCCGAGGCGGGCGGTCTGCCAGGTCGCCACCAGCAGGGCGGCGGCCAGAACGACAAAAACGAGGGTCAGCGTGTCCATGGATTCAACTCCGTCGTGATGGCTGATCTTCAGGGCCGACCTCTGTCGACGAAAGCAGCGATACAGTGAGCGCCACTTCGGGAAATCCGAAGTCCCGTCACTCCCGGTCCGAGCATGCTGAATTTCCGGCACCTGTACTACTTCTGGGTGGTCGCCAAGGAGGGGGGCTTCGCCCGCGCGGCGGAGCGGCTGGACATGGCCATCCAGACCATCAGCGCCCAGGTCAAGGCGCTCGAGCAGGATCTGGGGCACCAGCTGCTCAAGCCCGCCGGCCGCGGCGTGGAGGTGACCGACGCCGGCCAGGCGGTGCTCGCCCGAGCCGAAGAGATCTTTCAGCTGGGCGAGCTCATTCCCGAGGAAGCCGCCGCGGCCGCGTCCGGCCAGACGGCACGCCTGGCCATCGGCATGTCCGACGGCCTGGCCAAGCTGGCCGCGCATGTGCTGATCCAACCGGTGCTCGACACACCGTCACTGAAGCTGGTGGTGCACGAAGGTGACGTCAACCAGCTGCTGGGCGAGCTGGCGCTGCACCAGCTCGATCTGGTGCTGACCTGCCAGCCGCCACCGCAGAACTCGGCCCTGCGGCTCACCAGCGAGCGGCTGATGGTGTCGCGGGTCGATTGGTACGGGCCGGTGTCGATGGTGAGCCAGGCCGAGATCGATGAGTTCCCGGCCAGCCTCGGGCGCCTGCCGGTGCTGCTGCCGACCACCCATGCCGCGCTGCGCGGGCGCATCGACCGCTGGTTCGAGGCCCAGCGCCTGTCGGTCCGCGTCGTCGGCGAGTTCGAAGACAGCGCGCTGCTGAGCCTGTTCGCGGCGCGGGGGCTGGGCGTGTTTCCGGTGACGGCGCTCGGTGCCACCGACCTGGAAAGCCTGCGCGGCCTGCGCCTGCTCGGGCGCAGCGAGGGCCTGCACGAGGAGATCCATGCGATCCGCTCGCGGCGGGGCCTGCACCACCCCTTGGTGCTTCGCCTGCTGACGGCCGCGCGCGAGCACCCGGCCCCGTAGCCCCGCGGCGGATCAGGCGCGGGGCGTCACCGGCTGCCGCGCCAGCACGGTTTGCCAGTCGAATCGCCAGTCGCGCTGCATCGCCTGCAGCACCTGCTGCTCGCCGTCGGACAGGTGGCCATCGGCGGCGGCGGTGGCGGCCATCGCATCGATCACTTTGCGTTGCAGCGCGGGGTCGTCCACATCGCGCAGCAGTGCCTCGAGCAGGCTGTCGTCGAGGCAGGCCGACAGCGACCCGCTCGTCTGCGCGCACAGCAGGTCTTCGCACAGGGTCTGCAGCACCGGCCCCAGGCCCCCGGGCGGCAGCCCGAGCTGGGCTTCGACCTCCCATCGGCGCAGCGCCTCGACTTCGGACCGGCAGACATGGCCGTCGGCCACCATGCACAGAGCCAACAAGCGTGCGGCAGCCTCGGGGCTGTTGCGGGGATAGTGACGCATGGGGTTTCTCCGGTGAAGGTTCAAGAGGTGGTGAGACAGCGGGTGGCGCGGACGCGGTCAGCGCTGGCGTGAAGGCCTCGGCTGGCTGCGGGCATCGCGGGGGCGCACGGGGATCTGCGCGGGGGCGCGCCGCAGCGCGCGGGGCGGCTCGACACACTCGCCGATCCAGCGCGCCAGGTGCTGCAGCCAGCGCTGCGTGAACAGCATCCCGGCCTGCACGAAGGCGGGTGACCAGGGGGCGGGGTGGTTCATGACGGCTCCTCGAAAGGCGTGGACGATGGGGCGAAGTGTGAAGACCTCGACGCGTTCGAATAAGACGAAGCTTCCGCAGTCCAACTTCGTTCGAAGCGAAGCGTTCACCGGGACAGCGCGAGTTCGCTTCGACCTGAGCGATCGTCAGGGGCACGCCGCTGGCATCCGGGATCGAGGGGGCCTACCGTGGCGGTCGGAACCCCAGCGATCGTTTCGGCCCGTTTCGGCCGTGTTGCCGCTTGCGGCCCTGGGGACTGCGCCCTTCGCCCTTGTTGGAGCTGTGACGTGACACCTCGCCCTGCCGCCGCCTGGCCCTTCCCCCGCCTGCCACGCTGGCGGCCGGGGGCGCCCGCATGATTCGCCCGGCGGTGTTTCGTGAGGCCGCGTGCCGTGCCCAGGGCATCAGCGTGGCCGATCTGCTGGACCTCCATGGCCGAGCCAGCTGGCCGGCCCTGTTGCTGGTGCTCGCCCTGTTGAGCGCCTTGCCGATCGCGGGTGTGGGCACGGTGCTCAGCCTGCCGCTGTTCGCGGTGGCCGCCCGCTGGCCGCAGGGCCGCAGCCGTGCCGGTCCCCGCGGCCGTGCGGCGCTGCCCCCGCAGGTGACGGCCTTGCGCCTGGGTGAAACCTGGTCGCGCCGTTGCCTGGGCCTGCTGGCCGCGCTCTACGAACGGGCGCGGCTGACGCTGCGGCGCCGCTGGGCGCACTGGCGCCACCCGAGCACCCACGCCGGCTGGCGGCTGTGGATCGCGGCGATGGCGCTGCTGATCTTGTTGCCGTTGCCGCTGGGCAACCTGCTGCCCGGCATCAGCCTCGTGCTGCTGGCGCTGGGTTGGATCTACAAGGACGGCGTGGCCTTGATGTTGTCCACGCTGGCCGGCGCCGCGGCGATGGCCTACGGCGCCTTGTCGGCGCACCTGCTGTGGGCGATGGTCCAGGCGGCCGGGCGGTGGTGGGCGGCCGCGTGATCCCGCGCGCCGTGCCGGCGCCGGCACGTTGCGGGGCGTCGTCGCGCGTCACCGGCCTGGCCCGGGCGGGCCCGACTTCAGCTCGCGCAGCAGCCAGGCCCGGGCGGTGGTCCACTCGCGCTTCACGGTGGCTGGCGAGATGCCCAGGCACTGGGCGGTCTCTTCGACCCCCAGCTCGCCGAAGAAGCGCAGCTCGACCACGCGGGCCTGCTGCGGGTCCAGCACCTTCAGCCGGTTCAGCGCCTCATCGAGCGCCAGCAACTCCAGCCACGGCGAGGTCGGCGCCGCCAGCCGCTGTTGCAGCGAGAGCTTGTCGTCGTCCAGGCTCTCGTGGGCGACGCCGCCGCCGCGCTTCTGGGCCTGGCGCGCGCGCGCATGGTCGACCAGGATCTGCCGCATCACCCGGCTGGCCCAGCCGAAGAACTCATAACGGCTCGACCAGCGCGACGAGCGCTGCTGCGACAGGCGAATGAAGGCCTCGTGCACCAGCCCGGTGGCCTGCAGCGTGTGCTCGGCCCGCTCGCCACGCGCCGCCGAGCGGGCGACCCGGCGCAGCTGGCTGTAGACCGCCGGGATCAGGCGGTCCAGCGCCGAGCGGTCGCCATCGGCCCAGCTCTGCAGCAGGCCGGTCACGTCCGCCGCGGTGGGGGCAGCAGACGGTTCGGCGGGCTCGCCCGGTGGGGGCGGCGGCGGTGGCACCCTGGGCGCCGAAGGCTTCATGTGGACGGTCGGCTCCGATCAGCGAGGGCGCATGCTACGTCGCAGATCTGCGCTTGGCTTATTCCGTATGTAAGTACGGGGATTCGTGGTCCTACGGAAATCCGTAGGCATGGGTGGGGCTGGATATTCGAGTCATCGGCCCCGGGCCGAGGCGGCCTGGCTGACGATCAGCGTGCCGCCGCCGGCTGGCGGGGGGCTGACAACCTTGACGAAGACCCGCCGATCGTGCGGCCATCGTCGCGGCGTCGGGTTTCCGGTGACACGGGGTCGCGGTGACACATCACATAATTCGTTAGGTTGTTAATCTCTGGATACTCGTCATGTACCGTTGGATGTCGTCGGGCCTGCTGGTGGCCGCAGGGGCCCTGCAGGGGCCTTGTTTCGCGCAAGCCGAGGCCCGTTGTGACGGCTCGCCTTGCGTGTCCAAGGACGTCGAGCTGTCGCCGGCCTGGGCCGACCGCACGTCGATCGCCGTCGACACGGCCGATGCCAACCGCATCGTGATCGGGTATGACGACGGGCATTGCTATAGCGGTGCATTGCAGGTCTCGCCCGACGGCGGCCAGACGTGGCGCCACCTCTGCACGCTGCCCGGCAACGCCGACGACGAAGGCTCGACCGAGGCGCCGGCCGTGGCGTTCGACCGGGACGGTGCCGTGGTCGCTGCGCTGCCGTACTTTTGGTCCGACGGCGGCAAGCTGCGGGCCATGCGCTCGACCAACGGACAGCAGTGGGACGGCGGGTCGACCACCATCGCCTACCGCCATTTCTACGACAGCGGCTGGATCAAGAGCGCCCACCTGGAAGCCGACGCCGGGGCCGACAGCCCCTATCGTGGGCGGCTCTACGCCAGCTTCACCGACGACGGCATGAGCAAGGCGGTGATCCGCGTCGGCCGGTCCGAGGACGGCATCGCGTGGCGCACTGTCGATGCCACGCCCACCACCATCGGCGACGAGAGGGTGGACTTCAGCGATCTCGCCATCGGTCGCGACGGCAGCCTCCATTTGTCCTACCTGAGCTGCGTCGGCGCGGGGCACGACTGTCATGGCCGCCCCGCCGAGCTGCGTCTCGTCCGCTCGGCCGACGGTGGCCAGACCTGGACCTCCCCGACCACGCTGGCCTTGACGACGCTGCCGCCCGGCGAGGTCGTTCACCGCCTCTGGTATGACTATGGCGCGTTGCCGGGCACCACCGCGTTCATGTCGTTCACGCCGGTGATCGCCGTGGACGCCAGCAGGGGGCCGCACCAAGACCGGCTCTACGCCGCGATGACGACCTACACCGACAAGCACCTGCAGGTGCTGCTGTCGACCTCCGACGATCGGGGCGCGAGCTGGCGCACACCCACGCCGGTGGCCACCGGCCCGCGCGCGGCCGACCAGTTCATGCCTTGGGTCAGCGTCAGCCACCAGGGCGTGGTCGCGGTGACCTGGATGGACCAGCGCAAGCATCCGAAGCAGACCGGCTACCAGCCGATGGTCGCGTTCTCGACCGACGGCGGCACCACCTTCACGGCCCCGGGCGTGCTGCAGGGCCGGACATCAGACCCGGCCGCACTGGGCGACCTCGACAGCATCGCCAGCCATGCCTGGGCTGGCAAGCGCTTGAAAACGGTCTTCGTCGGGCCCGACGCCGCCGACGCCAAGACGCTGCGCCTGAGCACCGCCAGGCCCTGAGGCCGAGTGCCCCGGGGCGCGCCGGCCGCTCGGCAGGCGGCCGTGCGCCGGTGTGTCAGCAATCATCACGGCCCGGACGTCGGCGGCGGCAGCGACCGGCGGGTGGCAAGTCACACCACATAATCCGTTAGATCATCTATTGGCAGGACGCCTGACCGCGAGCCCCGACCGCGGCCTGGCCGTGTCCGCACCGCATCCAACGCCACCCTTCAAGGAGCCTTTCCCCATGCACCGCATGCTGTCCCCCACCCTGCTCATGGCTGCACTGACGTGCGCCGGCCCGGCCTTCGCACAAGCCGACCAGCGCTGCACCGGCTCGCCCTGCGTGCGCCAGGACGCCCAGATCTCGACGGCCAGCGCCGGGCACGCGTCGATCGCCATCAACCCGGCCGACGCTCGCCAGTTCGTGGTGGGCAATGCCGGCAAATACGGCAACTGCAGCCGCGGCGCGGTGCACTTCTCAACCGACCGCGGCCAGACCTGGCGCCACAGCTGCACCTTGCCCGGCGTGGCGGACGACGAGTTCTCGACCGAGGCCCCCGCGGTGGGCTTCGACAAGGAGGGCGCGCTGGTCGCCGTGCAGCCGTTCTACTGGTCCGACGGCGCCAAGGTCTGGGCCAGCCGCTCCACCGATGGCGGCCAGACCTGGGATGGCTGGTACACCATCGCCAGCAGCCAGTTCTATTACAGCTGGATCAAGAGCGTCCACCTGGAGCCCGACACCTGGGTCAGCAGCCCGTACCGCGGCCGGCTCTATGCCAGCTTCACCGACGACGGCTCGGACCAAGCCGCCATCCGTGTCGGCCGTTCCGACGATGGGGGCCGCCATTGGCAGACCGTCAACGCCACACCGGTGGCAACCGGCCAGGAGATGCTGGACTTCGGCGATCTGGCCGTCGGCCGTGACGGAGGCCTCTACCTGTCCTACCTCAGCTGCACCGGCCAGGACCGCGATTGCCATGGCCGCCCGGCCGAGTTCCGCCTCGTCCGCTCGGGCGATGGCGGCAAGACCTGGACCGCGCCGACCGTGCTGGCGCAGGCGGTGCTGCCGCCCGACCAGGTGAACTCCAACCTCTGGTACTCCTATGGCGCGCTGCCGGGCACCACGGCGCTGGTGTCGTTCACGCCGGTGATCGCCATCGACAACTCCGGCGGCCCGCACCAGAACCGCCTGTTCACGGTGCTGACGACCTACGCCGACAAGCGCCTGCAGGTGCTGCTCAGCACCTCCGACGACCAGGGCGCAACCTGGAGCACCCCGCGCCCGGTGGCCGCCGGGCCGCGCGCCGCCGACCAGTTCATGCCCTGGGTCAGCGTCAGCCGCAAGGGTGTCGTCGCGGTGACCTGGATGGACCAGCGCAAGCACCCGCAGCAGACCGGCTACCAACCGATGGTCGCGTTCTCGACCGACGGCGGCACCACCTTCACGGCCCCCGGCGTGCTGCAGGGCCAGGCTTCGCAGCCCGAGGTGTTGCAAGACCTGGACGGCCTCGCCAGCCACGCCTGGTCGGGCCAGCAACTGAACACCGTCTTCGTCGGCCCCGACGCGGCCGGCGCACCGACGCTGCGCATGACCATCGCCACGCCTCAGGTGCCCTGAAGCCCGAGGCGCTCCGCTGGAGCGCCTCGGCAGGCTACCTATACGAAAGGACCAGCGCGTGGATCAGCCGCTCCCAGCCGTCGAGCATCACGAACAGCAGCAGCTTGAACGGCAGCGAGATCGTCGACGGTGACAGCATCGACATGCCCAGCGCGAGCAGCACCGTCGCGACGATCAGGTCGACGACGACGAAGACCAGGTAGATCACGAAGCCGATCTGGAACGCACGGGTGATCTCGCTCAGCGTGAAGCTCGGCACCAGCACCATCAGGTCGTCGTCGCGCAGCGCGTCGGCCCGATTGGCGGGCCAGATCTCTTTCGCGGTCTTCAGAAAGAACTGGCGCTCGCGCGGCTGGGCGTGCTTTTTCAAGAAGGCGCGCATCGGCCCTTCGGCCGCCGCCGCCGCGCTGCCGATCTGCTCGGTCGGGCTGGCGGTGCTGGCGGCCGGGTGCAGCTTCATGTTGTCGCCGATGTCCATCGCCACCGGCGCCATCACGTAGATCGACAGGATCACCGCGATGCCGTTGAGCACCATGTTGGGCGGTGTCTGCTGCAGGCCCAGCGCGGTGCGCAGCAGGCCGAAGACAATCACCAGCTTGGTGTAGCAGGTCATCATCAGCGCCACGAAGGGCGCCACGCCGAACGCCAGGATCAGCGTGAAGACGGTGGCCGGATCAGGCAGGTGCTGCATCGGCGCTCACCGCGAACTCGGTCACCCGCACGCCCAGGCGCTCGCCCACCGCGACGAGCTGGCCTTTGCCGAGCAGCCGGTCCTGGCACAGGATGCTCAGCTCGCACTGGTTCAGCGGTTGCGGCAGCTCCAGCACGTGGCCGGCGGCCACCTGCTCCAGTGCCTCCAGCTTCAGCGCCAGGCCGCCAAGGTCGAAGTGCAGCGTCACCTCCAGCTTCTCGAGCTGCTCGATCGGCAAGGTGGCGTCGGCCACGCGCGTGGCCTGCAGCGCGGCCGGCGCCGGGGCGGCCGCGGGGGATGGTGACGAAGCGGCGCTGGCAGCGCGGGGGGCGTTCATGGTGGCCTCCGTGGCAGTGAGAACGGTCAATCGGGTCTGGCGCACCTCGGCCGGCCATTGCGCTTCGCCGCGGCGGCCGGCGTACAGCTGCACGCCCAGCGCGCCGCCGCGCGGGCGCCATTCGTCCACCGCGACGATGTCGCCCGGCTCGATCTGGCGCAGCGAGGCCAGGTCCAACCGCGTGCGGCCCAGTTCCAGCCGCAGCGGGATCGGGCAGGCACCCAGCCGGACCCGGTGCGAGAGGGGCTGCGTGGGCGCGTCGGTGGTCGGCGGCTGGGCGTGCCGCAGCACCGCATCGGCAAAGGCCGACCAGGCCTCGGCCGAGGCCCAGCGCAGGCGGGCATGGCCCGCGCTGATGTTGGTGCTGGTGGGCCAGGCGGGATCGGCGCCGACGCGGCACCAAAAGGTGTTCGGGTCGCGTGGCCACGGCGTGGTGGCCGGCTCCCACTCGGGCACGCTGCCGAGCAGCGCGCGCGCCAGCCCGTGCAGCCGGTCGGCCAGCAGGATCTGGCGCCACCCCAGCGGCGCATCGCCGGGCACCTCGTCGCCCAGGCACCAGGCCTGCGCGGCGGCATCCAGCGCCAGTTCACCGTCGTGGCCCTGCCAGCGCAGCCGCAGCGCGACCGCTTCGCTCCAATGGGGCGGTGAGGCCGGCGCGATCGGGTCCAGCCGCAGCGTGGTGGTGGCGCACCCCTGCAGCGCCAGCGGCCAGGGCCGGCCGGCCAGCGTGCGGCAGGTCTGCGCAAAGCCCGGCCACAGCCGTGGCAAGGCGCGGGCCTCGCCGAGCGGCGTCCAGGCGGGCATCAACAAGGTGGCCGGGGGCATGTGCATGGGGCAAGCCTGGCGCCGTCATGAGCGAATGAAGAGATCCCATGGGCGCGCCATGCGCCGGGTCACCAGAGCGGATGCAGCATAGGCACCGGCCCGCCGCGCGTGAACTACGAGTCGGCGTATGCGGGCCCGCGGCACACGGCGAAAGCCCTGCATTACGAATCCTCGTCGTTGAGGGCGGGCGGCTTCATGGCCAACATCCCCAGCCTGACTCACTGCCTCTCGGCCGACCCCATGCCCTTGTTCACAGGAACCACCGTTGCGCAGCGGCCGCGTTCGCCGCTGACGGCGGCGATGCGCCACAGCGACGCGCTGCTGGCGCTGTTCCTCGTCGGCATCGTCGCGCTGTTCATGCTGCCGCTGCCGCCGGCCGCGCTGGACCTGCTGATCGCGGCCAACCTGTCGGTCAGCGTCGCGCTGCTGATCGTGTCGATGTATGTCGGCTCGGCGCTGTCGTTGTCGACCTTCCCGTCGCTGCTGCTGTTCACCACGCTGTTCCGGCTCGCGCTGAACATCGCGTCGGCCAAGCTGATCCTGCTGCATGCGCATGCCGGCCAGATCATCGATGCGTTCGGCAAGCTGATCGTCGGCAACAACGTGGTCGTCGGCGGTGTCGTGTTCCTGATCGTCGCGATCGTGCAGTTCATCGTGATCGCCAAGGGCTCGGAGCG
Source organism: Ideonella sp. (assembly GCF_041914305.1). Lineage (NCBI taxonomy): Bacteria > Pseudomonadati > Pseudomonadota > Betaproteobacteria > Burkholderiales > Sphaerotilaceae > Ideonella > Ideonella sp. The sequence goes on from NZ_JAYSDQ010000004.1 coordinate 255,860, forward strand.
CGTGGCCGAGGTCGGCGCCCGCTTCGCGCTCGACGCGATGCCCGGCAAGCAGATGAGCATCGACGCCGAGGTGCGCGCCGGCAACCTGTCGAACGCGCAGGCCCAGGCGCGCCGCTCGCAGCTCGAGCAAGAGAGCCAGCTGCACGGCGCGATGGACGGGGCGATGAAGTTCGTCAAGGGCGACGCGATCGCCAGCCTGGTCGTCGCGGCGGTCAACATCCTCGGCGGTGTCGCGGTCGGCACGCTGATGCACGACATGGACATCGCGCATGCGGTGCAGCGCTACGCGATCCTGACGGTCGGCGACGGCATGGTGTCGCAGATCCCGTCGCTGCTGGTGTCGATCGCCGCCGGCATCGTGATCACCCGCTGCGGCGGTGGCGGCGAGCACGATGCGCAGCCGCTGGGCGCGCAGATGCTGGGCCAGTTTGCGAACCACCCGCGCGCGCTGTTCATCGCCGGCCTGGCGGTCGCCAGCTTCATGTTCGCGCCGGGCTTTCCGGCCTGGGCCTTCGTCGTCTGGCTGGTCTTCATCTTCGGCCTGGCCTGGGCCGCGCGCAAACATCGCCAGCGCGGCGACACGCCGGAATGGATCTTCCACGACGATGCCGGCACCGGCGCCGGCGTGGCCGGCGGCGCGCTGACCTTCCCGCTGGCGCTGCGGCTGGCGCCCGACCTGCACGCGGCGATCGACCCGGCGCAGCTGGACCAGCTGCTGATCGACACGCGCCGCCGCGTCGAGGCCGAGCTCGGCCCGGTGTTCCCGCGGATCCAGATCTCGCCGTCGGCCGCCGTGCCGCCGGGCCAGGTCGCGGTGCTGGTGCAAGACGTGGTGCAGGCCACGCAGCCGATCGACCCGCAGTCGCCCGAGGCGCCGCTGTCGGCGCTGGTCGAGCGCGTCGCGCGCCAGCACCTGCCGGCGCTGATCGGGCTGCAAGAGGTGCGCCAGCTCATTCACGGCATGCAGGCCCAGGCGCCCGAGCTGGCGGTCGAGGTGACGCGGGTCGTGCCGGTGCAGCGCATCGCCGAGACGCTGCGCCGCCTGCTGACCGAGAACATCCCGGTGCGCAACCTGAAGGCGATCTTCGAGAGCCTGGTGCGCTGGGCGCCGCGCGAAGAAGACTCGATCGCGCTGACCGAGCTGGTGCGCGCCGACTTGGGCCCCTACATCACGAGCCTGCACGCCACGCCGCAGCGCGAGATCCACGCGGTGCTGTTCGACACCCAGCTGATCGACCGCATCGAAGCCTCGATCGAACGCACCGCGCTGGGCAACCGGCTGCTGCTCGACCCCGCCATCAAGCAGGCGATCTTCGACCAGCTGCGCAGCTTCGTCGACGGGGCGCCAGCGACGACGGTGGTGGTGGTCTCCAGCGGCGTGCGGCGCTACGTGCGCAACATGATCGCGGCGGCGCTGCCGAAGCTGCCGGTGCTGTCGTACCAGGAGGTGGACGACGACATCACGCTGCAGCCGGTTGGCTGGGTCACCGGCACGGAGGCCGCGCATGGGGCATGACCTGCTGGGCTTGACGCGCGACGCCTTGTCGGTCGTGCTGTGGGTCAGCCTGCCGCTGGTGATCGTCGCCACGGTCGCCGGGCTGGGTGTCGCGATCCTGCAGGCCGTGACGCAGATCCAGGACCAGAGCCTGGGCCAATCGGTGCGCCTGGTCGTCGTGTTGATCAGCCTGACGGTCGGCGTCAGCTGGCTGGGCCGCGAGGTGTTGCGTTTCGCCGAGCGGGCCTTTGAGTGGATGGAAACAATATGAACCCCCACGGCCCCTTCCGGGGCCTGCCCCCCGAGGGGGCTCGCGCAGCGGCCCGGCAAAGCCGGATCCGCGCACGCCACTTGAATGCGGCGACTCCTGCGGAGCGCCGCGGTGCGGTTCACGCGCTGCGGTGTGTCGCAATAGCCGCGCTGTGCGTGAGCGGTGTCGCCCATGCCGCCGAGCTGCGCTGGACCAGCAACAAGCCGGTGCGCATCGTCGCCAGCGAAAAGAAGCTGGCCGATTTCTTGCGCGAGCTGGCGGCGTCGCAAGGGACCACCGCGGTGGTCGACCCGAAGATCGATGGTGTCATCAGCGGCACCTTCGGCAACACCGTGGGCAGCGGCAAGGCGAGCAATGCGAGGGCGGTGCTCGAGGCGGTCTGCAGCAACTACGGCCTGACCTGGTACTACGACGGCTCGCTGCTGTTCATCGAGCAGGCGGCCGACGCGCGCAACGAGGTGCTGCCGATCCTGGGCACCAACGCGCCGCGCATCGCCGACACGCTGAACAAGCTGCAGGTCTGGGACAAGCGCTACCCGCTCGTCATCAGCCAGAACGAGAACAGCGTCTTCGTCAGCGGTCCGAAGCGTTATGTCGAGATGGTGCGGCAGATCGTCAAGTCGATCGACTACCGCGCCTCGCAGGTCGACCACGCCGAGGTGAAGATGTTCCCGCTGCGCTACGCCTGGGCCAACGACCTGCGGCTGACGCGCGATGGCGCCCCGGTCGTCGTGCCCGGCGTGGTCAGCACCTTGCGCAGCCTTTACGGATCGCGCAGCGCCAGCAGTTCACCGCTGGGTGGAGGGGCCGGCGCAACCGCCGTGCCGAAGATGAAGAGCGCCAAGGCCGCGGCGGCAGCGGCGGCCGCGAATGCCAACAACAACGCGGCCGGCGGTGATGCGGCCAGCGCCGATGGCGGTGACGGCGCCTGGTCGGCCGCGCCCGATGCGCCGCAGTTCCAGGCCGATGCGCGGATGAACGCGGTGTTGATCCGCGACGTGCCCGAGCGCATGGCGCAGTACGCCAAGCTGATCGCGTCGATGGACGCCAAGCCGCGGCTGGTCGAGATCGAGCTGACGATCATGGACGTCAGCGACGACTCGGTCGACAAGCTCGGTGTCGACTGGCGTGCCCACGGCACGCAGATGGACGTGCAGACGGGCAACGGCACGAACCCGCCGCTGACCTGGGCCGGTGCCACCACCGCCGCCGGCCAGACCGGGCTGGCGGTGCCCTCGGGCGTGGTGATCACGGCGGCGCTGGGCAAGGAGATGCGCGACTTCCTGCTCGCCCGTGTCAGTGCGTTGGCGAGCAACGGCCGCGCCAAGTTCATCGCCCGGCCCAAGGTGCTGACGCTGGACAACACCGAGGCCAGCCTGCAGAACAAGAGCGAGTTCTACGTCAAGGTGCCCGGCTTCCAGGACGCGAGCCTGTACACCGTCAGCGCCGGCACCGACGTGCGCGTGACGCCGCTGGTGATCGACGAGGAAGGCGGCAACAGCGTCAAGCTGGCGATCAACATCGGCGACGACAGCCTGGCCACCGAAACGGTCGACAACATCCCGATCGTGCGCCGGCGCAGCGTCAACACCCAGGCCATGATCGGCGAGGGCAAGAGCCTGCTGATCGCCGGCTATTCGAGCGAGAGCAAGAGCACCGCCGACTCGGGCGTGCCGGGCTTGTCGGCCATCCCGGTGATCGGGCGGCTGTTCAAGTACTCGGAAGACAAGGGCGGCAAGCTCGAACGCTTCTACCTGCTGACGCCGCGCTTCGTGCTGCCCGATGCCGCCGGTGCGGCCGGTGCCGCGCCGGTGAGCCTGCCGTCGCAAGAGGCGCCGGTCGGGGCCGCCAGCGTGCGCCCGGCGCCGCTCAGCCGCGAGGCCGAGACGATGCCCTGGAGCGGGTCATGAGCCAGCCGACGCCCCACGACGCCTGGTGCCTGCGCTTCTTGAGCAGCGGCATGCGCGGGCGCCGCATCACGCTGAAGGCCGGCGCCAACACGCTCGGCTCGGCGCCCGAGTGCGAGGTGCTGCTGCCCGACACCGATGCGCGTGGCCAGCACCTGTCGCTGACGGCGGGCGAAGTGGCGTTGACCGTGCGGCGCCTGGGCGAAGCGGCGGTCGAGTTGAACGGCGCGCCGATGACCGCCGAGCGCCGCAGCCTGGTGCCGGGTGACGTGCTGCGTGTCGGCTCGATCGACATGCAGATCGACCGCGAGTACGCGCAGGCGAAGGCCGACGACGCGCCGGACTCGATGTTCCTCGACGAGGAAGCGGCCGCCGCGGCGCGCGCGGCAATGCGCAACGCCAAGAGTCGCTGGTGGCCGCAGGCGTTGGCGGTGGTCGTGCTGGCCGCGTTCGGTGTCACCGCTGCGGCGCTGGCCTGGCGGCCGGCGACCCACACGGCCGGCAGCGACGGCCCGGCGCTCGATGCGGCACGCCTGCGCAGCGTGCTGCGCGACTTCCCCGAGGTGGTCGCGCAGCCGCCCGATGCCTCGGGCACGGTGCGCCTGACCGGTTTCGTCGAATCGACCGCGCGCCAACGCACGCTGGCGCAGGCCGTGGGCAACGTCGGCGGGCGGGTGCAGGTGAGTGTCACGCCGCTGGACGAAGTGGTCAGTCGGGCGCGCGAGTTTCTCGCCGATCCGGGCGTGGCGGTCAGCTACCGCGGCCAGGGCCACCTGCAGCTCAGCGGCGCGACCGACCAGGCCGGCACGCCCGAACGCGTGAAGCGGCTGACGCGCGACCTGTACCCGATGGTGGTGGTCGACGACGAGCTGCGCTACAAGCCGATCGCCAACGTCGCCAAGGCCAGCACCACGCCCGACTGGGCCGACCGGCTGCCGGCGCGCGTGGTCAGCATCACCGAAGGCCCCGATGGCCTGCGCTTCGTGCAGCTGGCCAACGGCGACCGCTATTTCGAAGGCGCGCCGCTGCGCAACGGCGGCGCGTTGGGCCCGGTCAGCGCCGACGACCTCGCGGCACCGAAGGCCACCGAGGAGAACCACGATGGGCCGTGACACCGATGTCGCGGCCCGCGGGCGTCGGCGCCGCGTGGCGCCGGCCCCTGCCCCATTTCCGCCCGCCGGGCGCTGCAGCCCCGGCGGCGGGAATCTCGCGGGCCCTTGCGGCCTGCTGTGTCCCCTGTCTGTTTCCAACACTCATCACAGGAGTTAAAGCATGGCCTCCACCACCCCCACCCCGACCGACGGCGGCACTGTTCCTGGCGCTGTGGACGACTTCCAGAAGCGCGCCGAGGAAGCCCAGATGGCGTCGATCAAGATGGCCTCGATCCAGCTCGAGACCTCGTCCATCACCGGCGCCGCCAAGGCCCGTGGCGACCTGGCTGCCCAGATGGGCGGCGACCTGCGCCAGTCGGCCAAGGTCAAGGAGTAACCCTCCGCGCCGGGGCGCCCGAACCCGCAGCCCATCGCGGGCTGCTCGCCGGCCGCCCCGGCTTTTCTTGTTTGTCGTTGTTGCACCGCCAGGAGGCACCCATGGCCCCCATCGATCCCGTGTCCGCCGTCGGCGCCGGCATGCCGGCGCCTGCGTCGGCTGCTGTGCAGGGCGGCAGCGCCCTGCCCGGCGCCGCCATGCCGCAGGGCGAGCCGATGCTCCACCAATCGCTGCAGGCGCTGCACCAGGCCGCCCAGGCCCCTGATGCGATCGGCCGCGGCGTGCGCGCCGAGGCCACCAGCCGCCCGTCGGCGCCGATGCAGTTGCTGAACCACTTGACGAACAACGTCATCGCCCCCGGCAAGGTCGACCTGCCGCAGGCGCCGGTGGCCGCCGAAGACATGAGCCTGAACGAAGCCGCGATCGACGGCCTGCAGCGCGTCAGCAGCTTCGCGATCCAGACCAGCATCCAGCTGGCCAGCGAGAGCACGATGCTGTCGGTGACCAGCGCGTTGGCCAGCGCCGCCAACACCACCTTCCACCAACTGTTGAGCAGCAATGAATAAGACGCCGCGCCGCGCCGCGTGGCGGCTGTCGTGGCTGCTGCTGCCGCTGGCGCTGATGGGCTGCCGCGTCGAGCTGTACACCGGCCTGAACGAGCCCGAGGCCAACCAGATGCTGGCCGCGCTGGCCAACGCGCACATCGACGCGGCCAAGGTCCAGGCCGGCGAGGCTGGCTGGCAGCTGCAGGTCGACGAGCGCGACCTGCCGGCCGCCGTCGAGGTGCTGCAAGAGCGCGGCCTGCCCGGGCCGCGCCATGCGTCGCTGGGCGAGGTGTTCCAGAAGCAGGGCCTGGTCGCAACACCGGCCGAAGAGCGCGTGCGCTACATCTACGGCCTGTCGCAAGAGCTGTCGCGCACCGTGGCCGAGATCGACGGCGTCGTCTCGGCGCGTGTGCACGTCGTGATCCCGGCCAACGACCCGCTGAGCGACAAGCTGAAGCCCAGCTCGGCGGCGGTCTTCATCAAGCACCGGCCCGGCACCGACCTGCGCCTGCTCGCGCCGGCGGTCAAGGAGCTGGTCGCCCACAGTGTCGAAGGCCTGAGCTACGAGCAGGTGTCGCTGACGCTGGTGCCGGCCAGCGAAGTGGTCAGCACCGCCGCCTCGCGCGCCCGCGCCGCGGCCGAGGCGAGCGGCCCGCTGGGCTTGAGCAACACCGCGCTGCTGACGCTGGCGATCGTCGCGCTGCTGGCCGCGGCCGCGGTGGTGGCGCTGCCGTGGCTGCTGCGCCGCTCGGGCTTGCCGCTGCGGGTCTGGCTGCGGCGCGCCGGGTTCGTCAAGTGAACACGGCGGCGGTCGAGCGCTCGTCGCGGGTGCTGCGCGCGCGCATCCGCGCCGCCACGCGGCCGTCGCTCGACGCCCACGCCAGCTGGTGGCCGCCCGGCTGGCGGGTGAACGGAAAAATGACGTTAGGCGACGGTGGCCACCAGGCCAGCTCGGCCTGGCTGCGCCGCACCCACGCGGTGCCCGACGCGGCGCAGGCCGCCGCCCGGCCCGACGGCCCGGTCGAGCGCCTGGCCTGGATGGACGGTGCGTCGCTGCGCCGGCTGGCCCTGTTCGCCGGCTTCGTGGCCCACCGCGACCATTTCGAAACCCCCGGGCTGGCGCTGGAGCTGTGGCGCCAGGCCCGGCGGCTCGACCCCGAGCTGCCCGACTTTGCGCTCTCGCGCTGGCCCTCGTGCCCGGCGCTGGCGATGAGCCCGCGCGCACTGGTGCAGCGCCCGCGCGCGGCCGGCCGCATGGTCGTGCGGCGCAGCTACCAGCTGATGCTGGGGCTGCTGGCCGCCCAGGGCGACGGGCTGTGGCGCAGTGCGCGGGTCAAGTTTCCGCGCGGTGTCGCGCAGGCCAGCCCACCGGCCATGCCGGCCGAGCGGCGGCTGGTCTACGAAGAGCTGCTGTTCATGTGCGCGTTGCCCGAGAGGTTCGGATCATGGGACTGGCTTTTCTGATCACCGCCGAGCACCTGCACCTGCTGAGCGAGCGCAAGGTGCTGAAGGCCGACGAGTACGGCGCGCTGCTCGACGCCAACGAGGTCATCGGTACCGCGCAGCGCGAAGCCTCGCGCGTGCGCAAGGACGCCGACCGCGACGCCCAGCAGCGCCTGCGCGACGGCTACCAAAAGGGCTGGCGCGAGGCCCAGGCCGAACACGCGCGCCGCCACCAGGCCCAGGCCTGGGCGACCGAGCACGCGGTCTACGCGCAGCGCGAGGCGATGGCCCACCTGGTGGTCGAGACGCTGGCCCAATGCCTGGGCGAGCTGCCGCCGGCCGTGCGCTACGAATCGGTGCTGCGCAAGCTCGAGGCGATGTGGGCCGACGAGCCGGTGGTCACGCTGTGGGTCTCGGCCACCGCGCGCGAAGAGGCCGAGATCGCCGTGCGCCGCGTACTCGACGGCACCCGCCACGGCGGCCAGGTGCGGGTCGTCGTCGACGAGACACTGGGCGGCGACGAATGCCGCGTGCAGACGGCATCGGGCCGGGTCGAGATGGGCCTGCAGGCGCAGGTCGATGCCTTGCGCCGCGCGCTGCATGCGCCGGCCGGCACGCGGTGATGAGCACGCTGCCCGCGACCGCGCCGACGATGCCTGTGCCCGCCGCGCTGGACCCGCTGGCCGACCTGCGCCAGCGTTTGGCCCAGGCGCCGCCGGCGCGTGTCGTCGGCCAGGTCACCAAGGCGATCGGGCCGGCGATCGAGGCCACCGGCCTGCTGGCCCGGGTCGGCGAGGTCTGCGAGCTGTCGGTCGGCCAGGCCGCGCCGCTGCTGGCCGAGGTGATGGGCTTCAACCAGGGCACCGCGCTGCTGGCGCCGATGGGCGCGATCGACGGCCTGACGGTGCGCGCCTCGGTGCTGCCGACCGGCCATGCGGCGCAGTTCCCGGTCGGCCCCGGCCTGCTCGGCCGCGTGCTCGACCCGCTGGGCGTGCCGATCGACGGTGGCGGGCCTTTGACGGCCTGCGTGCGGGTCGAGGTGCAGGCGCCGCCGCCGCCGGCGCTGTCACGCCAGCGCATCGCCCAGCCGCTGCCCACCGGGGTGCGCGCGCTCGACACGCTGCTGACGCTGGGCGAAGGCCAGCGCATCGGGGTCTTCGCGCCGCCGGGCGCCGGCAAGAGCACGCTGCTGGGCATGCTGGCGCGCCACTGCGAGGCCGATGTGGTGGTGGTCGCGCTGGTCGGCGAGCGGGGCCGCGAGGTGGCCGAGTTCCTGGAGGTCGGCATCGGGGCGCGCCGCGAACGCTGCGTGATGGTGGTCGCCACCTCCGACCGGCCGGCGGCCGAGCGGCTGCGCTGCGCGCAGGCGGCCACGCGCGTGGCCGAGCACTTCCGCGACGAAGGCCAGCGCGTGCTGCTGCTGGTCGACTCGCTCACACGCCTGGCGCGCGCGCAGCGCGAGATCGGCCTGGCCTGCGGCGAGCCGCCGACACGGCGCAGTTACCCGCCCTCGGTGTTCACAATGCTGCCGCGGTTGCTCGAACGCGCCGGGCCGGGCCAGCGCGGCACCATCACCGCGGTCTACACCGTGCTGACCGAAGGCGACGCCGACAACGACCCGGTGGCCGAAGAGGTGCGCTCGATCCTCGACGGCCACGTGGTGCTGTCGCGCGACCTGGCCGGCGCCGGCCACTACCCGGCGATCGACGTGCTGGGCAGCATCAGCCGCGTGATGCCGCGGGTCGTCGACGAAACCCATCGCCGCGCCGCCGGCCGCGTGCGCGCACTGATGGCGCGCTACAAGGAGGTCGAGCTGCTGCTGCAGATCGGCGAATACCGGCCCGGTGCCGACCCCGAGGCCGATGCGGCGGTGCGCCACAAGTCGCAGATCGATGCGCTGCTGCGTCAGGACGAGACCGACGCGATCGCCTGGCCGCAGGCGCTGGCGGCGCTGCAGTCATTGGCCAGCTATTGAGGGCACCGATGGCCGAGCTCGACGACAAACGCTGGCAGCAGATCCGCCAGATCCGCGAACGGCGCCAGCGCCTGGCGGCGGCGCGTGCGTCGCAGGCCGCGGCGGCCTGGCGCACCCGCCAGGGCGAGGCGATGCGGCAGGACGCCGAGGTGCAGCAGCAGGCCGCCGCGCGGCAACGCCACAGCGCGGCGCGGCGCCCGCAGCCGGGCGTGGCCCTGTCGGCCGCCGACTGGCGCGATGGCCACGCCTGGGGCGGCGAGCTGCAACGCCGCATCGACGACAGCCGGCGCCTGGCGCTGCTGGCCCATGCCGAGGCGATGCAGGCCCAGCTGTTCGCGCGTGGCGCGCAGGCGGGTGCGCGCCGCGCCGCGCAAGAGCACGATCGCGCGCAGCAAGCGATCGAGCGCGCCCAGGCCCGCGCCGTGGCCGCCGCCGAGCACGCCGAAGAACAACAGATCGAAGACCTGGCCCCGCTGCGCTGGTGGCGCGGCCGCGGCTTCGAGCGGTGACGCCGGGGCCAGCCGCGATGGACCCGCAGACCCTGGCCACCGACCCGGGCGGCATGATGGCCTGGCTCGGCCCGGTGCTCGCGCAGTGGCACCGCGATGCGCTGGCCGTGGTGCTGCTGTTGCCGCGGCCGTTCGTGCTGTTCATGGTCGTGCCGTTCCTGTCGCGCACGATGATCCCCGGCAACGTGCGCCGCGGCGTGGTCTTTCTGCTGGCCATCCTGATGCTGCCGCTGGCCGGCTCGGCCGAAGGCGTGACACCGGTCCAGGCGCTGGTCATCGCGTCCAAAGAGGGGCTGATCGGCCTCGTGCTGGGGCTGGGGCTGGGCGTGTTCATGTGGGCGGTGCACAGCGTGGGCGACCTGGTCGACTTTCACACCGGTGCGGCCAACGCGCAGTTCTTCGACCCCGCGTTCGGCCACCAGGGCGGGCCGACCGGCCAGTTCCTCGGCTGGGTGATGGCGGTGCTGTTCGTCAGTGCCGGCGGGCTGACCGGCGTCGTCGGGCTGATCGCCGAGTCGTACCGCGTCTGGCCGCTGGCGGCGCCGCTGCCCGACCTGCCGCGCCTGCTTGAAGCCTTTGCGATCCACGAAGCCGACACCTTGTTCAACTGGATCGTCAAGCTCGGCGCGCCGGTGCTGATGGTGCTGATGCTGGTCGACCTGGGGCTGGGACTGCTGGGCCGCTTCGTGCCGCAGTTCAATGTCTTCGTGATCGCGCAGCCGCTGAAGAGCCTGGTGGCGATCTTCATGCTGCTGATCTGCCTGGGCCTGCTGCACGAGGCGCTGACCGAGTTCGTGCGGCCCGGCACCAACGTGCTGGCGGTCTGGCGCAGCCTGGCCGAGCGATGACCAGGCGATGAGCGACAAGAAATTCGCCCCGACCGCGCGCCGCCTGCGCGAGGCCCGCCGCAAGGGCGATGTGCCGAGAAGCAGCGAGCTGACCAGCGCGGCGGCGTTCCTCGGCGCGATGCTGGGCGTGCTGTGGTCGACCACGGCGATGCTGCCGGCGGTGCGCAGCCTGTGGTGGCGGGCGGTCGACCCGGTGGCGTGGGCGCAGGGGCCCGAGTTCCTGCACACGTTCGTCGTGCAGGCGATCCTGACGCTGGCGCGCGTTGCGCTGCCGGCGGTGCTGCTGGCGGCCGCGGCGGCGGCCTTGGTGTCGTTCCTGCAGGTCGGGCCGCTGCTGGCCTGGGAGCGCATCCGCCCCGACCTGAACCGCCTGAACCCGGCGCAGGGGCTGCAGCAGATCTTTGCCTGGCGCAACGTCTTTGCGCTGTGCCTGCTGGTGCTGAAGGCGGTGCTGCTGGGCGGCGTGGTCTGGGCCAGCGTGCGCTGGTCGCTCGACGGCGCGGTGCGGCTGGGCCACGCGCCGGTGCTGAAGGTGCTGGACGTGGCCGGGCCGCTGCTGTCGCGCGTCAGCGGTTGGGCGGCGGTGATCTTTGTGCTGGTCGCCGCGGCCGATTTCGCGTTCCAGCGCTTCGACCACCTGCGCAAGCAGCGCATGTCGCTCGAAGAGGTCAAGCGCGAGCACCGCGACGACCAGGGCGACCCGCATGTGCGCGGCCGCCGCCGCAGCCTGCGCCACGAGGCCTTGTTCAGCGCGTTGCCCGACCGGCTGAAGCTGGCCCATGCGGTGGTCTACACGCCCGGTGTGGCGATCGCGCTGATGCGGCTGGGCCATGGGCCGGGCGCGTTCGTCGCGGCCAAGGGCCGGGGCGAGGTGGCGGCGCAGATCCGCGCGTTGGCTGAAGCGCGCACGCTGCCGCAGCTGCAGCTCAACGAGCTGGCCGAGCAGCTCGACCGCACCGTGCCACTGGACCAGACCGTGCCCGAGCCGCTGGCCGGGCCGCTGGCGCGGGCGCTGGGTTGGGTGCCACCCCCGGAGGCTGTTACGAGCAGCTGATACCCGCAATCGTTTCCACCCGGGCGTCGTGCCGCTGGCCGCCGCCCATGCGGCCTGTATCGGCCGTTGCCAATTGCAACGGCGTGAGCTCTGCTGGCCGCGGCTTGCGCTTTGGCTAAGGGAGCGCCCCAAGAACACGTCGTCGTTGAGTCCATTGGGGCGCGCCCTTCATTGACGCATGAGCCATGTGCTCGACGAGGAGAAACAGCGTGCTGGAACTGAACTCCCGAGACTGTCGCGGGCTGAGTGCCCACAGCCCCTTCGCCCCCGACTTCGAACCCCGCCTGCTGCGCGCCGGCCCGTCGCGGATGGCCGACGACAGCCCCAACACCTGGTGCATGCGGCCACGCCTGCTCGAAGCGCTGACGGCCGCCGGCAGCGAGCGCCGTCGCCGCGAGCTGGTGCAGGCCGAGTTGCAGGCGATCGGCTTCGACGAGATCGGCTTCGGCAGCCTGGACATCAGCCGCGGCACGCCGATCGTGCGTTCGTTCTGCGGCCACTATGCCGACACCGCCTGGATCGAGCGCTACTTCGCGCGCCGCTACCAAGATGTCGACCCGCGCCTGCGCGCCATCGAGCGCAGCAGCCTGCCCTGCGTGTGGACGCTGAACGAGCTGGCGCGCCAGCCGGTGGCCGCGGCGCAGAAGGCCGAGCTGTGCGCGCTGGTCGACGACCTGCACGAGCGCGGCGTGGTCGGTGGCCTGATGCTGGCGCTGCCGGCCTTGCCCGGCCAGGCGCGGCGTTTCGTCAGCCTGCTCAGCCGCGGTGCGCCGGTCGGCCGGCTGGACGACGCGGCCCTGGGCCGCGTGCTGATGCTGGCGCTGTGCCTGGAAGAGTTTCACGGCACGCTGCCCGGCGTGCCCGGCAGCGGCGACGAAGACAGCCCGACCGGCGAGCTGTCGCCGACGCAGGCGCAGATCCTGGACCTGCTGTCGCGTGGCATGGGCGACAAGCAGATCGCCGCGCGGCTGGACATCTCGCGCCACAACGTCGACTACCACCTGCGCCGGTTGCGTAAACGCTTCGGTGCCCGAAACAGGGTGCAACTCATGCAAGCCGCGTTGCGCGTGCAGCCGACGGCCTGATTTCGCCGGGTCGAATCTGCCACACTCCATTTCGTCGCCCGGCCGGGCGTTGGAGTGTGGGGTCGATGGAGCTGACGATCAATGGCCGGAAGACGGTGGTGGACGACGCCGCCATCGCGCCGGAAATGCCCTTGCTGTGGGTGTTGCGCGATGTGCTGGCGCTGACCGGCACCAAGTTCGGCTGCGGTATCGCGGCCTGCGGTGCCTGCACCGTGCAGGTCGACGGGCAGGCCACGCGCTCGTGCGTGACCCCGGTCGCGGCCGTTGCCGGCAAGCAGATCAAGACCATCGAAGGCCTGGGCCAGCCCGACGCGCCGCACGCGCTGCAGCAGGCCTGGGTGCAGCACAACGTGCCGCAGTGCGGCTACTGCCAGAGCGGCATGCTGATGGCCGCCGCCGCGCTGCTGCAAAAGACACCGAACCCGAGCGATACCGAGATCGACGCGGCGATCACCAACCTGTGCCGCTGTGGCACCTATCCGCGCGTGCGCATCGCGATCCACACCGCGGCGGCGCTGCTGCAGCCGGGCAGGAAGGCCTGAGGGGCGGCCCAAGCGCGCGCCCTCAGGGCAGCTTCACTGCCTCCTCGGCAAAAACGAACTCAACCGAGGGATCGCTCGTCAATCGGCCCAGCGCCTCCAGCGAGCGGACGATGGCTCGCACTTCAGGACCAGATGGCACGTCCCCGATGACTTCGATCTCGTCGGAGTCCATCGCTGCCGCGAAGGCCGCTTTCATGGCCGTCAGCTTGGCTCGGTACCGCTGGCCGGCCGCGTCGTTCAGCGTTTGCTTCTGCGCCAGGGTGGTGGACCTGTCCGCATAGATTTCGTCGGTCTCCCGGCGCCTCGCTTCAATCAATTCCCGGGCTGCCAGCCGGATCAGCACCTTGCACGATCCGTTTGTCTTGATCCTTTCGGCGATGACCGGAGACGCCCTGCTTTGCAGTGCACCAACTCCAGCGGCCACAAGGCTGTGGGTTTTACCCAGCATCGCGATGAACAGAAGGCCGGCTGCGCGCCTTCTGTTCAAGAGTGCTCGTCTATCGCTCACGAGCGCCGTCGTGGACCCGATCTTCGGTGGACCCATGGATTTCCCAATATCGATTCGTGTCACCGTGTTGGCAGTCGCCAGGCGATCGACGATGGCATGGCGTGGCCGATCTCGATCCCCGGGGCCCGCATCGACAGGAGCTTTGGATATGAGTTCGAGAAACATCCCACTTGATCTTTCGAACAGCGATGTACCGTTGCACACGGACTTGCTAGGCCAAGCCTCATGCTTGGACAACGCTGAACAAGTCCCTTGCGCGGTCTCACGGGGACCTGTTCAGCGTCGCCCTTGCGACCACCCCATTCACTTTGTGTAACTTAGACCGCTTCGGCACGTCCTTGCTGCCGCGCGATCCTGCGTACGATTCACCACCGTAGCAAGCATCAGTGGCGTGCCCCTCAATGCATTGTGGAGTCGGCAAGGTCAGCAAGTCGAACCACTGTCGAGCCACCATCTATGAAATTTTCTCGACGCATGTGGCTGCTGTCCGGCGTGGGCAGCACAGGCGCCTTGCTGCTCGGCTGGGCCGGGCTGCCGCCGCGTGGCCGGCTGGGCCGCGCGGCGCTGCTGCCAGCGGGCACCGGCGAGGTCGCGCTGAACGGCTGGATCAAGGTGCTGACCGACGGCAGCGTGCAGTTCGCGACGCCGTATGTCGAGATGGGCCAGGGCGTGCACACCGCGCTCGCGCTGCTGGTGGCCGAAGAGATGGATGTTGCGCCCGAGCGCGTGAAGCCGGTGCAGGCGCCGCACGACGCGATCTACGGCAACGTCGCGATGTTCGTCGGCAGCCTGCCGCTGCACCCAAGCAGCACCGAGCCAGGGCACGAGACGACCGGCGCGCGGCTGAGCCAATGGATGGTGCGCAAGCTCGCGCGTGAACTGGGCATCGCAGTGACCGGCGGCTCGTCGACCATCGCCGACGCGTGGGAGCCGCTGCGCCTGGCCGCGGCCACCGCCCGCGCGCAGTTGCTGGGCGCCGCGTCCTTGCGCTGGAAGCTGCCGGTGGACGAATTCAGCGTCGACAACGGCGTGGTCGCGCACAGCGCCGGCCACGACAGGGCGCACTACGGTGAGTTGGCGGCGGCGGCGGCCAACACCCGGCCCGGCGACGTGCGCTTCAAGCCGCGCGCCCAATGGCAGCGCATCGGCCGGCCGCAGCCGCGGGGCGATGCGGCCGCCAAGAGCAACGGCCAGGCGCGCTATGGCCTGGACACGCGCCTGCCCGGCCTGCTGTACGCGGTGGTGCGCCATGCGCCCGCGATCGGCGGCGCGCCCGGCCACATCGACGCGAGCGCGGCGATGCAAAAGCCCGGCGTCGAGCGCGTCGTGCGCCTGGGGCCGCTGGCCGGTGCGACCGACGCCGTCGCGGTGGTCGCACGCAGCACCTGGCACGCGCGCCAGGCCATGGCAGCGCTCGAGATCGACTGGCGCCCGCCGGCCGGCGGCACGGTCGATTCGGCGGCGATCCTCGATCGGCTCGAGATCCAGGCGCGCAGCGCGGCCGACCACGACGACGGTTTTGGCTTCCATTCACGTGGCGATGACGTCAAGGCGCTGGCGCACGCAGCCAAGCGGGTCGAAGCCGTCTACCGCGCGCCCTACCTGGCCCACGCGACGATGGAGCCGATGAACTGCACCGCGCAGGTTCATGCCGACGGCACGGTCGAGGTCTGGGCGCCGACGCAGGTGCCCGGCCCGGCGCGCGACGCGGCGGCGCGCGTGGCCGGCGTCGACCCCGAGCGGGTCACCTTGCATGTGACCTACCTTGGTGGTGGCTTCGGCCGCCGGCTGGAGGTCGACGTGGTGGCGCAGGCGGTGCGCGTGGCGCTGGAAACCAATAACCGGCCGGTGCAGCTGGTGTGGCCGCGCGAAGAAGACTTCACGCACGACTTCTACCGCCCGGCCGGCGCGGCGCTGCTGCGAGGCGGGCTCGACGCGAACGGCCGGCTGCAGACGCTGACGATCCACAGCGCCGGCGACGCGATCAGCCCACGCTGGATCGAGCGCACACTGCCCGCGCTGGCCGGCCCGGTGGACACGCCCGACAAGACGACTGCCGAGGGCCTGTTCGACCTTCCCTACGAAGCGCCGCACCAGCGCATGGCGCATGTGGCCACGCACAGCGGCGTGCCGATCGGCTTCTGGCGCTCGGTCGGCCACTCGCACAACGCGTTCTTCAGCGAAAGCTTCATCGACGAGCTGGCCCATGAAGCCAAGGCCGACCCGCTGGCGTTTCGCCTGGCCCTGCTGCCCGGCATGCCGCGCCACGCCGCGGTGCTGAAGCTGGCGGCCGACAAGGCCGGCTGGGGCCAACCGGCGGCGGCCGGGCCCGGGGCCTGGCGCTGCACGAAAGCTTCGGCAGCATCGTCGCGATGGTGCTGGAGGTGTCGGTCGAAACGGTCGATGGCCAGAAGAAACCGCGTGTGCACCGCGTGGCCTGCGCGGTCGACTGCGGCACCGTCGTCAACCCCGACGGCGTGGCGCAGCAGGTCGAGAGCAGCGTCGTCTTCGGCCTGACGGCGGCGCTGCACGGCCGCATCGACATCGTGCGCAGCGAGGTCCAGGCGCGCAACTTCCCCGACCAGCCGCTGCTGGCGTTGCGGGGCGCGCCGGTGGTCGAGACCCACCTGGTCAACAGCACGCGCGTGCCCACCGGCATGGGCGAGCCGGCCTTGCCCCCGGTGGCGCCGGCGCTGGCTAACGCCCTGTTTGCACTCACCGGCCAGCGGCTGCGCAGCCTGCCGCTGGTCCTGACCTAGGTTTCGAGTAGTTCCCCCTCACCCCACAAGGAGGTCACCATGTACACGCTTTATGGCTCACGCGGCAGCGGCTCGGCGATCGTCGAAGCGGCGCTGGAGCGTTGCGGGCTCGAATTTCGCCAGGTTCGCGCGTCGGCCTGGGAAGAAGACTCGGCGATCGACGAGCTGCGCCGCGTCAACCCGCTGGCCCAGATCCCGACCCTGGTGCTGCCCGACGGCAGCGTGATGACCGAGAGCGCCGCGATCCTGATCCACCTCGGGCTGCAGCACCCGCACAGCGCGCTGCTGCCAGCCGACGAGAGCGCCCGCGCGCAGACGCTGCGCGGCCTGGTCTTCATCGCTGCCAACTGCTACAGCGCGATCAGCGCCAGCGACTACCCCGAGCGCTACACCACCGACGACGGCGACGAAGCCCGCGCCTCGGTGCGCGAAGCCGCGCGCCGCATGCTGCACCGCCACTGGGAAATCTTCGCCGACCAGTTCCCGGCCTCCCCGTTCCTCAGCGGCAGCCCCACCCCCGGCGCCCTCGACCTGATGGCCGCGGTGGTCTCCAAATGGTCTGGCGCGCGTGCGCACCTGGCCAAGAACCGGCCCGAATTCAGCGCGCTGCTCAAACGTATCGAAAACCACACCAGCGTGCAGCCGGTGTTGGTGCGGCATTTCGACAGCTGAGCGCGTCGCAAGCGCCAAGAAAAAAGAGCCTCGCAAGGCTCTTCGTTGAATCGAACGGCGCTCCGCAGGAGCCGCCGCTCCTCAAGTGGCGTGCGCGGATCCGGCTTCGCCGGTCCGCTGCGCGAGCCCCCTCGGGGGGCTTCGCCCGGACATGAACAGTCCTGAGGACTGTTCCTGCCTGGCGAAGGGCCAAGCCTCTGGCTTGGCGCGGCCTGCAAGGCAGGGCCCCGGAGGGCCCGTGGGGGCCAGTTACCCCGCGATCACCCGCACCATCTCGAGCACCTTGTTCGAGTAGCCCCACTCGTTGTCGTACCAGGCCACGACCTTGACGAAGGTCTTGTCCAGCGCGATGCCGGCTTCGGCGTCGAAGACCGAGGTCATCGCTTCGCCGCGGAAGTCGGTCGAGACGACCTTGTCTTCGGTGTAGCCGAGCACGCCCTTCATCGGGCCGGCGGCCGCCGCCTTCATCGCGTTGCAGATGTCTTCGTAGCTGGCGTCCTTGTTCAGCTCGACGGTCAGGTCGATCACCGACACGTCGGAGGTCGGCACGCGGAAGCTCATGCCGGTCAGCTTCTTGTTCAGCTCGGGGATCACGACGCCCACCGCCTTGGCCGCACCGGTCGACGACGGGATGATGTTCTCGAGGATGCCGCGGCCGCCGCGCCAGTCCTTGTTGCTCGGGCCGTCGACGGTCTTCTGCGTCGCGGTGGTGGCGTGCACCGTGGTCATCAGGCCGCGCTTGATGCCGAAGGCGTCGTTCAGCACCTTGGCCACCGGGGCCAGGCAGTTGGTGGTGCACGAGGCGTTCGAGATGATGGCCTGGCCGGCGTAGCTCTTGTCGTTGACGCCGTAGACGAACATCGGCGTGTCGTCCTTGCTCGGGGCCGACATGACCACCTTCTTGGCGCCGGCGGCGATGTGCTTCTCGGCGGTTTCCTTGGTCAGGAACAGGCCGGTCGATTCGACGACGATGTCGGCGCCGACCTCGCCCCACTTCAGTTCGGCCGGGTCCTTGACCGCGGTCAGGCGGATCTTCTTGCCGTTGACGATCAGCGTGTTGCCGTCGACCGCAACTTCACCCTTGAAGCGGCCGTGCACGCTGTCGTACTTCAGCATGTAGGCCAGGTAGTCGGGCTCCAGCAGGTCGTTGATGCCGACGACCTCGATGTCGTTGGCGAAGTTCTGCACCGCGGCGCGGAACACCATGCGGCCGATGCGGCCGAAACCATTGATACCGATCTTGATGGTCATGAACGTCTTCCTAGGTTGAAACAAAACTGGTTGTGGCGGGCCCAACGAACAAGGGGCAGACCTTCCAGTCTGCCCCTGCCCGAGTTACTTGGCGAGAACTTTGCGCACCGTCAGCGCGAGGTTTTCCGCGGTGAAGCCGAAGAGCTTGAACAGCTCACCGGCCGGGGCCGATTCGCCGAAGCGGTCGATGCCGACGACGGCGGCGCAGCCGTACTTCCACCAGAAGTCGGTCACGCCGGCTTCGACCGCGATGCGCGGCAGCTTGGCCGGCAGCACCTCGGTCTTGTAGGCGGTGTCCTGGCGGTCGAACACGGTGGTCGACGGCATCGAGACCACGCGCACCGCGACCTTGTGTTGCGCCAGCAGTTGCTGCGCATGCAGCGCCAGCTGCACTTCGGAGCCGGTGGCGATGATCACGGCCTGCGCGGCCTTCTTCAGGCCGACCTCGCTCGGCTCGGCCAGCACGTAGGCGCCGCGGGTGATCACGTCGGCGTCCTGCTTGGGCGCGTAGGGCAGGTTCTGGCGGCTCAGCAGCAGTGCGCTCGGGCGGTGCTTGTTGGCCAGTGCCATCGTCCAGGCCACGGCCGTTTCGGTCGTGTCGGCCGGGCGCCAGACGTCCAGCCCCGGGATCAGGCGCAGGCTGGCGGCGTGCTCGATCGACTGGTGCGTCGGGCCGTCTTCGCCCAGGCCGATGGAATCGTGCGTGAAGACGTGGATCACGCGGCGCTTCATCAGCGCGGCCATGCGGATGGCGTTGCGGCTGTAGTCGCTGAAGGTCAGGAAGGTGCCGCCGTAGGGGATGTAGCCGCCATGCAGCGCGACGCCGTTCATCACCGCGGCCATGCCGAACTCGCGCACGCCGTAGTTGATGTGGTGGCCGATCTGGCCGGCCTCGGTCTTGATGACCGCGCCGGTCTTGCTGTCGAAGCGCAGCGCCGGCGTGCTCTTCGTGTTGGTCAGGTTCGAGCCGGTCAGGTCGGCCGAGCCGCCCAGCAGCTCGGGCAGCGCGGCGGTGAAGTGCTCGAGCGCGATCTGGCTGGCCTTGCGGCTGGCGACCGTCTCGGCCTTGTCGTGGGCGCTGCCGACGGCCTCGACCGCGAGCTCGGCGAAATTCTTCGGCAGGTCACCGGCCATGCGGCGGGTGAACTCGGCCGCGGCCTCGGGGAAGGCGGCAGCGTAGGCGGCGAAGCGGGTGTTCCAGTCGGCCTCGGCCTTTTCGCCGGCGGCGTGGGCGTCCCAGGCGGCGCGGATGTCGTCGGGCAGCGCGAAGGGCTCGTGGTTCCAGCCCAATGCCTCGCGGGTCAGCTTGATCTCGTCGCCGCCCAGCGGCTCGCCGTGGGCCTTGGCGGTGCCGGCGCGGTTGGGCGAGCCCTTGCCGATGGCCGTCTTGCAGACGATCAGCGTCGGCTTGTCGGTCGAGGCGCGGGCCTTGGCGATCGCGGCGTCGATGGCGTTCACATCGTGGCCGTCGACCGCGTCGATCACGTTCCAGCCATAGGCCTTGAAGCGCTGCGGCGTGTTGTCGATGAACCAGGGCGTGACCGGGCCGTCGATCGAGATGCCGTTGTCGTCGTACAGCGCGATCAGCTTGTTCAGCTTCCAGGCGCCGGCCAGCGCGCAGGCTTCGTGGCTGACGCCTTCCATCAGGCAGCCGTCGCCGAGGAAGGCGTAGGTGTGGTGGTCGACGATCGTGTGGCCGTCACGGTTGAACTCGGCGGCCAGCAGCTTCTCGGCCAGCGCCATGCCGACCGCGTTGGTGATGCCCTGGCCGAGCGGGCCGGTGGTGGTCTCGACGCCCGGCGTCACGTCGACCTCCGGGTGGCCCGGGGTCATGCTGTGCAGTTGGCGGAAGGCCTTCAGCTGCTCGATCGGCAACTGGTAGCCGGTCAGGTGCAGCACGGCGTAGATCAGCATCGACGCGTGGCCGTTGGACAGCACGAAGCGGTCGCGGTCGGCCCAGTGCGGGTTGCCGGGGTGGTGCTTGAGGTGGCGGCCCCACAGGGCCTGCGCCATCTCGGCCATGCCCATCGGCGCGCCGGGGTGGCCCGAGTTGGCCTGCTGCACGGCGTCCATCGCCAGCGCGCGGATGGCGTCGGCCATCTGCAGGGGTTCTTCTTTGCGGGGGAGCGAGGTGTCAGCGGCCATGGGCGGTCCAAGGCCCCGGTGCGGGGCCGGTCGGGGAAGCGGGGGAGAACCGGCGATTTTATGCGGGCCGCCGGCTGAGCCGCCCGCGACCAGCTTGACCCAGCCCAAATGAGGTGCGGGGCCCGGCTTCCGGCCAGGAAGCGGGCCCCGCGAGCCCACGACCGTGGGCTGGGTGCGATCTGCAGTCAGATCGAGTGCGGAAAAGCTTGAGGACGAACGCCCAAGACAGGCGCTCCGCAGGAGCCGCCGCCTTCAAGTGGCGTGCGTGGATCCGGCTTTGCCGGTCCACTGCGCGGTCTTGCAGACCGCGGCGGGCCAGAGGCCCGCCCCTTCGCCAGGCACGAACAGTCCTCAGGACTGTTCATGTCCGGGCTCAGCCCCCTCGAGGGGCAGGCCCCTGGCAGGGGGCCGTGGGGGTCAATAGATCGTTATCGAGCGCGGCATCGGCTGGCCGTTGTTGCCTTCGTTGGCCTCGGCGATGCCCGAGTCCTTGTCGACCAGGAAGCCCAGGTAGTAGGTGCCCGGGGCGACGTCGGCCGGGATCGTCAGCGTGCGGGTGTAGGTGCCGAGCGCGCCGGCCGAGGCCCAGGCCCCGGTGTTGCTGCCCAGCAGCCGGTCGCCGGTGCTGATGATGTTGTTGGTCGAGAGGTAGAAGCCGATGTTGAAGGTGGCGGTGGCCGTGCCCAGGTTGGCGAAGGTGTAGCCGATGTTGACCGACGAGCCGCGCGCGGCCGAGGTCGGCGAGCTGACCAGGCCAGTGGTGCCGGTGCCGGTGCGCTTGAACGGCGAGCTGGCGACGTCGGCCTCGGTCGTGCCGTCGGGGTACAGCGCGCGCACGCCGGAGCGGTCGTCGGGCAGCGGGTCGACCTCTTTGTTGTTGCCCAGCGGGCCGCCGTTGGCGTAGTACGAGTTCATCGTCGCCTGCACGCCGTCCGAGTGGCCCAGGCCCAGCGCGTGGCCGAGTTCGTGCAACGCCACCAGCTCGAAGTTGTAGGGCGAGCCCAGGCTGGCGTAGTTCAGCTTGCCGGTGTTCCAGCCGAGGTTGCTGTTGAAGGCGATGTCGGCTTCGTCGCGGCCGTATTGGTAACCGAACAGCCAGTAGCAGTGGTAGCGGCTGAAGGTCACCGCCAGCGCCGAGCCGACCTCGGTGCCGTGCATGTAGATCTCGTTGGTGCCATTGTCCTTCGAGTGGCTGCCATCGGTGTCGCGGCCGACGTAGAAGTTGAAGCCGGCGCCTTTGACATTGTTCCAGTGCCACATCGCGTTCTGCAGGTCGCTGTCCCAGGTCGACCCGGCGGGGAACGACGTGGTGCTGATGTACATGTTGGTCCAGTTGTTGTTCCACTTGATCTTGTTGCCTTCGCATTCGAGCCAGGTGGCGGCGTTGGCGGCCGAGGCCGTCATCGCCAGCAGGCCGAGCGCGGCGGCGGCTTTGCGCAGGCCGCGGCGGGCCGAGGTCTTGTCGATCGTGTTCATGGGGTCCTCTTGAATCGGTCGGTGTTCGGGGGATGGCGACGCGCGCTTCAGCGCGGGTCGGCCAGGGACGGCACGGCGCGCTGCGCGGGCAGGCTGACGCCGGCGCCTTCGGGCATCGCGACCGGCTGGGCGGCCGGGCGGCTGTGGACGGCGGTGGCGTCGGCGCCGTCCATCGCGTCGGCCTGCTGGTCTTGCAGCGTCACGCTGCGCAGTGCCTTGCCGGAGTGGCCGGCGGCGCGCTGGCGCATCTCGGCGACGAAGCGATCGGCCGACATCGCACGGGCCGGCATCGCCTGCACATCGACCAGCGTGCTGGCCGAGCCGTCGTCGGTCTGGCCGGCGTGGGCTTCGGGCCGGGGCTGGCGGGCCAGCGTCATCTCGGGCGCACCGAGCAGCACCACGTCCATCTGCTCGCCGTCGCGATGCTGCAGGTGGCCGTCGGCCATGCCGACCACGTCGTGGCCTTCGGCGTCCTGCACCTTGGTCTTGCCGGTGGTGGCATCGGGCACCAGGCGGAACAGGCCCTGGCCCCAGCCGACCAGCGGCACCAGGTCTTGCCCATTGCCCTGCACGAACAGCAGCACCCGCTCGTTCGGCGCGAAGTTCGGTGCGCCGTCCACATGCAGGCCGCGGCCGTCGACCAGGCCGCCGCGCAGGCGCAGTGTCAGCGTCGGCGCGTTGAGCTGGCCGCTCAGCACATCGAGGTGGTCGAGCGTGACGTAGGTGTGCACGTCGTGCGGCCTGCTCGCCGCGGCCTGGACCGAGCGCACCGTGCCGATCACGATGCCATCGGCTTCGTGCACCAGCGCGTCGACGTTCTTGTAGGGCAGCACGGTCGCGTGCCCGGGGGATGCGATGGCCGCCAGCAGCGCGGCGGTGGTCATCGAGAGGGTCAGTTTCAGTCGCATGATGTCTCCCTGAAGGTTGAGGCGCCACGCCTCGTGGCGGCAGCGCTGTGGTGCGAATCACCACGGGGCCCAGCGTAGGCAGGTGGGCCTGGCCGCGCCCTCCCGCTCCCGCGGGGGTTCGGGGCCCCGATCGCGGGAGACCGGCTAGGGGTGGATCCCCCCTGGCCGTCGAGGGGCGGCCGATAATCCACGCCACGATGCAAGGCCTGCACCTCACCGCCGACCTGCGTGGCTGCGCCGCCGAGACGCCTGCGATGACCGACCCGCAGGCCCTGCGCAGCGCCTGCCTCGCCGCGGTGCAGGCGGTGGGCTTGCAGGCCGTGGGCGAGCTGTTCCACCGCTTCACGCCGCGGCCGGGCACCACGCATGCGCCGGGTGTGACCGGCGTGGTGCTGCTGGCCGAGTCGCACCTGGCGGTGCACACCTGGCCCGAGCTGGGCGCGGTGACGCTCGACGTCTACGTCTGCAACCTCGGCGCCGACCATTCGGCGCAGGCCGAGGCGGTGATGGCGCGGCTGGCCGCGCTGTTCGCGCCGGCGCACACCGAGCGGCACCGGCTGCTGCGCGGCGAGCTGCCGCTGCCGGCCCCCACCGGGCCTTGACGCGCGCCCGACCACGGCGCCACAGGCCGTTACCGTATTGCTGTGTATTGCTGCAAATGGCCGACCCCCTCTGCTAAGGTGCCGGCCGCATTCGTGTGTTTGAACCTTGCAGGAGCCTGTGGATGAGCGGTCAACGCGGCGGAGGTCTGTCGATCATTTCATCGCGCCCGGTGCGCTGGCGCCGCGGTGCCGCGCGGTTGGCCGCGGCCTGCGTGCTGGCAGCCGGCGGCGCGGCCTCGGCGGCCGAGGTCACGGTGGACTTCGACTTCAGCCAGGCCCACGACTTCATCGGCTTCGGCACCCAGGTCTGGCTCAAGGGCGACCGCGGTGGTGCCGATGCGGCCGGCCCGAAGCTCGGGCCCAAGGCGCGCGCGAAGCTGGCCGCCACCAACGCCGCCGCCGATTCGGACGACGCCGGCAGCGCGCTGCTGAAAGAGCTGAACGCACGCTTCGTGCGTGTCTCGCTGATCCCCAAGCTGACCTTCGACCAGCTGCGCCCCGGCATGAGCGTGGACCAGTTGCTCGAGGTGCTTCAGCGCAACGACAACCCGGCCCAGCGCGACCGCCTGGCGGCGTTCAACCGCCGCATGAAAGAGCTGAACATCCAGCCAGTGCTGATCTTCTGGCGCATGCCTGAGCCCTGGGCCGACAAGCGCATGCAGAAGGCCGGCTCGAAGCAGCAGGCGCATTTTGCGAAGACCGAACACCTGGGCGACTACGCCAACCTGCTGACCGCGCAGATGGTCTGGCTGCAGCGCCAGGGCGTGCAGGCGGTGGCGGTCGAGCTGACCAACGAGCCGCAGGGCGCCTGGGACACCAAGTTCGAGCGTGAGCAGTACGCCGCGCTGGTGCAGAAGACCCGCGCCGCGATGGACGTGCGGGGCCTGCAAAGCTGGGCCATCGCCGGCCCCGGCACCGGCATCCGCGACTTCGACCACTTCATCGGTGGCCTGGTCAGCGCCAACACGGCCAGGTCGCTGGGCTACATCAGCGCGCACTCGTATGTCACGCCGCAGGTGCTGGCCGACGCGGCGAGCCCGGGCATGGCGAGCTTTCTCGGGCGCGGCAAGTTCGGCCCGATCCTGGTCACCGAATTCGGCGTCAAGAAACACAACGACGACAACGCACAGGCCGCCGGCGACCTCGACGTGAACTCGCCGGCCTATGCCGTGCAGGCCGCGGCCAGCGCCACGCTGCTGCTGGGCCAGGGCGCGAGTGGCCTGATCTACTGGCAGCTGCAGGATTTCGGGTTCACCAAGAAGCAGCACGGCATGCTGTCCGAAGACGGCCAGCGCCGGCCGGTGGCCTATGCGATGAAGGCCTTGTTCGGCGGCGTGCCGGTGGGTGCCAAGGCGGTGGGCGCGCGCAAGCCGAGTGCCGAGCTGCCGGCCGCCGCGCTGCAGGCCGGCGGCAAGACCTACGTGATGCTGGTCAACCCCGGCAGCCAGGCCCAGGCCGTCACCGCTCGCCTGTCGGGCAGCAAGGACTGCGGCGCGGTGGCCCGCATCGACGCCTACAACGCCGGCGGCGCCGACGCCAAGGCCGCGGTGCGCAACGCCAGCGCCCAGGGCGGTGCGCAGGGCTGCACGCTGAAGGCCGAGCTGCAGCCGGGCACGGTGGCGACGGTGGTGCTGCAGTGACCCTTGCCGCGGCCCCCCGTGCCATCGTGCTGGCCGCCGGCCGCGGCGAGCGGATGCGGCCGTTGACCGACAGCTGCCCCAAGCCGCTGCTGGTGGTGCAGGGGCGGCCGCTGATCGAATGGCACCTGGTCGCACTGGCCGCGGCCGGCGTGCGCGAGGTGGTCGTCAACACCGATTGGCTCGAAGAGCAGTTCCCGGCCGTGCTGGGCGACGGCAGCCGCTTCGGCCTGAGCATCCACTACTCGATGGAAGGGCGCGACCACGGCGGCGCGCTGGAGACCGCCGGCGGCATCGCCAAGGCCCTGCCCTGGCTCGCGCCGCAGCACGACACGGCGCCGTTCTGGGTCGTCTCGGGCGACGTGTTCCTGCCGGGCTTCGACTTTCCTGCTGCCGCGGTCGACGAGATGGCCAGCCACCCCGAGCGCCTGGCCGAGCTGTGGATGGTGCCCAATGCGCCGCACCACCCGCGCGGCGACTACGGCATCGGCCCCGACGGCCTCGCGCTGGCGCAGGCGCCGCAGCGCTACACCTGGGCCAGCGTGGGCCTGTTCCGTGCCGCGATGTTCAGCGACATCGCCCCCGGCACCCGCATGCCGCTGCGCCCGCGGCTGGACGCGGCGATCGGCGCGCGCCGGCTGGGCGCGCGGCTGTGGCACGGCGCGTGGACCGACGTCGGCACGCCCGAGCGCCTGGCGGCCTTGAACCCGGGCTGAGTGCCTGCCGGCGCTGAATCGGCGCAGAATGCGACCCGCGGTGCCTGGGCGCCGCCGGCCCGCATCCATCGTCACCCCATGAAGAAGAACCGAGGTCCCATGATCGCGAGCTTCTACGACGAACTGGCCCCCTTCTACCACCTGCTCTACGGCGACTGGGAGGCCGCCTCGGCCCAGCAAGGCCGCGCGCTGGCCGGCCTGCTCGCCCGCCACGGCGTCGGCCCCGGCGCGCATGTGCTGGACGCGGCCTGCGGCATCGGCACCCAGACGCTGGGCCTGCTGCCCTACGGCTACCACCTCAGCGCGTCCGACATCTCGGCGGGCGCAGTGGGGCGCCTGAACGAAGAGCTGGCCTACCGTGGCCTGAAGGCCCAGGTCCGCATCGACGACCTGCGCACGCTGGCCGAGGCCGGCGACGCCAGCGCCGACGCGGTGATCGCCTGCGACAACAGCGTGCCGCACCTGCTGACCGAGGACGAGCTGCTGCAGGCCTTTCGCAGCGCGCACCGCTGCCTGAAGCCGGGCGGCATGCTGCTGCTGTCGGTGCGCGACTACGCCGCGATCGAACGCCAGAACCCCGATGTGCGGCCATACGGCCTGCGCTACGAGAACGGTGACCGTTTCCTCGCGACCCAGGTCTGGGAATGGGACAGCGACACGCACTACGACCTGCGCGTCTACCTGACCCACGAATCACCGGCCGGCGACTGCCGCACCCAGGTGCTCAAAAGCCGCTACCACGCGGTCACGATCGACCAGCTGCTGACGCTGCTGCACGTGGCCGGCTTCGGCGACCTGCGCCGCCACGACGACGTGCTGTTCCAGCCGGTGCTGACCGCGCGCAAGCGCTGACGGCGCTCAGCCGCGGCCGGCCGCCGCGGCGTGCAGGTGCGCGTCGGGCACCACGATCTCCATCAGCCGCTCCGGGTGCGCGATCGGCGTGAACTGGAACGCCGCGTACAGCCCGTGCGCATCGCGCGTGGCCAGCATGAAGCGGCGCAGGTGCTGCAGGTCCGGGTGGGCCTGGACCGTCTGCATCAGCCACTTCGACAAGCCCTGCCCGCGGTGCGCTTCGAGCACGTAGACATCGCACAGGTAGGCGAAGGTGGTGCAGTCGGTGACCACCCGGGCATAACCGACCTGTTCAGCGGCATCGTAAAGGCCGAAGCACAACGAATGCGCCGCCGCCCGCTCGACCAGCGCCCGCGAGATGCCGGGTGACCAGTAGCTGCGCGTCAGGTAGGCGTGGATGGCCTCGACATCCAGCCGCGCGGGGTCGGTCGAGATCTCGTAGCCACCCTGGCCCACCACCAGGGCCGGTGCGGCGCTCATTCGGCCAGCGGCGAGGTGATCGCCTCGATGCGCTCGATCACATCGGGGGTGAGCTTGTCGGCCACCGCGAGGGCGCCAAGGTTGCTGCGCAGCTGCTCGACCTTTGACGCGCCGGTGATCACGCTGGACACGCGCGGGTTCTTGCTGACCCAGGCGATCGCCAGCTGCGCGGTGGTGGCGCCGAGCTCGCGTGCGATCGGCGCCAGCTCGGCGACGGCGGCGTTCTTGGCGGCGTCGGTCAGGCCGTCGCGCAGGAAGCCCATGCTTTCCATCGCGCCGCGCGAGCCGGCCGGGATGCCGCTGCCGTACTTGCCGCTCAGCAGCCCCGAGGCGAGCGGGCTCCAGGTCGTCAGGCCCAAGCCCAGGTCTTCGTACAGGCGGGCGTATTCCTGCTCGACGCGCTCGCGGTGGAACAGGTGGTACTGCGGCTGCTCGACCACCGGCTTGTGCAGGTGGTGGCGCTCGGCGATCTCCCAGGCGGCGCGGATGTCGGCCGCGCTCCATTCGCTGGTGCCCCAGTACAGCGCCTTGCCCTGCGTGATCATGTCGCTCATCGCCCAGACGGTCTCTTCGACCGGCGTCTGCGGGTCGGGCCGGTGGCAGTAGACGAGGTCGATGTGTTCGAGGCCGAAGCGCTTCAACGAGCCGTCGATGGCCTGCATCAGGTACTTGCGGTTCAGCGTGTTGCGGCGGTTGACGGTCACCGCGTCGGGCAGGCCCCAGTAGAACTTGGTCGAGACGACGTAGTTCAGCCGCGGCCAGCCCAGGCGCTTGATCGCCTGGCCCATCAGTTCTTCACTGCGCCCGCCCGCGTAGGCCTCGGCGTTGTCGAAGAAGTTGATGCCGGCATCGAAAGCCGCGGCCATCATCTCGACCGCCGCGTCGACATTGACCTGGTTGTGGTAGGTGACCCAGGAGCCGAGCGACAGCTCGCTCACCTGAAGGCCGGCGCGGCCGAGGCGGCGGTAGCGCATGGGGGCAGCGGCGGGGGTGGGCATGGGGCGCTCCTTGTTCGACTCTGTCGTGAAGCGACAAGGTTAGCGTGACTGTGTGGCAGGACTGTGCGGTGTGGCCATTCGGCACGGCAGAGGCGCATTTGGAGAGCGAGCGAAGCGTCGCTCTTCTTCAAGTGGCGTGCGCGGATCCGGCTTGGCCGGGCCGCTGCGCGGTCTTGCAGACCGCGGCGGGCCAGTGGCCCGCCCCTTCGCCAGGCATGAAAGGTCCACTGGACCTTTCATGTCCGGGCTCAGCCCCTTCGGGGGGCAGCCCCCGGAAGGGGGCGTGGGGGCTCAAACTGCATCAGCCCAGGGGGCGGACAGCTGCATTGCGCCGTTGATGATGCCGACCATCGAATAGGTCTGCGGGAAGTTGCCCCACAGCTCGCCGGTGTTCGGGTCGAGGTCTTCGGACAGCAGGCCGACGTGGTTGCGCCGGGCCAGCAGTGCTTCGAAGGCCTCGCGCGCCTCGTCGCGCCGGCCGGTGCGGGCCAGTGCGTCCACGCGCCAGAAGGCGCAGACGTTGAACGCGGTCTCGGGCCGGCCGAAATCGTCGGGCGCTTCGTAGCGGCGCATGAAGGGGCCGTCGCACAGCGTGCGCTCCATCGCGTCGACGGTCTTCATGAAGCGCGGGTCGGACGCCGGCAAGAAGCCGACCTCGGCCATCAGCAGCACGCTGGCATCGAGCTCGCGGCCACCGAAGCTCTCGACAAAGGCCTGGCGCTCGTCGCTCCAGGCTTCGGTCAGGATGCGGTGGCGGATCAGGTCGGCCCGCTCGCGCCAGAAGGTCACCCGTGACGGCTGCTTCAGCACCTGGGCGATCTTGGCCAGCCGGTCGCAGGCGGCCCAGCACATCAGCGACGACGAGGTGTGGATGCGCGCGCGGGTGCGCAGCTCCCACATGCCGGCGTCGGGCTGGTCGTAGAGCGCGAACGCACGCTCGCCGACCTGCTCGAGCTGCGCGAAGTCGCTCGCATCGGCGCGGCGGAACAGCCGGTGGTCGTGGAAAGCCTGCGACGAACCGAGCACGATGTTGCCGTAGACGTCGTGCTGGAAATGCTCGAAGGCCTGGTTGCCCACGCGCACGGGCCCCATGCCGCGGTAGCCGGGCAGCTGCTTCTCGATCCGCTCGGTCAGCTGGCGTTCGAGGTCGATGCCGTACAGCGGCTGCACGTGGCCGTCGGCGCCGCGCACCACGTCGTGCATCCAGCGCAGGTAGTCTTCCATCGTGCCGACTTCCGACAGGCTGTTCAGCGCGCGCACGACGAAGAACGCGTCGCGCAGCCAGCAGAAGCGGTAGTCCCAGTTGCGGCCGCTGTTCGGCGCCTCGGGCAGGCTGGTGGTCATCGCGGCGACGATCGCGCCGGTCTCTTCGAACTGGCACAGCTTGAGCGTGATCGCGGCGCGGATCACCGCGTCCTGCCATTCGAGCGGCACCGCGAGCCGGCGCGTCCACTGCTGCCAGTGCAGCATGGTCTGCTCTTCGAAGTCGCGTGCGGTCTGCTCGATGCTGCCTTCGAAGGTCTCGTCGGGCCCGAGGATCAGGCTGACCGGCGAGTGCAGCGAGAAGAAGCGCTCGGCGGCGACATAGGTTGGCGGCGCGCTGGTGTTCAGCCGCAAGGTCTGGGCGGGCAGCACATAACGCAGATGATTGCTGCCACGTGTCAGCACCGGCGCCACCGCGCCCCATTCGCCGCGCGGCCGCACGATGAAGCGCACGCGCGGGTGGCCGTGCAAGGGTTGCACGCGGCGCACCAGCTGCGTCGGGCGGAACATGCGACCGTGGTGCCAGAAGCGCGGGCAGAAGTCGGTGATCTCGATCGCCTGGCCCTTGTCGTCGTACAGCCGGGTGCGCACGATCGCGGTGCCCGGCACATAGGCCTGCTCGCTGCGCACCATGTTCTCGAGCTCGATCGCCATCCGGCCGTCGGCGCGCTCGCCGGTGGGGGCGCCGAGCAGCGCGTGGAACACCGGGTCGCCGTCGAAGCGCGGCATGCAGCACCAGACGATGTCGCCCTCGCGCTCGATCAGCGCGCTGATGGCGCAGTTGCCCGTCAGGGCCAGGTCGAGCGTGCTTGTTCTTGATTCGATATGCATTGACACAAACCCAAACGCTTAAAAGGTGCGGATCGACCTACCCTGACCGACCCCGCCGAAGGCACCAGGCACGCCGATTGCCCCTGGTTGCCAATGTTCACCATGAAAACCCTTCGTCTCCAACTTCGCTTTCTGGTTCCGCTGTTGCTGACCCTCACAGTGGCAGCGCTGGTGGCGCTGCCATTGATGGACAGGCTGACGCTACGCTGGTTTGCGCGTGATCTCAACACCCGCGATGCGTTGGTGGCGAACACGCTGTCCGATGCGATCAACGAAGCCCAGGCTGACGGCAAATCCTGGCGCATCCAGTCCCTGTTTGACCGTGCCGTGCAAGACGAACGTTTGGTTGCGATTGCCTTGTGCGGCCCCGGCGGCGAGATGCTGCGCCGGACCGAGGGCTACCCCAGGACCCTCGGCTGCACCCGGGCGAACGAGCTGGCCGAGCAGGCCGTGCCACGGCTGCCGCTCGAATCCGGGTCGGTGCACGTGGGCGTGCAGCCGCTGAAGGCCGACGACGCTGACGGCAGCAGCCTGGTGCTGCTGCACGACATGAGCTTCATCGACAAGCGCAGTGCCGACACGCGGCGCTACCTGGTCGGCTTCATCGTGCTGCTCGGCCTGGCGATCGCGCTGATCACGGTGATCGTTGCGCAGATCAGCTGGCGCGGCTGGGTCTCGGGCATGCAGGGCATCTTGCGCGGCGAGGGGCTGCTGGTGCCGCTGTTGCCGCCGCCCGAGTTGCAGCCTTTTGCCAGCGAGGTGCGCGCGCGCCTGCGCGACCTCGAAGACGAATACCGCCGCGGCCTCGACCTCGTCACGGTGTGGAACCCCGAGCGGTTGCGCTCGCTGCTGCAGACGCAGCTGCGTGGTGACCAGGTCATCGTCGTGTCCAACCGCGAGCCCTACCTGCACGAGCGGCTCGACGACGGCCAGGTGATCGTGCGCCGCCCGGCCAGCGGCCTGGTGACCGCGGTCGAGCCGGTGATGCGCGCCTGCTCGGGCACCTGGATCGCGCACGGCAGCGGCAGCGCCGACCGCGACTTCGTCGACCGGCACGACCGCATCGCCGTGCCGCCGGGCACCAACGAGTATTCACTGCGCCGCGTCTGGCTGACCAAGGAAGAAGAAGAGGGTTACTACAACGGCTTCGCCAACGAAGGGCTGTGGCCGCTGTGCCACGTGGCCCATGTGCGGCCGGTGTTCCGCGAGGCCGACTGGCAGATGTACAAGCATGTGAACGAGCGCTTTGCCGACGCGGTGGCGGCCGAGGCGCGCGGCGACGACCCGGTGGTGCTGGTGCAGGACTACCACTTCGCGTTGCTGCCGGCGATGATCCGCGAGCGCCTGCCGCGCGCGACGATCCTGACCTTCTGGCACATCCCCTGGCCCAACCCCGAGTCGTTCGGCATCTGCCCGTGGCGGCGCGAGATCCTGCAGGGCATGCTGGGCAGCACGATCCTCGGCTTCCACACGCGCTTTCACTGCAAGAACTTCATCGAGACGGTCGACCGCAGCCTCGAAGCGCGCATCGAGCACGAGCACTCGACGATCTCGTTCCACGACAAGGAGACGCTGGTCGAGAGCTACCCGATCTCGATCGACTGGCCCGAGGGCGACCGCGGCTGGGCGCCGGTCGACGAATGCCGCCGGCGTGTGTTCGAGCGCCTGGGCCTGGGCCCCTTCACCTGCCTGGCGGTGGGGGTCGACCGCTTCGACTACACCAAGGGCATCCTCGAGCGGCTGCATGCGGTCGAGCGCCTGCTCGAGAAGCGGCCCGAGTGGGTCGGCAAGTTCGTCTTCGTGCAGGTTGCCGCGCCCACGCGCAGCGCGCTGGAGGAATACCGTGCCTTCCAGCAGCGCATCCACAGCGTGGCCGACCGCATCAACACGCGCTACGGCCAGCCCGGCTACCAGCCGGTGCGGCTGCTGGCCGAGCACCACGAGCACGAGGCCGTCAACGAGCTGTTCCGCGCCGCCAACATCTGCGTCGTCACCAGCCTGCACGACGGCATGAACCTGGTCAGCAAGGAGTTCGTCGCCGCGCGTGACGACGAACAAGGCGTGCTGGTGCTGAGCCGCTTCGCCGGTGCCGCGCGGGAACTGTCCGAAGCGCTGATCGTCAACCCGTACCACGTGGAAGAAACGGCCGATGCGCTGCACCTGGCCGCCACGATGCCGGCGGCCGAGCAACGCGAGCGCATGGCCAGCCTGCGCATGACGGTGCGCGAGAACAACGTCTTCCGCTGGGCCGGCCGCATGCTGGCCGATGCGGGCCGCTACCGCCTGCGCGAGCGCATTGCCGCCCGGGTGCAACGTCACAAGAACACCGACCTGGATGAAACGACTCTTCACGCCTGAAGGAGAAGCCGCGCTGCACGACACGATGCAGCGCCGCCCGCTGCTCGCCTTTGATTTCGACGGCACACTGGCCCCGATCGTCGCCCGGCCGGGCGACGCGCGTGTGCCGGCGCCAGTGGCACACCGCCTGCAACGCCTGGCCAACCGCTTGCCGGTGGCGGTGGTGTCCGGGCGCCAGGTGCAGGACGTGCGGCCGCGGCTGCTGTTCACGCCCTGGCGCGTCATCGGCAACCACGGCGCCGAGGACGAAGCCGAGCGCTCGGCGACAGACGCTGCGCTGGACCTGGCGCCAGCCCGCGAGCGGCTGAACCTCAGCGCCCACACCTTGCGCACCGCCGGCGTGGTGGTCGAAGACAAGGGGCTGTCGCTGGCACTGCACTACCGGCTGGCCAGCGACCGCGACGCGGCCCAGCGCGCGATCGCCGAGGTGGTGGGCGCCTTGCCGCCATCGCTGGCGGTGTTCGGCGGCAAGATGGTGGTCAACATCGTCGCCGCACAGGCGCGCGACAAGGCCGACGCGGTGGCCTCGCTGGTGGCCGCTAGCGGCGCCGACGCGGCGGTGTTCGTCGGCGACGATGTCAACGACGAGCCGGTCTTTGCGCGGCCCGAGCCGGGCTGGTTCACGGTGCGCGTCGGGCAGGACGACCCGGCCTCGCAGGCCCGCTACTTTCTCGACGGCCCGGCCGACCTGCCGCGCCTGCTGGATCGCATGCTCGATTCGCTGCCCGACACCTTTTTGGATCCGCTGGACGGGCCCTGACGCGCGGCACTTACGCGCGGCACCTGTCACAAAACGTATCAAGCGAGGGCTGGGCGCTTTAACGGCGCCCGATTTGGCCGATGGCGGGGTCGCCTGCCGATGACACCCGCTGCCCGCTCCCCCTTGTCCCGTGTCCGCCAGCCCCTGCTGTGGGGGCTGTGCCTGTCCGCGCTGGCGCCGCCGGGCGCCAAGGCGGCCGGTTGCATGAACATGCGCGGCGGCGAGCTGGTGATCAGCGCGTCCGACGACTGCGTGGCGCAGATGCGGCGCGACCCGGCCACCCGGCAACAGGTGGCCCGTCACATCAGCCGCCAGGTCGGCGGCCAGGCCGCCAACGGGCCCGTGGTCGCTGCCGCGGCCCCGGTGGCCACCCCCGCGCCGGCCGACCCGCGCAGCCACGGCCGCGGCCTGGACCACCCGCTGGCGCGGCTGTCGATGCTGAATTCGCAAAGCCGCTACCTGTGGTCGCTGGGCAACCCGGCGCCCGTCTACTACGGCCAGACCCAGGCGCGCTGAGGCCGGCCGACGCCGCGGGCGCTACCAGGCCCCGACGTTGGGCATCGAGGCCCACGGCTCGGCCGGCGCCAGCGCCTCGCCGGCCTGCAGCAGCTCGATCGAGATCTGGTCGGGCGAGCGCACGAAGGCCATCCGGCCATCACGTGGCGGCCGGCTGATCGTCACGCCGTGTTCCATCAGCCGGCGGCAGGCGGCGTAGATGTCGGGCACCGCATAGGCCAGGTGGCCGAAATTGCGGCCACCGGTGTAGACCTCGGGGTCCCAGTTGTAGGTCAGCTCGACCTGCGCCGCGGTGTCACCCGGCGCAGCCAGGAACACGAGCGTGAAGCGCCCGGCCGGCACCTCTTTGCGCGAGACGACTTCCAGCCCGAGCGCATCGCAGTAAAAACGCAGCGACGCATCGAGGTCCGTCACGCGGACCATGGTGTGCAAATACTTCATCCGGTGAGTCTCGCAAACCTGCGGCGGGCCTGCCAACGCCGGGGTCTCTGCCTGGCCCGAGCGATCAGGCCGCGTCGCGGCCGGCCGCGGCGAACGCAGCGCGCAGGCGCTGCAGCACGGCGCGGTTCAGCTCGCGGGTGTGGCGGTTCCAGCGGGCCGTGGCCTGCTGGATCTCGGCGTCGAGCTGGGCCGCGAGGGCGCGTTCGCCGTGGGTCACGGCCCAGATCGCGTACTCGGCGCGGGCTTCGAAGCTGCCGAAGCGTTGCACCGCCGATTCGAACTCGGCGCGGGCCTGGGCCGCCTGGCCGGCGCCGGCGAGCGCTCGGCCCAGCGCCAGGGTGATCGCTTCGGCGCGGAAGGCCGGGTCTTGTGCGCGGATCGCCTGCAGCTGGCTCACCGCCTGGGCGTGGCGACCGCAGGCGAGCCAGGCCTGCGCGGCGCCCCAGCGCATGTCCAGGTCGCTCGCGAACGGGCCTTTCAGGCAGGCCTCGTAATTGGTCGCGGCCTCTTCGGCCTGGCCGGCGTTCAGCAGCGCGGCGGCCAGGCGCATCTGGTGCTGCGCGGTCGGCGTGTAGTCGAAGGCGGCGCGGGCTTCGCGCAGCTCGCGCCCCGGGTCCAGCGCCTTGGCGGCGATGGTCACGGCCTTGCGGGCACCGCGGTCGAGCCGCGAATCGGGCAGGTAGATGGCGAAGAAGTAGACGATGCTGCCGAGCAGCGGGAACGAGAACAGGATGATCAGCCAGTACATCTGCTGGCCGCTGCGAACGACGTGGATCGCGAAGAAGATCGCGACCAGGATGTGAAGACCGAGGCCGACGAACGGCATGTGGAACCCTCCCAGGTGATGGCGCGACTGTGGCGCGCTCGGAGCGCCGTATTGTCGATGCGGCGCGGCCGGGGGCAAGCCCGGTGGCCCCTCTCAAGCCGGGGGTGGCGCGCGGCGCCGGGCGGGTGGTCTCAGGCGCTGCCGGCGGCCAGGGCCTTGAGCCGCAGCGAAGGATGCTCGGCGGCCAGGCGCTGCAGCGCCTCGGGCCAGGGCGCGTCGGCCGACTGGCAGTACAGCTGCCCGACGCCGGCCGGCGTGATCACGCGGGCCAGCAACGGGCTGTAGGCCTGGGCCCATTCGGCTTCGTCCAGCCCGCAGGCGGGGTCGATCTGCAGCAGCAGCGTGACGATGCGGTAGCGGCGGCCACCGGCCGCGTCGACGTCTTGCTGCAGCCACAGCGCCTGCCGCACCGCGTGGTCGGCGGCCAGCGCGTGCTGCAGGGCCCGCACCCGCCAGGCGTCGGCCTGCACCGGCTCGGCGCCGGCCCAGGCGTGGGTGTCGGCCTGCTGGCGGGCCTCGTTGCGGCGTTGCCGCGCATCGGCCAGCGACTGGCGGACTTGCGTGCTCAGCGGCGCCCGGCCAGGCATCGGCTCGAGCAGGCGCAGGCAGGCCGGCGCTTCGAGCCCGGCGCTGTGGCGGGCCGAGGCCTGCAGCCACAGCGTCGCCTCGGCCGCGTCGTGCCCCTGCCAGGCGACACCGCGCCAATACGCCTGCAGCGGCGGCACGGCGTCTGGCGTGCCGCCGTCGTCGGGCGGTGGTGGCAGGGCCTGGCCCAACGCATGGGCGCATTCGAGCCGGTGGTCGGCCACAGCGGCGCCGGGCTGGCGCAGCTCGGCGGCGCAGGCTTCGCGCCAGCTGGCCTCGGCGCGCCAGGCGCGGGCGTTGGCGGCCTGCCAGCGTTGCTGCTCGCTGTGCAGGCGCCGGGCCCAGGCGGGGGGGCTCCACCAGCGGGGGCCGGCGGTGTCCTGGGCGGGCACGGCGGGCAGTGCCGCGGGGGCTGGCCAGCCCAGGGCCTGCAGGCGCGCCGCGGCCGATGGGTGCGAGCGGCGGGCGTCGGTCTGGCGGGCGTGGCGCTCGGCATCGGCCTGCAGCGCGCGGGCCAGCTCGGCCGCGTCGACGGCGGCGCCCAGGCCCGGCGCGGCGCGGCGCCAGGGTGCCTGCGGCAACGGGCCGTCGCCGAAGGTCGGGGTGGGTTTCGACGAGGCCACCGCCAGGCGCAGCAGCGCCTCGCCCAGTGCCTGGGCCGAGGTGACCTCGGCGGCCCACGCGTCGGCTTCGAATTCGGCCCGCGCCGCGGCGTTGGCCGCCGGGCCGTCGAGCAAGGGGCCGAACCAGCGCGCGCCACCGGCGGTGCTGGCGCGCCAGCCGCCATCGGCGGCGCGGCCGCGCCAGACGCGCCGCCCGGCCTGCAGCAACCAGGCCATCCAGTAGCCGAACCAGCCGAAGTGACGCGAGAAGTGCACCATCTCGTGCGCCATCACCGCCTGCATCTGCGCCGCCGACAGGCCGGCCAGCAAGGGCAGGCCGAGCGCCAGCGTGCGGTGGCGCCGCCACGGGCGGCCGGGGTGCTGGTGCTCGATCGCCGCGGCACCCGGCTCGGCGATCAGCACCACGCGCTCCAGCCGCGGCATGCGCAGCCGGCCGGCGAGCGCATCGAGCACCTGCCACAGCGCAGGGGCTTCGTCGCGGCCGATCTCCTGGCCGGTGAGCGGGGTCGGGTGGTCCATCAGGTGGCGGGCGAGGGGCTCGCCGGCCGGCATGCCCGCGCCCGGTGGCCTGGGGCCGGCGTGGACAAGACGGCGCCGAAGTCGCCGAGCGGCATGAGCGGGTTCCCCTCTTTTCTTGTTCGTGGGTGTGCAGGGCACAAAGGTGGTGCCCTGCCCATCCACAGTATCGGCAGAATTGTCGATCGTTGTCGGCGCCGCGTGGCCCCCCAGTTCCCCGCATGGGGATGTCAGGGATATGTCAGCGCCCGACGGGGCGGTATGCACCTGTCGGGTGCAAGCCTCAAGGGGCGGTGGCCAGCGCGTACAAGCGCCCGTCGGTGCCGCCGACGTAGATGACGCCGTCGACCACCAGCGGTGTCGACAGGAACGAGCCGAGGCCGAACTGGCGCGCCGCGCCGATCGCCATCGCGTCGTGCCAGCCGCTCGGGAACAGCATCGGCGCGTTGAGCTGGCGCTCGCTGGTCAGGGCCCAGCCGAGGTTGGCCTGCGAGCCCTCGGTCTGGAAGTCCCACAGCAGCTCGCCGCTGGCCAGGTCACGCGCCTGCAGGCTGCCGTTGAGCACGCCCTGCAGCAACACCTCGCCGGCCAGGCTCGGCGACGCGAACATGTAGGCCGGCGCACGCTGCTGCCACACCGGCTGGCCGGTGGCCGCGTCCAGCGCGTGCACCAGGCTGCTGTCGGAGGTGGCGAAGTAGACCCGGCCGGCGTGGACCGCCGGCGAGGTGATGACCCAGCTGGCGCCGGTGGAGAAGCGCCATTTCTCTTGCCCGCTGCGGGCGTCGAAGGCGTAGAGGTTGGCGTCGCGGCTGCCGGTGTAGACGATGCCGCCGGCCACCGCGGGCGACGATTGGAAACCCTGCTGGTTGGCCATCAAGGGGTCCAGCCCGCCTTGCGCGTGCCACAGCTCGCGGCCGGTCTTCGCATCGAGCGCGTAGAAGCGGCCGTCCCAGCTGCCGACGAAGACGCGGCCGTCGGCGTAGGCGGGTGACGCGTGCACCACGTCGCCGGTCTTGAAGGCCCAGCGCTGCGTGCCGGTGGCGGCGTCCACCGCGTAGACCTGGCCGTCGCCGCTGCCGAAGATCACCAGGCCTTCGGCCAGCACCGGGCTCGACAGGTAGACATCGAACGGGTCGGCAAAGGTCTGGGTGCGCGGCTGCATGCCGTGCAGGCCTTTGGCCTCGAAGCGGCGCTCACCCTGGGTCGCGAATTTCCACTGAACTGCGCCGGTGGCCGCGTCCAGCGCGTGCAGCCGGCCGTCGTAGCTGACCACGTAGACGCGGCCGCCGCCGACCGCCGGGCTCGACGCGACCGGCCCACCGGTGCGGTGCATCCAGCGCTGGCGGCCGGTGGCCGCGTCGACCGCATACAACTGCCCGTCGTCGCTGCCGACATAGACGATGCCGTTGGCATAGCTGGGCGACGAGCTGATGCGGTCGCCGGTCGGGAACGTCCACCGGATGCGCGGCAGCGTGCGCGGCGCGGCGCTGGTCTGCACGCCCGTGTGGGCCGCATCGCCGCGAAAGCTGGCCTGCGCGACGGCCGGGCCGCAGGCCACGGTCAGCCCGGCGGCCAGCAACGCAGCCAGCGTGACCGCGACCACGGTGGTGGCCGACGACGGGCGATGCCGGTGAAGGGGGGGGTGTGTCATGAGCCGCTCCCGCTGCGGGCGTCGGCGGCGTCGCGCTGCAATTTCAGCGGCGCTTCGAACGGGCCTTGGAAGAAGCTGCCGTCGAAGGCGCCGGCGGCGGCGTCCCACCGCCCCTCGAGCCTGATGCCTGCGGCGCTGGCCTCGAGCGTGACGAAACGCTCACCGGCGTTGACGCGGTCGATCACCAGCTGCGAGTGGCGCTTGCCGACGATCAGCAGTTCGCCGGCGTGGGCACTCGGGTGGGTGGTGGCCTGCAGCGTCAGCGTGACCTCGCGTGGGTAGCCGCCTAACTCGTAACGTCCGCGCCAGTTGCCGGCCAGCGCGGCGGGCAGCGTGGTGCGCGCCGGTGGCGGGTCGACCTGCGCGTCGCCGCTGCGGCGCAGCGCCAGCACCGCGGAGTGGCCACCCTGGCGCCATTCGCCTTCGAGCTGGCCGCCCGGCTGCGGGCGCAGCACCAGCTGGGTCGGCAGCTCGCTGGGCGGGCCGCCGAACGCGCCGGCCGCATCGGCCTGCACGCTGCCGTCGGCGCCGACCTGCAGGCTGCCCAGCGGGGCCCCCTTGACGCCTCGGCCTGGCAAGGTCAACGAACCGGCCCACTCGCCCGAGGGGCCGGTGGCCAGGTCCAGCACCATGCGCTGCGGTGCGCCGGGGATGCGCGCTTCGCCTTCCCAGCGCCCTGCCGGGCCGGCCGCGGCCACGGCACCCAGTGACACCGCCAGCAGCGATGCGGCGAGCGGGGGGATGAGCGAAGGCGGCGGCGGCATCGGCGGTCTCCTGCAGGGCCCCGCCCCGGCGACATGGCGAGACGGCATGTCGCGCAGCGTAGGCAGGCCGGCAGGCGCCGTGCGCGCCGTGCGACGAAGCCGGCCCGCCGCGGCGCGAAGCCGGCCGGCGGCGGGCGAATCGGCCCGGCAACGTCAACGTCAACGTCAGCGCTGCCGCACGCCGGGGCCGGTCAAAGCGCGCGGCGCATCAGCCACTGGTGCAGCGCCTGCGGCGCGAAGCCGGCGCGCTGCAACGCGTCGCCGCCCAGGTCGGGCCGCTGCAGTGCCGGCACGCGCAGCGTGTGGCCGGGGTGGCGCGCCGCCAGGGCCTGCGCCAGGGCCAGCGCGCCCGGCTGGGCCGGGTCGAGGTCGACTAGGCTGTGGACGGCCACGGCCTGCTGCGCCGGCTGTTCGGCGAACACCAATTGCGCGTCGCCGTCGCGCCAGGCCTGCAGCGGCGCGCCGGCCGGTGCGGCCGCCGCAGCGACCCGCAACACCTGCGACGTCACCTGCAGCGGCAGGTCGGCGATGCGCGCGTCGGCGGCGTCCAGCCAGGCCCAGGCCTCGTCGAGCGTCACCGCCTGCACCGGCGGCGCTTCGCCCGCGGCGGGTCCCGGCGCCCGCTCATGGCCGCGCAGCGGGTGGATGGTCTCGAAGCCGCGGCCCTGGTACAGCCGCAGCGCCCGCTCGTTGGCCGCGAAGACCTCCAGCTCCAAGGTGCGGACACCGGCCTGGCGAGCGCGCGCAATGAAGTCGTCGAGCAAGGCCGGCGCCGCGCCGCTGCCCCGCGCTGCGGGCAGCGCCCCCATCGTGCCCAGGCGCCAGCGGCCGCGGACGGGCCGGGGCGCCACGAGCGCGAACGCGACCAGCGCGCCGTCGACCACCGCGGCGCGGCTCAGCGCCAGGTCAACGCCCTGGCGGGCCAGGAAGGCCGGCCACTGGGCCAGCGTCAGGTTGAACGGGCCGATCAGGTAGTCGGCAAACGCGGCGGTGAAGGCGGCGTGCCAGTCGGCGGGTGACCGCTCGGTCGCGGCCACGAGCGTGGCCGCCGTGGTGTGCGTGGTGTGGTGGGGCATCGCGGGGGTTGTCAGGTCGCGCCGCCGTCTGCCAGCACGCGCTGGTAGACCATCAGGTCGGCTTCGGAGAAGCAGCAGAACAGCACCTCGTCGATGCCGGCCAATGCCGGCTCGGCCAGGCTGCTGCGCACGGTGGCCGTGGCCACGCGGGCGGCCGGCTCCAGCGGGTAGCCGTAGATGCCGGTGCTGATGCAGGGGAAGGCGATGCTGCGCGCGCCCTTCGCCGCAGCCTGCTGCAGCGCGTGGCGATAACAGGCCGCGAGCAGGTCGGGCTCGCCTTGCAGGCCGCCGCGCCAGACCGGCCCGACGGTGTGCACGATCCAGCGTGCCCGCAGCCGGAAGCCCGGCGTCAGCTTGGCCTCCCCGGTCTTGCAGCCGCCCAACAGCCGGCAGGCGGCGAGCAACTCGGGCCCGGCGGCGCGGTGGATTGCGCCATCGACGCCGCCGCCGCCGAGCAGCGAGCTGTTGGCGGCGTTGACGATCGCGTCGGTGTCGAGCTGGGTGATGTCGGCGCGCAAGGCGCTCAGGCGGGCAGGCATGGCGTCAGTATCCCGCCGCCGGCCCGGTCCGGGTCAGGACAACAACCGCACCAGCGCCTCGGGGTGCAGCGCCCAGCCGGTCAGCCCAGCCAGGCCCA
Organism: Ideonella sp.; assembly: GCF_041914305.1. Lineage (NCBI taxonomy): Bacteria > Pseudomonadati > Pseudomonadota > Betaproteobacteria > Burkholderiales > Sphaerotilaceae > Ideonella > Ideonella sp. The sequence continues at coordinate 296,873 of NZ_JAYSDQ010000004.1, forward strand.
TCAGCACGCCGAAGCCGGTCGGCACCAGCGCGACGAAGTACAGCGCCCACAGCTGCGTCAAGGCCGTGACCGCCAGCATCGCGATCGCGATCGCCAGCAGCGCGTCGCACAGGTCGAACTGGTCGTCGCGGTAGTTCAGCGCGTCGTAGTGGCGCTGGTCGTCCTCGGCCTGATTCTTCAGCTCATCCTTCTTGCGCGCCTGGTCGGCCCCAAGCTGCCGGTAGCGCTCGATCGCCTGGTCATAGGCGGCGGCCTGCGACGCACCGGCCACCGCCGGGCGGGCCAGCTCGAGCTGCACCGCGGTGGCTTCGGCCACCTCTTGCCGCAGGTTGCGCGCCTGGTAAAACGACCAGTGGTCGAGCTTGTCGGCCTGGGCTTGCTGCATCGCCTGGACGATGTTGTCGTCCTTGACCTTGCAAATGCCCATGAACGTGGCCAGCACGGCCACGGTGATCGCGACGGTGGCGTTCAAGCGGCTGCTGCGTTCGACAGCGTCGACCGCCTGTTCGACCAGGTCTTTGGGGTCGGTGTCCATCGGTGGAGAGGGGGTCTACGGGATGGCGCGCATGCTAGCGGGCCTGTGTTGCTGAAGTTTCAGCGCGGCGGTCACCTGCCGGAACTCACCACCGAATCACCGTGATGCCAGTGTCGTCGGCAATCGCACAGCGGCGGTTGGCGGCGTCCAGAGCCACCGGGGGCGGAATTTCGTTGCTCAGCAGGATGCTGCTCGTTTGCCGGCCGCTGCGGACGTCTGGCCAACTGCGGACCACGATGCCTGTCTTCAGTTCAATCAGGCGAGGATGGTCGTGCAGGGCGAGGACATGATCGTCGACGGCGAGGATTGTGCCGAGGCAGCCGACCGAACTGACGATCGTGGTGTCTGCTGGCCGTAAGGGTTCGATGATGCGCAGTTCCCCGGGCTTGGTGGGAGTGTCCTCGTCATCGATATCGCCCATCAGCCATATGGCGACGCGACCATCCGCCAGAAAGGTGGCCGAGCTACTGTCGGCCCATGCCTTCAGGTCGATGCCGCAGCCATCCAGCTGCCGGGGATCGGCCAGTGCAGCTTCGAGGTCATAGATCTGCACTTGGTCTATCGGATGCCACACCCAGCCTGCGCTGATGAGGAATCGACCGTCGGTGGAGACTGACAGCCGCGAATGAAAGAAGTCACCCGGCGTGCGTTGAACAGCATTGGTCAACACTTGGCCGGTTGCCAAGTCCTCGATCTCCAGCCGGCAGTAGTCATTCGGGCAATGCACCAGCACCTCCCGTCCCGAAGGAAGTCGGCCCAGAGCGATCGGGTACTCGTAGACCTCGGCGTGGTAATAGCTGCGATTGATTTCGCGCAGGATACGGCCGCCCTTCAGAACCAACCCCTTGGTTCCGAGGCGGGTGTAGATCACCGCGTAGCCGCTTTCCGGCAGCGTGAGTGCTGAATCGAACGCGAAGCCCCATCGGACGTAGCTCTCGATCGTGGAGCCATCGAGAAGATGGCGCCTGCCACCATCCACCCAATCGACCAGGTCGCCGTCTTCCCAGGCCAGGGATCGCACCCGGGACGCAGACAAACGCAAGGCGGATGCGGCTTTCATGTGGACGTCATCTGATGATCGAAGGCAGTGGCTGGACGAGGCTGCCCAGACGCCATCCGTGGCGACCAGGCGTCGCTGGGCGCGCGCTCCAGCAGCGCACACACCAGCGCACCGAGGTCGATGTCCATCGTGTAGCGCGCGGCCTCGGCGCCCGCGTCGCTGCGCTCGGCGCGGACCACGAAGTCGGAGAACGCCGCCCAGTCCTTGCCCAGTTGCTCGACGATGATGCGCGCCAGGTCGTAGGACAGCTTGTTGCCATCGTCTGGCCGGCGAAACGATTCACCGCTCCAGAACTGCTGGATCTCGGCCTCGCCCCAGAAGCCCTGGTGCAGGCGGTGCATCTGCTGCGGTGTGTGTTCGGACCGCTGCATGCCCGTCAAGCGGTGCTCGGTGTTCACGGCGATGCCTTCGTCGAGCCACAGCGGCAGCTTCAGGTGCGATAGCGCGGCGTGCGTCAGCTCGTGCACGATCACCGGCTCGATGCGCGACAGGTCGGCGCGGCAGGTCACGAAGTGTGGGCAGCCGGCGTCGATGAACATGCCGCCGCTGAAGGCCGATTCGCCTTCGCTCGCGTCGTACGCCGCGGTGTAGGGGTAGTAGTCGGCCTCGTCGTCGAAGACGACCAGGATGCTCTTGTGGCCGGTGCGAGGCGCGGCCAAAGGGCCCAGCACTTTGGCGATGCGGTGGCTGCTGCGAGCGACGAAGTCCGAGGTGGCCTTGGCCATGCCGGGGTCCAGTGTCGACAGCACGAAGGCGTCGTCGGTCTCGTGCAGGGTCGCGTAGGGCCCGAGCGCGTCGCGCAGATGCATCAGCCAGGCGCGCTGGCATTCGACCCGGGCGCGCTCGCGCTGCGCCTCGTCGCTGAACCCTGCCAGCCAATCCCCCACGACACCCCAGTCGAAGACCGGCCAGCCATTCGCGTCGCGCAGGCAGGTGTCCAGCGCCAACGCGCTGTGCCCGGCAGGCGCGACCGTGGCGGGCGCCGGCTCGGCCGGCGGCGGTGGCGGCATCTCGGAATCGATCAGCGGGGCGCGGTTTCGCAGGTGGCTGCGGACCATCAGCACGCCCATCAGCGGCACCAGCCAGATGGCCGCCACGAGCAGGCCCTTGTGATCCAGCGTCGGGCCGGCGTCCAGAACGCGCTGCGTCATCCAGATGTTGAGTCCGACCAGCACCAGCAGGAAGACGACAAACACGATCGAGATGCCCGAAGAAGAAATCGAAGAGCCGGAATTGTCGATGGCGTCTACGACGCGGCGCCGATGCCGAGCGTGAACGCCTCCTCGAACACCGAGTAGGCCGACAGGTCGGCATGCGCGAAGCGCAGCCGGCCGGTGGTTTGTCGCAGCGCGGCGAGCGCGGGGTCGCCGCGCGCGCCGGGCACCGGGATGCGCATGCCGTGGCCGTAGCGCATCAGGTCGGCCTGGCTCACGCGGCGTGGCAGGTCGGGGTGCAGTGTGTGGGCCAGGTCGCCGATCACGCGCTGGGCCCAGGTGCTGGCGCTGTCGTTCAGCAGTGCGCTGCGCTGGCTTTCGGGCAGTGCGTGGTAGACGGTCAACACGGTTGCCTCGCGCACCGGGTTGAGCGACTGGTGGCCGGCGTCGACATAACCCAGCGCCGTGGTGGACCCGGCCGCCGCGTATGCCAGGTTGTCCCAGCTGGGCGGTGCGCCGGGCCGGTCGAGCAGCGGGCTGTCCAGCTGCAGGTTGCTGACCAGCCACGGGGCATAACGGGCGTGTGATGCGGCTTCGGTCAGCGCCGGTGGCGGGTTGGCCAGCACCCGCGCGGCGATGAACAGCGGCAGCGCGACGATGGCGCGCGGCGCGGCCCAGGCTTCGGCCTGCCGCGTGGCCTCGTTCCAGACCAGCACGTTGACCTCGTGCCGGCCCTGTTCGACCCGCAGCACGGTGCGGCCGGTGTGGATGCGCTCGGCGTGGGGCGCGGCCAGCCGGCGCATCAGCCAGGCGTTGCCCTCGGGCCAGGTGAACAGGCCGCCGTCGATCGCCGGCTCGTCGTCGCCCGGCGCGCGAAAACCGTGCCGGCTGGCGAAGTAGTGGATGCCGGCCCAGGCCGAGACGGTGCCAAGGCCGGCGCCGTAGTCGTCGCGGCAGGCGTAGTCCAGGTAGGCCAGCAGCCGCGCGTCGTGCAGGCCCTCGGCCTGCAGCCAGGCGGCAAAAGTCTGCGCTTCGAGCGCGGCGTGGCCAGGGGTCCACGGCGCGCGCTGGGTCGGCAGCGCGAAGCCGAGCTCGCGTTGCAGCGCGGTGACGCGGGCGCCAAAGCGGCGGTACTGCGCGAGGGTGTCGGGGCGACCTTCGGCGCTGGCCAGCAGGCCGTCCTGCCAGGCGCCGTCGATGAACAGGCGCTCTTGCGGGCTGTGGCACAGGTGCCGCTCGTCAGGCACGCTGACACGGCGCAGCGGGTCCAGCCGCAGCAGGCCGATCTCGTGCAGCCAGTCGCTGACCTCGTGCGCGTCGGGCCCGGGCACCGGCAGGTAGTGCGCGCCGAGCGGGCAGCCGAAGGGGCCCATCGTGTGACCGCGGCTGTTGCCGCCGGCGTCGTCTTCCAGCTCCAGCAGCTGGGCATCGGCCACGCCGCTGTTGACCAGCGCGCGCAGCGCCGACAACCCGGCGATGCCGCCGCCCAGCACCAGGGCGCCGGCGCGGTGCTGGCTGCCCGGCGCGGGCAGGCTGCCGGACTTGGCCGTCAGGTCGCGCAGATGGTGGCCACGCTCATGGCCGGCGCCGACCCAGCGCGCCGGGATGTCGGCCAGCGCGCGCTCCCGGCCGCAGCCCACCAGCCAGGCGGCGGGTGCCGCGCCGGCGGCCCGCAGCACCGCGCGGCGGCGAGGGCCGCGGGGCGTCACAGGTGCACCTTGCCCCATTCTTCTTCGAAGGTGTGCACCAGCACCTGGTTCGACAGGCGGTTCGGCTCGGCCGGCACGCGCGCCATGTCGGGCGGAAAGTCCAGCAGCGCGTCCAGCCCCGGCAGCGTCAGGAAGCGCAGGCCGGCCGGCAGCGCGGCGGGCCGGTGCCAGGGCCGGCGGCTGGCGATGATGAAGCCCCACTCGCCGAAGCTGGGCACATGGGCGTGGTACGGCGTGGCCTGCAGGCCCACCGCTTCGACGGTCGCGGCCACGGTCCAGAAGCTCTTGCGGGCGATCAGCGGCGAGGTGGTCTGGATCACCGCGTAGCCGCCGGCCGCCAGGTGCTGGTCGACCAGCGCGTAGAAGCTGGTGGTGTAGAGCTTGCCGATCGCGAAGTTGCTGGGGTCGGGGAAGTCGATGATGACGACGTCGAACATCTCGTCGGGGTGCTGCTCGAGCCAGCCGAACGCATCGGCGTTGACGATCTTCAGCTTGGGGTTGGTCAGCGACCGCTGGTTCAGCGCGGTCAGCAGCGGCTGCTGGCTGAACAGCGTGGTCATGCGCGGGTCCAGCTCGACCAGCGTCAGCTGCTCGACGCTCGGGTACTTCAGCGCCTCGCGTGCGGCCATGCCGTCGCCGCCGCCCAGCACCAGCACACGCTTGGGCGCACCGTGCGCGGCCATCGCCGGGTGCACCAAGGCCTCGTGGTAACGGTACTCGTCTTTCGAATGGAACTGCAGGTTGCCGTTGAGGAACAGCCGCACGCCGCCCGAGCCACGGCTGACGACGATGCGCTGGTAGGCACTGGTCTCGCGGAACAGCACCGCCTCGCCGTAGAAGCGCTCCTCGGCCCAGGTCGTCAACCGCTCGGACTGGCCGAACGCGCCGGCCAGCACCAGCACCACTGCCGCGCAAGCGAACACGTGGCTGCGAAACCGCGGCAGCTCGCTGCGGAACATCCACAGCGCCCACGCCGCCACCGCGGCGTTCAGCAGGCCGAAGAACAGGCCCGTGCGCACCAGGCCCAGGTGCGGCACCAGCAGCAGCGGGAACGCCACCGCCACGACCAGCGCGCCGAGGTAGTCGAAGGTCAGCACCTGCGCGACCAAGTCCTTCAGCCCGTAGTGCTGGCTGAACTGGCGCTTCAGGATCCGCATCACCAGCGGGATCTCCAGCCCGACCAGCGTGCCGACCAGCCCGACGCCGCCATACATCAGGACGCGGAACGGGCCCATGCTGGCCGCCGGCAGGCTGGCGTGCGCGGCGAACAGCGCCGCCGGCATCAGGCCACCGGCCAGGCCGACCAGCAGCTCGATGCGCAAAAACTGCGCCACCAGCTGGCGCTCGATGAAGCGTGACAACCACGAGCCCAGCCCCATCGCCGCGAGGTAGCAGCCGATGACGGTGGAAAACTGCAGCACCGAGTCGCCCAGCAGGTAGCTGGCCAGCGCGCCGGCCGCCAGCTCGTAGACCAGCCCGCAGGCGGCGATGACGAAGACCGAGGCCAGCAGCAGCGCTTCGGCCGGCGCAACCCGCGCCGGCCGAAGCGGCGGGGGCGATTCAATCGAGGGGGTTGGCATGCAGCGGTTCGAGGGTTAGCGTTGGTGCATGGCGCAGCGGCTCAGCCACCCTTCCGCGGCGGGTCATCCGTGGGCCCGGCTGAGCGGTGCGCTGCACCGCTGGCGGTTGCAGCACGCCCACGCCCAGGTCGCGCAGCGCCGCGCCCAGCTGGCGCATTGGCTGGACGGTGTCGACGCGGCGACCTTCGAGCGCAACGGCTTCCTGGTCAAGCGCCATGTGCTGCCCGATGCGCAGTTCGAGGCCCTGTGCCAGCAGGTGCTGCACCAGCGCGCGCCGGCCCACGAGATGCTGCAGGGCGACACCGTGACGCGCCACATCGCCGTCGGGCCGGCCTTGTTGCAGGCGGCCCCCGCGCTGGCGGCGCTGTTGCAGGGGCGCTTGTGGAGCGGTCTGACGCGTTATGTCGCCGCGGCCGACCACGCGCCCGAGACCTTCGTGCAGACGCTGGTCACCCACACCCGGCCGATGGCGCGCGACCCGCAGACCTGGTTGCATGCCGACAGCCACCGGCCGCTGATGAAGGCCTGGTTCTTCCTGAACGACGTTGGCGACGACGAGGCCCCGTTGTGTTACGTGCCCGGCTCGCACCGCCTGACGCCGGCGCGGCTGGACTGGGAATCGCAGCACGCCGAAGAGGCGGCCGAGCGGGGCCGGCCGCCGGCGCCCCATGGGCTGTACCGGGTCGACAAGCACGAGCTGGGTTCGATGGGCCTGGGCCACCCGGCCCGGCTGGTGGTGCCGGCCAACACCTTGATCGTGGCCGACACCTTCGGCTTTCACAAACGCGCGCAGGCCAAGCGGCCGACGATGCGGGTCGAGCTGTGGGCCGGCGGCCACCGCCACCAGGGCGCGCCGGCCGGGCCGCTGGGCCACTGGGTGCAGCGCCTGGGCGGCCATCTCAACAACGGCCAGCACCACCATGCCGACCCGTGGCATGCCCGTGGCCCGACGCCGCCCGGCGTGCTGCCGCACTGGCGGCCGCAGGACGCGGCCTGCGACGACGCGCGCCACGGCGCTTACTGATCGCGAGACCGGCAACGCGGCGTCAGCCGTGGATCGCCGCGGCCACGATCAGGCCGATCGCGATCGCGGTCGAGCCGACGACGATCGCCAGCGCGACGTTCTTCTTCTCGCAAATCTCGCCCCACAGGTCATAGGGCGTGATCTTGTCGACGATGACAAAGCAGATCCAGAAGATCGCCACGCCCAGCAGCGCGAACAGCAACGAGCCGAAAAACACCTCGGGCTTCAGCCACTCGATTCCCATCATGTTGATTCCTTTACTTCACGCATGTGAATGACGTCTGCCGCGAGCCTCCCGATCAGGCGCGCGCAGCGCCGCCGCCCACCCAGCGGCGTGCGCGGATCCGGCTCTGCCGGTCCGCTGCGCGAGCCCCCTCGGGGGGCAGGCCCCGGAAGGGGCCGTGGGGGCCTCATTTATGCCCCCCGCCACCACTGGAAAAGCCACCGAACGAGCCGCCCCCGGTGCGGAAGCCACCGGACGAGCGCTGGTTGCGCAGGCATTGCTGGTATTCGGCACTGGCCTCGCCGAAGGTGGACTTCGTCTCGTCGCAGTCGTCGCTGCCGCAGCGCGACATCAGCACCACGACGACGATGACGACGATCAGGATGATCACGCCCTGGCTGAGGCCGCTGCCGCCGCTGGTCGACTTGGTCAGGCCCGACAGCGGGCTGCTGTCGCGCGACAGCGCGGCGCGGTCTGCCGGGCCGATGCGAAAGGCCGTGGCCACCGCCGACGCGTCGATCGCCTGGCCCAGCGACCACACCACCTCGGTCGGCCAGCGGCCTTCGGCGTCGGGTTGGCCTGCCGCCTGCGAGGTTTCTTCGCGCGACATCTTGGCGCCGCGCGGGCCGTCGTAGTCGGTGACGTCGGCCTCTTCGTCGCGCCGCACGCGCCAGTAGAACTCGCCTTGCACCCAGGTGACCTTGGCGCGGTAGCGGTAGCGTTGCTTGAAGTACTGGTCGTTCCAGTTGGCGCCGCGCGCGCTCACCTGCGGCACGCCGGTCATCGGCTTGACCCAGCTCCAGCCGTCTTCGGCGTCGACGAGGAAGGCGAAGCCGGCCGTGCGGTTGTACAGCAGGTACTCGCGCCAGAAGGTCTGCTCTTCCTCGTCGTCGCCGGGGCTGGGCAGGTCGCAGCGCTCCATGTAGCCGACGACCTGCCAGTCGAGCGGCTCTCCATCACCCAACGCCAGCTTGGCGGTGCGGCCGAGCGGGATCTGCGGCGCCAGCCCGCCGGGGCCCGAGTTGTTCTGCGCGTAGTAGGTCAGGTCGACGCCCACCGCGCCGGCGGTCGTCGACAGATCGACCACCGCCCGGCACTGCGGGCAGCTCATCGACTGGGTGGTCGACAAGGTCGGCGCCAGCGACGCACCGCAGCTCGGGCACGGCACCGTGCGGCCCTGCAGCGTCTTCTCGCTCGTTTCGCGCAGGCCACTCAGGGACAGCGCCGACAAGGCCACCGACTGGCCCACCGACCAGCTCGGCGCGGTCGGGTGGGTGTAGTCCAGCGTGCCCACCTCGCCCGCGGTGTTGCGCAGGTCGACGACGGTGAACTCGCCTTGCAGCAGCGGCGGCCGCGGCAGCTCGCCCTCGGCCGCCAGCAGCTTGGCCTGCACCACCGACGCCACGCTCCACGCATCGGCGCCGATCAGCCGGCGCTGGCCGGCGTGCAGCTCTTGCGGGGTCGGCAGGTCGGGCGGTGCGGCCAGGTCGAAGGCCAGCACATAGGCGCCGTTGTCTTCGCTCAGCCAGCCCGATCGCGGCGCGCCATCGGCACCGGCGGCATCGAACAGCACATGCCATTCGTTCCAGGTGCCGTCGGCGTAGGCATATTGCAGCCGCCCGACGACCGTGAACGGCACGCCCTGGTGCTTGCCGCGCACGCCCAGCTGCAGCGGCGAGTGGTCGTCGAAGAGCTCGGCCGAGACGCCGATGCGGCGTAGCGTGTCGCCGTCGCGCAGCACCGTCGAGCGGCAGAAGCTGCAGACCGCGCTGGCCGACGCCGCCGAGGCGAACTCGACCGGCGCGCCGCAGCCCGGGCACGCGGCACGCCACGCTCTTTGCGCACGTGGCGGAGGGCCAGAAGGTGGTGGTTCAGTGGCCAAGGATCAGACGAAAGTTTCGGGCACGAGGCCACCCATCCAGTGGCGTGCGCGGATCCGGCTTCGCCGGTCCGCTGCGCGAGCCCCCTCGGGGGGCAGCCCGCCGGAGCGGGCGTGGGGGCTCCAATTCCTAGACCAGTTTCTTGAGCAACTCGGCCTTCTTGGTATTGAACTCGTCCTCGGTCAGGATGCCTTTGCCCTTCAGGTCGGCGAGCTTCTCGATCGTGGCCATCACCTCGTCGGGGCGGATCGCCGCCGGCGCTGCGGCCGCGCTCGGCGGCGGCATCTGCGCCGCGCCGGCGTTCAGGCCCTGGCCGATCTGGTTGGCCAGCATCTGGCCCATCGCCATGCCGGCGCCCAGGCCCATCGCGTCGCCGGCGATGCCGCCGCCGCCCTGGCCCACGCCTTGGGCCATCGTCGGCAGCGCCTGCGCGGCCTGGTACTGCATGAACTGGCCCATGTTGTTGCCGACCATGCCCATGCCGATCTTCTGGTCGAGGATCTTCTGCAGCTCTTCGGGCAGCGACACGCTTTGCAGCGTCACGCCTTCGAGCTTCAGGCCGAGCGCCGCGAACGATGGCTCGGTGGCCTCTTTCAGCTGCTTGGCGAACTCGATCTGGTTCGCCGCCAGGTCGAGGAACGGGATGCCGCTGGCGGCGACCGCGTCGCTGATGTGCTGCAGCATCAGGCCACGCAGCTGGCCGTCGAGGTCTTCGACGGTGTAGCGGTCGCGCGTGCCCGAGATCTCGGTGTGGAACAGCTTCGGGTCGGCCACGCGGTAGGCGTAGTTGCCGAAGGCGCGCAGGCGCACGGCGCCGAAGTCCTTGTCGCGGATGGTCACCGGCTGCGGCGTGCCCCAGCGCTGGTCGATCTGCTGGCGCGTGCTGAAGAAGTAGACGTCGCTCTTGAACGGGCTCTGGAACAGCTTGTCCCAGTTCTTCAGGTAGGTCAGCACCGGCAGCGTCTGCGTCGTCAGCTTGTACATGCCGGGGCCGAACACGTCGGCCACGCGGCCTTCGTTGACGAACACCGCCATCTGGCTTTCACGCACCGTCAGCGAGCCGCCATACTGGATTTCGTTGCCGGCCATCGGGTAGCGCCAAGCCAGCGTGCCGTCGCCGCTCTCGGTCCATTCCAGGATGTCGATGAACTGTTTCTTGATGAAATCCATCAGGCCCATGGCGCTGTTCCCCCAATTGCAATGGCACGCCGGCCACTTGCCGGTGTGCGGCGAATAATACGCGCCACCTTGTGGGAAACCAGGGCCCCGACATGACGAACGAATCCGCCCCCCCCGATCACCTTGATCGCAGCCTGCCGGCGACCGCCCCGGTGCGGCTGGCCATCGTCGGCGCCGGCCCGGTCGGGCTGACGCTGGCGCTGTTCGCCGCGCGGCTGTGGCCGGCCGCCGAGGTCACGCTGTTCGACGCCCGGCCCGCCGGGCACGACGTGTCGGGCGACCCGCGCACACTGGCGCTGAGCCTGGGCAGCGTGCAGCTGCTGCAGCGGCTCGATGTCTGGCCGGCCGAGCAGGCGCAGCCGATCACCCGGGTGCATGTGTCGCAGGCGCCGCCCACGCTGACCGGCGTGCCGATCAAGCCCGAGCTGACGATCAACGCGCTCGACGAGGGCGTGCCGCAGCTGGGCGCGGTGCTGCGCTACGGCCAGGTCGTCGCGCCGCTGCAGCGGGCCTGGGAGGCCGAGTGCGCGGCGGCGCCGGCGCGCTGCCACTTTCGCCTCGGCACGCCGGTGTCGGCGCTGAAGCCGCTGCCGGACAAACGGGTCGAGCTCGATGCCGGCATCGCCGAGGTTTTTGATCTGGTGGTGGTGGCCGAAGGCGGTGTCTTCGCCGACCAGGCGCGCAAGGGCCTGACCCACGACTACGCGCAGACGGCCTGGGTCGGCAATGTGCAGCTGGACAACAGTGCCGCGCCCGGCCTGGCCTTCGAGCGCTTCACCCGCCACGGCCCGGTGGCGCTACTGCCGCTCAAGGCCGAGCCCGGCGACGCACCGACACGCCGGCGCGCGGCGCTGGTGTGGTGCGTGCCGCGTGACGACGACCCGGTCGCGCCGCTGAACGATCACCAGCGCCTGACGGTGCTGGCCACGCTGCTGCCCGAGGCGGCCGGCGTGCTGCGCGAGGTCGGGCCGCTGAAGTCGTTCGCACTCGGCCTGAACGCCGAGCGCACGCTGGTCGACGGCCGCCAGGTGCGCATCGGCAACGCCGCACAGACGCTGCACCCGGTCGCCGGCCAGGGCCTGAACCTGGGCCTGCGCGATGCCTTCACGCTGGTGCAGACATTGCGCGATGCGACGAACCTGGACAGCGCGCTGCGCCGCGTCGAGTGGTCACGCGCCCCCGACCGCTGGAGCATGATCGCGGCGACCGATTTCCTCGCCCGCAGCTTCACCTGGCAACTGCCCGGCCTGGCCGCGGCGCGGGGCCTGGGCATCGCGGCGCTGCAGGCGCTGCCTCCGGTGAAATCGGCACTGGCGCGGCAGATGATGTTCGGGCGGCGCTGAGGCCACCCGGCCCGCCATCGGCAGGAGGCTGCGCCCGCCGGCGCGTGGGGTCGCCGGTGACGACGATCAGCGATCCACGGCCGCGGTGAAGTCACTCAGCGGCAGGCGCAGGCCGCGCGGCCGGGCCTGGCCCCGGCCCAGGTCGACCGACAACGCCACTGCATCGGTGGTGTGCTGCAGCGACACGGCCTCGGTCGGCACCACCGGGCACCCCTTGGCGGCGCTGCGGCCCGGCAGGCACAAGGCGTCGGGCGAGGTGATCGGGTGGGCCTGCACGAGCGCTGCGGCCGGCGTGACGAGCAGCACCTGGGCCGCGCTGCCCTGCCCGTCGACGACGGCGAAGCGGGTGCTGTCGGCCGACCAGACCAGCGGCGACAGCCGGTGGTGCGCCTGGGCCGCGCCGACCCCCGTGTTGGGCCGCGGGCCGCTGGCCGTGTCGGCCGGCAGTGCCGCCCAGCCCACGTCACGCAGGGCCGAGCCGGTGGCGGCGAGGGTGGGCCGGTTGGCCTGCGCCGACTCGGCCGTGCGGTAGACGCGGTACTGGCTCTCTTCGCCCTGCACGCCGTGCGACGGGTAGAAGCGCTCGAACGCGACCAGGCTGCCGTCGGGCGAGATCGACGGCGCATAGGCCCAGAACTGGTCGGCCAGCTCGGCCCGGCGCCAGTCGACCACCAGCACCATGCTGGCCAGGGCGCTGTTCATCCAGCCGGTGACGATCAGGCGCTCGCCATGGCGCCGCAGCGCGGTGACTTGCTGCAGCTCTTCGGGCAGGGCCAGCGCATGGGCCGGGCCGCCGGCGGGCTGCAGGTCGAGCACGAGGGCGTCGCCGTCGCGCCGCGTGGCGGCACGCAGCTCGCTGTCGGCCAGCTGCAGCGGCGCAGCCTGCGCCGGCTGGAAGAGCCCGGCCGCGACACGCAGCGTGCCGTGCGCGGCGTGGGCCGGGGCTGTCGCCAGGCCGGCGGCAAAGGCGGTGGCCAGGGTCAGCGAGAGCCCGGCGCGGAGGTGGGTACGCAGCATGTGGTGGCTCCCCTTTGCTCAGTTGCGGATCGACCAGTAGTTGCCGAGGTCGCCCACGCTGTTGGACGTGCAGGCCTGGGCGCTGGCGTAGTGGTCGATGTGGCCTTCGGTGCCGTTGAAGTCACCACTGCAGGCCGGGCAGGTGTCGTGGCGGACACGGCCGCCGAAATGCGTGTTGTCGCTGGCCACCAGCTCGATCGGCCCGTTGCAGGGCACGCCGTAGTGGCGGGCCGTGGCGAGCGACGAGTCGGCGGTCAGCGGCACGTTGCACGCACCGCGCACGTCGGCCACCTGCAGGTACGAGTTGTCCTCGGTGGCGCCGGGGGGGAAGTGGCCGTCGCACGAGGTGGCCAGCGTGGTCGCCGCGCCCGCCTTCAGCGTGCCGTTGGTCAGCGAGACGCCGGTGCCGTTGAGGTTGACCTGGCGCGCAAAGCGGCTGCGCAGCGTGGTGGCGGTGAAGTTGCAGCCGGTCAGCGAGTCGACGACGAAGACGTTCGAGGTCGTCGCGCCGCAGGCCGATTCGTACGGTGTGTTGTATTGCGAGTAGCGGACGACGCCGAGCACGTTCCAGTTGGTCGCCGGCTTGTGCTTGGTCGTCAGTGCCTTCGGGCTCAGGTTCCAGGTGACGGTCAGCTTGTTGTACACCGACTTGCGCAGGGCCGGCCGGTCGATGCGCACGGTTGCGCTGCCGGGGCCGAAGCTGGTGCTGGTGGTCTGCGGCGCGGCGGACACCGGCGTGCCGCTGAACGTGGCGGTCACGGTGCCGGTCGAGCCGGTCGGGCCGAACAGGTTCAGCACCACGTCGCCGGTGTTGACCAGGTCGACCGACTGCACCTCGACGTGCGCCCTGGTGATATCGAAGTGTTCAGGCTGGGTGAAACTGGGCGAGGTCCAGGTCGCATCGAAGGCGTCGGTGAGGTTCTTCTCGTCGGCGTCGGTCCAGGTGTAGACCATGAAATTGAACGGGAACTGCACGCCCGGGCAGTCGCCGTTGCTCAGCGTGCGCATCACGATCTCGGTCGAGGTCGTGCCCCGGGTGGGCGGTGTGTTGACCGCCCAGCTGCCCGACACGCCGGTGCAGTCGACCCGGTTGTACTCGACCCAGCCGAGCAAGCGGGTGGCCGTGTTCGGCATCACCGTGGCGGTGCGGTTGGCCAGCGGGCCGTTGGCACCCGGGCCGGGCGCGACGCTGCTCGAGACGGCCGCCAGGCAGCGGCTGCCATCGGCGTTGCATTGCGCGAAAACGCTGGGGGACCAGGCCAGTCCGCTGCCGACAAGCAGGCACGACAAGACCCGGGCGTGTGAAATCGCCATGGTTGCTCCTCCCTGGGCGCCGCCGCCAGGTGCGACAGCGAGCCTCGGTTGTAGCGGGATGTGCACTTGGCGCCCAGCCTTGTTTACCTGCCGTCACGCTTGTTGCGAAAACAAGGGGCATAACCGGTTACGTGGTGGTGGCCGCGGTGCGCACCGAACCGGCATCCAGGGCCGGCTTTGACGCAGCGCAAGCTCGATGAACTTGGACCTCGCCGCGGGGCGTGGCTTGGCCGCCGGGGCCGATACTGAAACCTGTTGCCCTCATGGAGAAGACAGCCATGAACCCGCAGGACAAGGCCGTCCGCCCCTTGGTCTACTCATGCTCGGGTTGTTCGAGCGCCGCGCAGTTGACGAACCACCTGGCGCTTCGCCTGGACCGCGCCGGCGTGGCGGAGATGTCCTGCATCGCCGGGGTCGGCGGCGGGGTGCCCAGCCTGGTTCGGCGGGCGCAGGCGGCCGCGGCCTCGGGCCGGCCGGTGGTGGCGATCGACGGTTGCGCGCTGGCCTGCGCCAAGGCCTCGCTGCTGAGCCGTGATGTCGCCCCGACGCTGCACGTCCAGCTCGCCGAATCCGGCGTGCGCAAGAAGTACCACGCCGACTTCGACCTGGCCCAGGCCGACGAGATCTTCAGCCGTCTTGAAGTGCAACTGCGGGCGCTGACGGCGCGGCAGGCTGAGGCGTCGCCGACAGGCGCTTGACCGCCTGCACGAAGCGGCCCAGCGTTGCCGAGCGGGCACCGGGCGCCAGCCGGATGTCGATGAGCTGGAAGCGCCCCCGCGTTTCACTCGCCCGGGCGAGCGCATCGGCCAGCTCGCCGCAGGTCGTGACGAGGTGGCCGTCGCCACCGAGCCCTGGCGCCATCTGCGCGAAGTCCCAGCAGCCCAGGTCGTTGAAGCCGGCCTTGGGCTCGAACGCGCGCAGCATCTCCCAGCCGGCGTTGTTCAACACCAGCACGATCGGGTCCCAGCCGTTGCGGGCCGCGTTGCCCAGCTCCCAGCCGGTCATCTGGAAGGCCCCGTCGCCGACCAGG
Organism: Ideonella sp.; assembly: GCF_041914305.1. Lineage (NCBI taxonomy): Bacteria > Pseudomonadati > Pseudomonadota > Betaproteobacteria > Burkholderiales > Sphaerotilaceae > Ideonella > Ideonella sp. The sequence continues at coordinate 311,921 of NZ_JAYSDQ010000004.1, forward strand.
ATGATCGGCCGCTCGCCGGTGGCGGCCTGGATGCCGAGCCCCGCCGGCACGCCGTAGCCCATGGTCGCGTAGTAGCCGGGCGCGACGAGCGCGGTCGGGCCGATGTCCATCGCGGTGAACAGGCAGTCGCCCACGTCGCAGGCCAGCGGCATGTCGCCTCGCTGTGTCAGCAGCGCATTGACCGCATCGGCCACGTCCGATGGCTGGACCCGGGCCGACCGGTCGGCCCGCGCCTGCACGGCCGGGGGCGGCGGGTTGGCGCGACGCGGCGCGGCGGGCGGGGCCGGCACGCGCGCCAGCAGCGCGTCCACCAGGGCCGACAGCGGCAGCTGCGGGTAGACATGGTGCCCCATCGTGACCTGGCCGCCTAACGCGAGAATGGCATGGCGAAAATCGATGCGGCGGGCCGACACCGCGAAGTTGGTGTCCGACACGATCACGCCCAGCAGCAGCAGGCCGTCGGATTCTTCGACCGCGGCCGACAACGCCGGGTCACCGGCCAGGCCGAGGTAGGTGCCTTCGGGCACGACATCGGCATGGGCCAGCAGGCCGCGGCCCATGAAGGTGGTGACCACCGGGATCGCCAGCCGGCGCGCCAGCTCGGCGACGCGGGCTTCGAGCCCGTAGCGCCGCACCTCGACGCCGACCATCAGCATCGGCCGTTCGGCCGCCCTCAGGCGCTGCAGCAGCTCGTCGGCGCAGGCGGCCAGGGCCAGCGCATCGGGCGTCTGGCGGGCGATCGGCGGCACCGCGCCGCAAGGCCGCAGCGGCATGTCGCGCGGGATCTCCAGGTACACCGGCCGCGACTCGCGCAAGGCGCTGTCGAGCACGCGTGCGATCAGCGCCGGTGCCTGGCGCGCATCGTCCAGCCGTGCCTGGTCGACGGTCAGCTCCGCGAACACGCGCCACTGCGAGTCGAGCGTCTTCACCTGGTGGTGCAGCATCAGGCCGCTGCTGGCCTCGTGGGCCGCCGGCGCACCCGACAGCACCACCAACGGCACCCGCTCGGCATAGGCCCCCGCCACCGCGTTGACCAGGTTGAAGGCACCTGCCCCATAGGTGACCGCGGCCACGCCCAGGCCACCGCGCGCGCGTGACGCGGCATCGGCGGCGAAGCCCACCGCGGGTTCGTGCGACAAGGTGTGCAGCGGCAGGCGGCCGCAGCGTTCGATCTCGAGAAACAGCGGCAGCGCGAAATCGCCCGGGATGCCGAAGACTTCGGTGGCACCGCGGCGCATCAGCGCGTCGAGCAGTCGTTCGGTGAGGTTCATGACCACAGTGGTCCGATCGCATCGAGCGTGTGCTTCGGGGTCAGGCCCATGTCCAAGTCTCCTTCCGATGGCCTGTGGGTGAGGCCTTCCTGAGCAGGCCGGCGTGGTGGCCGGCGGCGCGCCGGCCCAGAGGGCGGCGCGGGCATCAGGCACTGTAGGCAGCGGTCGGGCGGGTGTCCCTGACCCGCGTCAACATCGGGGCAGGCTGCGCCGGCGGGCGGTGCGCGCGTTGACGGGGCGTCAGGCCGGGCGCGATGCTCTCCAGGCGGGCGCCGACAGCTTGTACAGACAATGCGGCCGCACCCGGTGGCCCTCGGGCACGCCGGGGTGCTCGAAGACCTCGCCGGTGTCGACCAGGCCGATGCGGCGCATCACCGCCTGCGAGCGGGTGTTGTTCAGTGCCGTCATCGAGACGATCTCGTCGAGCCCGAGGCGCTCGAAGCCGACCGCCAGTGCGGCAAGCGCCGCCTCGGTGGCGAAGCCGTGGCCCCAGTGCGCATGGGCCAGGCGCCAGCCGACCTCGACGCAGGGCGAGAAGTGGAACTGGCGCTGCGGGATCGACAGGCCGGTGAAGCCGATGAACTCGCCGCTGTCGCGCCGCTCGACCGCCCAGTTGCCCCAGCCGCGGGTGGCGAAGGCGTTGATGCAGGCGTCGACCGTCGCGTCGCTGCGCTCGCGCGGGATCAGGCCGGGAAAGTGCTCCGTCACCCGCGGGTCGGCGTTCAGGGCGGCGAAGGGCTCGCGATCGCTGTCGCGCCACTGCCGCAGCCTTAGACGCGGAGTTTCCAATTCAATGGGTGCCATGGTGGTAGGTCTTGCCAGGTTTCTGGGCGCGCGAGGCGCCGCCCATGCCAAGCGGCGTGCGCGGATCCGGCTTTGCCGGTCCGCTGCGCGAGCCCCCCCGGGGGCAGGCCCCGGAAGGGGCCGTGGGGGCTTCATGTCTCGACCACTTTCAGGAACAGGTCGCGATCGGGGGCGAAATTGGCATACAGGGGCAGCAGCCCGCCGCCGATCGCGCGTGCGTCCGAGCCGATCGTGCCGGCCATCAGCTCGGGCCGCACCACGCCTTCCCAGCTGTAGCGCGACAACGCGCCGTCGACCTCGCGCAGCAGCGCGGCGAGCAGTGGGCGGGCCAGGTTGCCGTCGATGATCACGCCGTCCAGGTCGAGCAGGCAGGCTGCGCTGTTGGCCGCCAGCGCGACCGCGGTGCCGGCTTCGTGCAGCCAGGCACTGGTGTGCGGCAGCCACGGGTTGTCGAGTGCACGCTCGTCGCCGCTGGCGGCGACCTCCAGCCCGGCCTGGGCGTAGCGCCGCTCCAGCGTCAGCAGCGAGGCCACGCTCAGCAGCTGCGGTGGCGGCGCGCTGCTGCCGGCCGCGGCCAGGCCCAGCGGCAGCGAGCCGATCGCGCCGGCGTTGCCGTGCAGGCCGGCGCGCAGGTGGCTGTCGATCACCAGGCCGCCGCCGATGAAGGTGTCGACGAAGACATAGAGAAAACTCTTGACGCTGCGCCCGCGCCCGGCCACCAGCTCGGCCACGCACGCGGCCGCGGTGTCTTTCAGTAGCGTGACCTCGAGCCCGGTCTGGCGCTCGACCTCGCCGCGCAGGTCGGTGCGGTCCCACTCGTCGACCAGTGCCTGCGGAAAGCCCAGCAGCGATTGCCAGCCGCCCATCGACAAGGGCGCGGCGATGCCGATGCCCTGCACGCGTTCGCGGCCGGCGTCGCCCAGCCGCCGGGTCAGCCCCTGCACCCGCAGCACGATCTCGGCCAGCACCAGCGCCGGGTCGGGGAAGTCGTAGTCGCGGGTCGAGCGTTCGCGCACCCGGCCTTCGAAATCGACCAGCAGCACGTCGAGGTTGCGCCGGCCGACCTTGACGCCGATCGAGTAGGCGCCGTCCGGGTTCAGCGCCAACGGCACCGAGGGCTGGCCGACCTTGCCGCGCTGCGGCGCGCCCTTGAGCAGCAGGCCGTCGTCGAGCAGGCTCTTGGTGATCAGCGAGACAGTCTGCGCGGTCAGGTGCGTCAGCCGCGCCAGCTCGGCGCTGGGCAAGGCGCCGTGCAGGCGGATGGCCTGCAGGATCACCCGCTCGTTGTACTGGCGCAGCCCGCCCTGGCTGGAGCCGCGGGGGCGCAGCCGGGAGTCTTCGGGGTGAGAAGGAGGAGGGTCGATGGACATGGGTAGCACCCCGGGACACGTCGTCCTACGGGACCAGGGCTTCGCAGATCACGCCCTTCTTGAACAGGAAGTTGCCGTAAGGCTGCAGCTCGCCGGTCAGCACGATGGCCTGCGCGGCGCGCACGCGATCGTAAAACGCAAAACGCTCGGTGGCTTCGCACTGCTCGGGTTTCGCGTGGCCCGCCTCGGCCAGCCAGGCCAGCATGCGCCGCTGCAGCGCGCTGAGCGTGCCCTCGGGGTACTCGCTGACCTGCATGAACGCGACCGGCCGCGCCACCGCCGTGTCCAGCGGCAGCAGCGACAGCACCGCCCGGCTGGTGCGCTCGACGCCAGCGCCCGGCAGGTGCAGCACCGGCTTGCCCTGCGCCAGCGACAGCGCCGAGAAGTTCGCGTCGGCGATCACGATCTCTTCGCCATGGCCCATCTCGGCCAGCACCTTCAGCAGCGCGGGGGTCAGCAGGGGGTCGATGCCCTTCAACATGCTCGTTCCTTCATCGGGAGTCGCCGGCTCATGCCAGGCATTCGGCCGGGATCTGCTCGGGCGGCATCGCGCCGGTCATCACCGCCACGGTATCGCTCATGCTGATCTTCTTCGGGTTCAGGATCGCCGCGCGCTTGCCGAGCCGGGCGACGTGGATGCGGTCGGCGATCTCGAACACATGTGGCATGTTGTGCGAGATCAGGATCACCGGCAGGCCCTTGTCGCGCACGCGGCGGATCAGCTCGAGCACCATGTTGCCCTCCTTGACGCCCAACGCGGCGGTGGGTTCGTCCAGGATCACCACGTGCTCGGCAAAGGCCGCGGCGCGCGCCACCGCCACGCACTGGCGCTGGCCGCCCGACAGCGTCTCGACCGCCTGCGTCATCGAGCGGATGCCGACCTTCAGATCGGCCATGCGCGCGATCGCGGTGTCGAGCATCTTCTTCTTGTCGAGCATGCGCAGCACGTTGCCGAGGAACCCGTCGCGCCGCATCTCGCGGCCGAGGAACAGGTTCTCGGTGATCGTCATCGCCGGGGCCACCGCCAGGTCTTGGTAGCAGCATTCGATGCCGGCGCGGCGGGCGTCCATCGGGTTCTTGAAATGGATCGGCTTGCCGTCGAGCCGGATCTCGCCTTCGTCGGGGATCGTCGCGCCCGACAGCGCCTTGATCAGGCTGGACTTGCCGGCGCCGTTGTCGCCGATCACCGCCAGGATCTCGCCGGCACGCAGCTCGAAATCGGCGCCGTCGAGCGCGGTGACCTGACCGTAGCGCTTGACCAGGCCCTTGGCCTGCATCACGAGGGGTTGGGTGGCCATCATGGTCTCCTGATCAGCGGGCAGCTTTGCGCGAGAGTTGGTCGACCGTGACCGCCAGGATCACCAGGATGCCGGTGACCAGCACCTGGTAGACCGACGACACGCCCATCAGTGTCAAGCCGTTGCGCAGCACGCCGACGACGACCGCGCCGGCGAGTGAGCCCAGGATCACGCCGCGGCCACCGAAGAGACTCGTGCCGCCCAGCACCACCGCCGTGATCGCATCGAGGTTCTCGGTCTGGCCGGCGTTCGGGTCGCCGACGCCCGTGCGGGCCACCGCCAGCAGCGAGGCCAGGCCGTAGAACACGCCGGCCAGCACGTACACACCGAGCAGCACCCGCTCGGTCGGGATGCCGACCAGCCGCGTCGCCTCGGGGTTGTTGCCGACCGCGTAGACATGGCGGCCGGCGCCGGTCTCGCGCAGCCAGAACCACACGCCCCCGTACAGCGCGATCATCAGCACGACGCCGTACGACACCTGCGCGCTGCCGAGGCCGAAGGTGTTGCCGAGCCAGGTCATCGAATCGGGCAGGTCGGTCACCGTCTGCGCGCCCGAGTACAGCTGGGTGATCGCGAAGGCGATGTTGAAAGTGCCCAGTGTGACGATGAACGGCGGCAGCTTGATGCGCGTGACCAGCAGCCCGTTGAGCAAGCCGAACAGCGCGGTGACGCCGATGCCGGCCAGCACCGCAATCGGCGTCGGCAGCCCCATGTCGGCGACCAGCTTGGTCATCACGATGCTGCCCAGCGCCATCACCATGCCGCACGACAGGTCGATGCCGGCGGTCAGGATGATCAGCGTCTGGCCGATCGCGATCACGCCGACCACCATCACCTGCTGCAGGATCAGCGACAGGTTGCCGCCGCTGAAGAAGTGGTCGGTCGTGACCGAGAAGAAGACGCAGGCGATCAACAGCGCGATGAACGGGCCGAGCTGGCCGATCGGGGGAAGCTTGCTGGGGGTGCTGCTCACGTGAATGTCCTCGCGACAGGTTTGGAGGCCGCCCAGGCGATCAGCAAGGCGGCGTGGTCGGGACAGGCGGCGTCAGGCCGCCTGGTGCCCGAGCACTACTTCTTGCCCCAGCAGAGCTCGGTGCCGGTCTTCACGTCCTTGCTTTCGACACCGGCCACCGGGTTGGCGGCGATCAGCGTGACGCCGGTGTCGGTGTAGCCGCTGACCTTCTTGCCGGTCTTGGCATAGTCGACGCCGGCCTCGACGCCCATCGCGGCCATCTTCAGCGGGTACTGCTGCGAGGTCGCGGCGATCACGCCCTTGCCCACGTTGGCAATGCCTTCGCAGCCGCCGTCGACCGAGACGATGACCACGCCCTTTTCCTTGCCGGCCTTCTTCAGCGCGTTGTAGGCGCCGGCCGCGGCGGGCTCGTTGATCGTGTAGACGACGTTGACCTCGGGCGCCTTCTGCAGGCAGTTCTCCATCGCCGTCTGGCCCTTGGCACGGTCGCCGAAGCTGTCGGCCATGCAGACGATCGCGGCGTCTTTGCCGAGCTCGTTGGTCTTGGCGTCCGGCGCGGCCAGGCCGAAGCCCTTCAAGAAGCCGTTGTGGCGCTGCGCACCGACCGGGTGGCCGGGGAACAGGTCGAGCGTCACGATCTTGGCCGGCTTGCCGCCCAGCGCAGCCTTGGCGTACTGGCCGATCAGCACGCCGGCCTTGTAGTTGTCGGTCGCGAACAGGGCATCGGTGCCGTCAGCCGGGTCGGTCGGGCTGTCCAGCGCGATCACCATCACGCCCTTGTCGCGCGCCTTCTTGATCGCCGGCAGGATGGCCTTCGAGTCGCTGGGCGTGATCAGGATCGTCTTCGCGCCACCGGCGATCATGTTTTCCATCGCCGTCACCTGGCCGGCGTTGTCGCCGTCGGTCTTGCCGGCGCCGGTCAGCAGCTTCGCGCCCTTGGCCTTGGCGGCCTCGGCGGCGCCCTCCTTCATCTTGACGAAGAAGGGGTTGGTCTCGGTCTTCGTGATCAAGCCGATCACCGGCTCGTCGGCCGCGCGGGCGGCCTGCCAGGCCAGGGCAGACGCACACAGGGCGGCTGCCAGGGCGACCAGGCGCGTGGCGGACGGGGCGGCGGGGTAGCGGGTCATGCGGTGTCTCCTGCGGGTGTGGGTGGCGGTGCGGCAGCTGAAGCGTTTCAGCGTGGGTCGCATCGTATTAAATAAATCAAGTGGATTGATTAATGGAAAACCCCAGGCCCGGCGGCGGCGCCGGCACGGCATGCTGGCGCCCGACAAGCGGCGTCGGCGGTGGCCTTCGGAGGGCCGGGCGGATGCCGCCAACCCCCTGTCTCGAACCACATAAGGAAGCACTCACATGTTCGTTGTCTGCGGCGAAGCCTTGTTCGATGTGTTCGCCGCTGGCGACACACCCGCCGGCATGGCGCTCGATGGCCGCATCGGCGGCTCACCGTTCAACGTGGCGCTGGGGCTGGCCCGGCTGGATCAACCCGTGGCCTTCTTCGGCGGGATCTCGCAAGGGTTTCTCGGCGCCCGGCTGATGCAGGCGCTGCAAGACGAAGGCATCGCGACCCAGCTGGTGCAGCGGCTGGACGCACCGACGACGCTGAGCCTGGTCGGGCTGGACGCGCGGGGCGTGCCGTCGTACAGCTTCTACGGTGAGGGCTGTGCCGACCGCGTGCTGCCGCTGGCGGCGGCCGACGCGGTGCCCGACACCACCCGCGCGATCCACTTCGGCTCGTACGCGATGGTGGTCGAGCCGGTCGCGTCGGCCCAGCGCGCGCTGGCCGAGCGGCTGCACCGCCGCTGCGTCGTGGCCTACGACCCGAATGTGCGCACCAATGTCGAGCCCGAGCTCGGCCGCTGGCGCGAGACGATCGACTGGATGGCCGCCCGCACCCACCTGCTGAAGGTCAGCGACGAAGATCTCGCGCTGCTGTACCCCGGCGTGCCGCACGCCGAGCTGGCTGCGCGCTGGCGGGCCGCGGGGGTGGCGGCGGTGGTCGTCACGCTCGGCGGCGAAGGCGCGCGGGCCTACCTGAACGACGGCGAGCTGGCGATCGCGCCGGTGCCGACCACGGTGGTCGACACGGTCGGCGCGGGCGACACCTTCCAGGCTGCGATGTTGACCGCGCTGGCCGAGCGCGAGGCGCTGAGCCCCGAGGCCCTGCCGCAACTGCCGGGTGAGTTCTGGGCCGAGGTGCTGGGCTTTGCGGCGCGCGCCGCGGCCATCACCTGCGGCCGGCGCGGGGCCGACCTGCCGCGGCGGGCCGAGCTGGGCTGAGCTGGGCTGAGGGTCAGAACACCTTGGCGCCGCCGGCCGCGTCGACCAGGCGCTGCAGCAGCGCCTCGATCTGCACCCGCGCATCGCCCGACGGTGCCGAGCCGGCACGGGCCGTCCACAGCAGCAGGCCGGTGCCGGCATCGCTGACGCGCGCATCGGCGGCGTAAGCGGTGTTGGCACTGCTGCCGCCGATCGGCATCGACACGCCCAGCCCGACCGAGCTGCTGCGGCCGAAGCTGAAGCCGCCGAAGCCGATCGACAGGCCCGAGCCCGACGAGCCGGGGTCGTGGGCCTCGGGCCCGACGCTGGCCACCCACACCGCGCGCGCGCCGGCGGCGCGGGCCTCGGGCAGGTAGCGGCTGTCGTCGCGCGCCTGGGTGGCCGGCGGCGGGGCGGTGTCGGGCCGCAGCACCGGTGTCAGGCCACGGCTGCGCAATTCGGCCGCCAGTTTGTCCAGGCAGATGCGGCCCAGCACCTCTTCGGGCGCCTCGCAGGCGACCAGCACCTTGGCCCCGGCCAACGGTGTGTTGGCCAGCTGCGGCGATGACCATTGCGCGTCGACCGTGTGGGTGGCGCAGGCCACCAGCCCGAGGGTGGCGGCGACAGCGCCGATCGTCAAACAGCGGTTCATGGGCCCGACTCCGGCAAAGCGTGTTCCTGTGGGCCTTCCAGCATGCACCGAACCGGCGCCGGGTGGGTAACGTCACGTCACCCGCGCTGCCTTTCAGCGCAGCAGCCGCACCCGGATGTTGCGGAAGTGCACCTCGCTCTCGGGGTCGTGCCCTTGCAGCGCAAAGGTGCCGCTGGCCAGCAGCCGCTGCTCCAGGCCCTTGGGCCGGGCCGGGATCGCCTCTTCGGTGTAGTCGGCGACCAGCTGCTGGTCGATCCAGGTCTGCACATGCTTGCCGTCGACGCGCGTGGTCAGCGTGAACCACTGGCCGTCGGGCGCCACGACCTTCGGATAGTCCTGGATGCCCCACAGCCCGCCGGTGCGGCTGGGGTCGCGGTGCGAGTTGTTGACCTGCACCTCGTAGCCCTGGCTGGGCCAGCCGATCTCTTGCCACCGGGTGTGGAAGTACACGCCCGAGTTGGCCTTCGGGAAGGTCAGCACGTCGAGCTTCAGCTCGAAGTCCTTGAAGTCGTGGTTCGCCACCGGGCCGAGGTAGAACAGGTGCGAGCGGGGGCCCCGCACGACGATCGCTCCGTCCTTCACGCTGAACGAACCGGGCGCGTCGCTGGCGCGCCAATCGGCCAGCGACTGGCCGTCGAACAGCAGCTGCCAGCCGGCGGCCTTCTCGTCGGGGCTGAGGGTGTTCATGTCGGCTCCAAAGGCGGTCGAAAAAGACAGCGCGAGCGCAAGGCCCAGCGCGGCAACGGCAAGGCGAGGCATCAGCTGACTCCCACGATCTTCAGCACGGTGGCGGGCGGGCCGGCGAATTCGGCCGACGGGGTGTTGCCGGCGAAGCCCAGGTCTTTCGAGCCGGCCGGCGTGGTGTAGAAGCCGCCGGCGGTGAGGTCACGAAAACGGGCGAAGAACTTCGCCGCCTCGGCCCGCTCGGGTGCGGCCTGCTCGGCCCAGCAGATCGTGTCGCAGATCGTGCGTTGCTCGGCCTCGCTGGCCTGGTCGAAGCGGCGGCCGAAGCGGTGCAGGCACTCGGCGTCGAGCCAGGCCAGGCCCTGCAGGATCAGCGGCTTGTCCTTCGCTTGGTCGGGGTACGGCGCGCTGATCCATTCGTCGATGAACAGGTGCACCTCCAGCTCGGCGGCGCTGGGTGAGCGCTCGTCGGCCGGGATGATCAGCCCGCACAGCGCGGCGGCGCAACGGCGCTGCGCGGCGTTGAAGCTCAACGGCCAAAGCTCGCCGCTGCGGTAAGCCTTGACCAGCTTCGGGTCGGTGCCGTAGCCGCGCGCAGGCTTCTTCAGCGCCGGCGTCGCGCCGGCCGATGCGAGGCCCGGCAGCGCGGTGGCGGCGAGCATCCATTGCAGCGAATGGCGGCGGTCCATCGTCAGATCTCCTTGCGGCGAAGTTGCTCGACCAGGTGGTCGGCCGCGCGCCAGGCCAGCGCCATGATCGTCAGCGTCGGGTTCTTGTCGGCGTTCGACGCGAACGGCGCGCCGTCGGTGATGAACAGGTTCTTCACGTCCCAGGTCTGGCACCAGCGGTTGGTGACCGAGCGCTTCGGGTCGCTGCCCATGATCGCGCCGCCGACCTCGTGGATGATCGAGCCGCCGGCGGCGATCGCCTTGCGGCCGTCGAGCTCGGGCTGGCCATTGACGCGGCCGCCCATCGCCTCGATCACCTCGGCAAAGGTCTTCTGCATGTGCGCCGCTTGGGCGGCTTCGTGCTCGGACCATTGCCAGTGGAAACGCAGCACCGGGATGCCCCACTTGTCTTTCGTGCCCGGGTCGATCTCGCAGTACGACTGCTCGTTCGGGATCATCTCGCCGCGGCCGGCGAAGTAGACGAACGAGCCGTAGGTGCGCCGCACGTCTTGCTTGAAGCGCTGGCCGTAGCTGCCCTGGGTCAGCCATTCGAGCCCGGCGCCGGTGCCCAGGCTGGGCATGCGCCGGCCAGTGCTCAGCTCGATGTGGTAGCCGCGGGGAAAGCCCAGCCCGCTGCGCTGCCAGGCCTGGCCCTGGCGGCCGTACAGCCACCACGGTGCATACAGGTGCGAGCCGCCGGCGCCGTCTTCGTTGTGGGCGGGCAGGTCTTCGAGCAGCGGCACCTGGCCGTCGAGGTCGCTGCCGACCGTGTCCATCACATAACGGCCCAGCAGGCCGCTCGAATTGGCCAGCCCGTCCGGGAACGAGGCCGACTTCGAGTTCAGCAGGATGCGCACCGATTCACATGCACTCGCGGCCAGCACCACCGCGCGGGCGGTGACCGCCTCGTGCTTGCCGGTGGTCTTGTCGACGAAGCGCACGCCCGAGGCCTTGCCGGTGGTCTTGTCCAGCGTCACCTCGTAGGCCATCGCGTTGCAGACGATGTCCAGCTTGCCGCTGGCCAGCGCCGGCGGCAGGTGCACCGCCGGGCTCTGGTAGGTGGCCTTGATCGAGCAGCCGCGGCTGCACGGCGTGGCCCAGAAGCAGGCTGCGCGTTCGCGCATCGCCTGGGCGACCAAGCGCTGGGCGTTGGGGTTGCCCGGGTGCAGCTTGGCCGGCAGCGTCTGGTGGTCGAGCGCCTGGGTCAACACCGCGCGGTGGATCGGCACCACCGGGATGCCGAGCTTGGCCGCGCGCTGCTGGATCAGGCGTTCGCCGACGCGCGCGGCCGGCGCCGGCAGCAGGCAGCCTTCGGGCGAGTCGGGGGTGTTCTCCAGCCCTTCGTTCGAGCCGTAGACGCCGATCAGCATCTCGACCTTGTCGTAGTACGGGGCCAGCTCGTCGTAGCCGATCGGCCAGTCGAAACCGAGGCCGTCGCGCGAGTAGGGCTTGAAGTCGTAAGGGCCGTTGCGCAGCGCGATGCGGCCCCAGTGGTTGGTGCGGCCACCCAGCATGCGCGCGCGCCACCAGTCGAACTTCTGCGCCTCGTCGGCCGAGGCCTGGGTGTAGGGCTCGCCCGGCACGGCCCAGCCGCCGTCGATCGTCGCGTCGTAGAAGCCGAAGGGCTTGTCCGGCGTGCCGGCGCCGCGCAGCGGGGCGTCGGCGTAGCTCTGGAACATCGGCGTCTCGGTGGCCGGGTCGTAGTGGCGACCGGCCTCGAGCATCAGCACCTTCACGCCCTCCAGCGCCAGCGTGTAGGCGGCCTGGCCGCCGCCGGCGCCCGACCCGACGACGATCACGTCGTAGTCCCGCTGCAGCGTCCGCGGGGTCACGAAACCCATCACCCACTCCTTCCGGCATCGCCTGGCCGACTGTCGTGCGGCGCAGTGTGCCAGCGCGATGGCGGCGCTTTCGGGCCGGTTGCAGGGTGTTTCGTCGCGGCCGGTTTCAGGTCGAAGTTCAGCCGCTGCCGGGGTGCTACATCTGGCGCTTGATCCAGGCGTCGACCTGCTCGTCGAGGATCGCCAGCGGCAGCGCGCCGCCGCGCAGCACCACGTCGTGGAAGGCCTTCTCGGCCTCGGCGTTCCACTTCGCGCCGAGCGCCTTCTCGGCCCGGTCACGGGCCGCGCGGATGCTCAGCATGCCCACCTTGTAGGCCAGCGCCTGGCCCGGGTCGACGATGTAGCGTTCGATCTCGGCCACCACCTCGCCCTCGGCCATGCCGGTCTTGCCGAGCATGTAGTCGATCGCCTGCTGGCGGGTCCAGCGCTTGGCGTGGATGCCGGTGTCGACCACCAGCCGCACCGCGCGGAACATCTCGGCCTGCAGCCGGCCGAGGTCGCTGAAGGGGTCGTCCTTGTAGACGCCCAGCTCGGTGCCCAGCCATTCGGCATACAGCGCCCAGCCCTCCATGTAGGCGGTGAACGGCAGCACCTTGCGGAAGGTCGGCCCGCCCTGCTGCTCTTGCGACAGCGCGATCTGGAAGTGGTGGCCGGGCACGCCCTCGTGGATCGACAAGGTGCGCATGCCGAACTTGGGCAGCGCGCCCATGTCGCGCAGGTTGGCGTAGAAGACGCCGGGCCGGGTTCCGTCCATCGCCGGCGACTGGTAGTAGGCGCCGGGCGCCGTCTTCTGCTTGAACTCGGGCACCCGCTGCACCTCGATCGGCGCCTTCGGGCTCAGGCCGATCACCGCCCGCGAGCGTTCCAGCTGCTCGGCGATCATCCGGCTGTAGGTGGCCAGCGCCTGCTGGCGGCCGGCGTCGTCGTCCGGGTACAGGAACTGCGGGTCCTTGGCCAGCCGGCCCAGCGCCTGCGCCGGCGTCTCGCCGTCGCGCAGCTGCCCCTGGGCGCTGAGGATCGCCTTCATCTCGGCTTCGATGCGCGCCACCTCGGACAGGCCCAGGTCGTGCACCTGCTGCGGCGTCATGTTGCTGGTGGTCTCGTGGCGCACCCGGTAGGCGTAGTAGGCGTCGCCGTCGGGCAGCTTCCAGACACCGTCGTCGGTGGTGGCTCGCGTGAGCTGGCCCTCGAAAAAGGTGATCAGCGCTTGGTAGGCCGGCCGCACGACCCGGTCGACGACGTCGGGGCAGCGGGCTTTCAGCGCCGGCTTGTCGGCGGCGGTGACATCGGCCAGCGCGTCGACCTTGGTCGTGAAATTGACGCACAGCGGGTTCTCGGCCGCGGGCTTGCCGGCAAAGCCCCGCATCTCGGCCAGCACCCGCTCGATCACGAAGCGCGGCGGCACGATGCCCTTCTGCTCCCGCAGCACCAGGCCTTCTTGCACCTGGGCGAACTTGCGGCCGATCTCGCCCAGGCGTGCCAGGTAGTCGTCGGCGCCGCGCCGGTCGTCGATGCGGTGCTGGTTGATCAGGAAGTCCGGCGTCTGGCTCTGCACGCCGAACAGCTGGTTGACCGGGTAGTTGTGGAGCTGGAAACGCTCGCCTTCGAGCTGGCTCTCGATGAACCAGGTCAGCACCCGGGTCGACAGCCGCTGCTCCTCGGTCTGGCGGCCGAGGTCGTAGGCCTTCAGGTCGGCCAGGTTCTGGTGCCACTGCGCGAAATCACGCTCGGCCTTGGCCTGCGACTCGTCGTTCAGGTGGGCGTTGTGGCGGCGGTAGCCGAACTGCTCGGCGATGCCCATCATCGTCAGCAGCTCGGGGTTGTCGAGCATGAAGCTGACGAACACCTTCTCGTAGAAATGGTTCAGGCTGAAGGGCCGGAACCAGATCAGGTTGACGACGAAGACCGTGGCGGTCAACAGCCCGGCCGCCAACAGGCCACCGAGGGTGCGGAGGATGGTTTTGCGCATGGGGGCGCAGCTTAGGGCAACACCCGCCGCACCACCGGCGGTTTGCGATGAACCGTGGCCCCGGCGGCTCGAATCGCGCCTCAGCGCGCACGACGGCGGGCTCGCCGCCCGCTCACTTCAACAAGCCGGCGTTCTCGGCCGCGGCGCGGATGCTGTTGTAGTTCTCGGGCGAGGTCGGCACGAAGCGCGTCGCGCGCTGCAGCGCCAGGATCTCCTGCTGCGCCGGGTTGGCCGGGTCGAGCGCCAGGAAGGCCTTGCGGATCTTCTCGCGCAGCTCGGCCGGCATCGCGGCGCTCACGCTCCAGTTGTAGTCGTAGTACGGCGGCGTGGTGAAGAAGACCTTGACCTGGCTGGTGTCGACCTTCTTGTCGGCGACGAACTTCTCCCACACCGAGATGTTCAAGGCGCCCGCGTCGACCTTGCCCGAGGCGACCGCGGCGATCGTCGCGTCGTGCGCGCCCGAGAACGCGATGCGCTTGAAGTCGGCCTCGGGGTTCAGCCCCGCGGCCAGCAGCACGTGGCGCGGCATCAGGTGGCCCGAGGTGCTGGAGGCCGAGCCGAAGCTGACGGTGCGGCCCTTCAGGTCGGCCAGCTGCTTGATGCCGCTGCCGGCGTCGGTGATGAAGACCGAGCGGAACTTGGTGTCTTCCTCGCGCTGCACCAGCGGCAGCACCTGGCCGCCCGAGCGCACGTTGGCCTGCACGAAGGTGAAGCCACCGAACCAGGCCAGGTCGACCTTGCGGTTGACCAGCGCCTCGACCGCGGCGGCGTAGTCGGTGACCGGCGTCCACTCGACCTTCATGCCCAGCTGGGTTTCGAGGTAGCGGCCGAGCGGCGCGAACTTGCGCGCCAGCTCGGTCGGCGCCTCGTCGGGGATCGCGGTGACGCGCAGCACGGCCTGCGCCCACGTGGCCGGTGCGGCCAGGGCGGTGAGCAGCGCGGCGGCGGACAGCAGCCATGGGCGGCGGGTGAGGCGCAGGGGTGTCATGGGCAGAGGCTTTCGGTCACGTCGAGGTGGCCGGATTGTGGCCGCTGCCGCGGCGCGGTGGCGGCCGTGTGTTCAGGCCGTGTCGCGCATGCGCAGCGCACGCACCAGCGTGTTGCGCAGGCGGGCCGCATCGATCGGCTTGGTCAGGAAGTCGTTCATGCCGGCGGCCAGCGCCTGGTCCCGCTCGGACACCAGCGCCGCGGCCGTCAGCGCGATCACCGGCAGCCGGTTGGGCGGGTGGCGCTGGCGCAGCAGGCGGGTCGCTTCATGGCCGCTCATGCCGGGCATCTGCACGTCCATCAGCACCATGTCGAACGGCCGGCCGCGGGCCTGGGCGCGGTCGACCGCTTCGATCGCCTCCTGGCCGTCGCCGGCCTGCGAGACCTCGACGCCCCACTGCTCGAGCAGCGCCACCGCGATCATCATGTTGACCGCGTTGTCCTCGACCATCAGCACGCGCGAGCCGCTGATCGGGTCGGCGCCGAAGCCGCTGGAGCCAGAATCGAGCGCCTCGTCGTCGCCGGCGGGCAGCGGCAGCTCGGCCCAGAAGCAGCTGCCCTGGCCCGGCACGCTGACCACGCCGACCTCGCCGCCCATCTGCTCGGCCAGCTGGCGGCAGATCGACAGGCCCAGGCCGGTGCCGCCCACGCGCCGCGCGCGCGACACGTCGACCTGCGAGAAGGGCCGGAACAGCAGCGCCTGCTGCGACTCGTCGATGCCGGGGCCGGTGTCGGTGACCTCGAAGCGCAGCCGGCGCGCGCGCGACCACAGCACCGACAGCCGGATGCCGCCGCTCTCGGTGAATTTCAGCGCGTTGTTCAGGTAGTTGCTGAGGATCTGCCGCACCCGCACCGGGTCGCCGATGACCACCGGCGGCAGGTCGCTGTCCAGCTCGACCGACATCTCCAGCCCCTTGGTGTCGGCCAGCGAGCCGTAGGCCTGGTGCACCGTGCGCAGCAGCCCGTGCAGGTCGAACGGGATCTGGTCCAGGTGCATCTTGCCGGCCTCGATCTTCGACAGGTCGAGGATGTCGGACAGGATGCCCGACAGCGTCTCGGCCGAGTCGCTGATCTGCTCGATGTACTGGCGCCGGCGCGATTCGTCCACGCCCGGTTGCCGTGCCAGGCGCGCCAGCCCGAGCAACGCGTTGAGCGGCGTGCGGATCTCGTGGCTGGTGTTGGCCAGGAAGGCGCTCTTGGCGCGGCTGGCGGCCTCGGCGTCGTCGCGCGCCTTGGCCAGGGCCTGCTCGACCTGGCGCTTCTCGGTCACGTCCTCGGCCAGCCAGATCGTGCCGCCGCGGCCCGGGCCGGTGCCGGCCAGCGCCTTGGCCAGCAGCCGGCAGAGAAACACGCTGCCGTCGCGCCGCATCATCGGGCGCTCGATCTCGATCTGTTCGCCGCGGCCCAGCGCCGGGCCCACCTCGCGGCCCACCGCCTGGTGGTCGCCGGGGGTCGGCCAGACCACGCTGCCGTGCTGGCCGACGATCACGCCCGGCGGCCAGCCGAACATCTGCTCGAAGCGTGGGTTGACGAGGATGAACTGCTGGTCGCGCGTCAAGGCGATGCCCATCAGCGCGTTGTCGAGGATCGCCTCGCGCTCGAGCTGCGCCTGCTCGGCGGCGGTCACGTCGCGCGCGCTGATCACCAGGTAGTCGCGCCCGTCCATCGCGAACACCGCGGCCGACAGCAGCATCGTCAGCACCTGGCCGTTGCGGATGCGCATGCCGGCCGCGAAGTTCTGCGCATGGCCGTGCTCCTTCAGCGTGGCGACCAGGCGGTAGCGGTCGTCATGGTCGACCCACAGGCCGAACTCGACCGAGGTGTGGCCCAGCACCTCGGCGGCCGTCCAGCCGGTGATGCGCTCGAATGCCGGGTTGACCATCGTGTAGCGGCCGGTGGCCAGCTCGGTCAGCGTGATCAGGTCGGGGCTGGTCGACACCAGGTGCGACAAGAACGCCTCCGAGCGCTGGACCGCCTGCTCGGCCTCGCGGCGCTCGGTCTCGTCGGTGTAGATCGACAGCGTGGCCCGGCCATCTTCAACGTCCACCGGCGCGCTGCTGACCTGCACGATCAGCGGCTTGCCCTGGGCGGGCTGCAGGCGGTATTCGCTGGCCGGCAGCGTCTGCCCGAGCTGCAGGCCGTCGACCAGGCGCAGGCGGGCCAGGGCTCGCTCGCGGTCGTCGCCTTCGGCATATCGCTCGAGCAGGTTGCTGCCCAGCATCGAGTGCAGGTCCTGGTGGCCGAACAGCGCGACCGCGGCCGGGTTGGCGTCCATCACGATGCCCGCGCGGTGCAGCACCAGCGGCTGCGGGATGCGGCGGAACAGGTCGTGGAAACGGGTTTCGGTGGCCTTCAGTGCGTCGCGGGTGTGGACCTCGGCGCGGCGGTCGCGCAGCAGCACCCAGTGGCCGACGAAGTGGCCCAGCGCGTCGAAGCGCGGCACGCCACACAGGCTCAACGGGCGCAGGCCGCCGCGGCCGTCGGCCCAGTCGAGCTCGATCTCGGGCCAGGCCTCGCGGGCCTGCACCGCGCGGCGCAGGCGCTGCGCCACCTCGGGCGCCAGCTGGGCCTGCGCCAGGGCCCACAGCGCCTGGCCCACTTGCGGCGGCTCGGCGCCGAACAGCGAGTGTTCGCCGTGCGAGGTCGATTCGAGCACCTGGCCGCGCTCGTCGAGCTCGATGTAGGCGTGGGCGGTGACATCCAGCCAGTCGGCCAGGTGCTTGTTGGCACTGGCGGCGGCGGCGCCGCTGGCCGACACCGCCCGCCACAGCGGCCAGGCCGCGGCGCCCAGCGCCAGCAGCGCGCCGGCGGCGACCGCAACCGCGCGGGCCGGCGCCGGCCAGGCCTCGGGCAGCAGCCAGGCGAGCGCGCCGACGGCGGCGGCGGCCACCCCAGCGCCGATCAGGAAACGCTGGCGGGCGGTCGATGCGAACCCCTCCGGGGAAAGCCTGCCAGCCACTGGTACTGCCGTTGCGTGAAAGTGAGGAACGGACGAGTGTCCGCCGAAACCGGAGAAGCCCGTGATGGGGCTTCCCTCGGTGGTGCCGGTTTCAACCGCGCGCGGCATCCAGCTCGAGCCGGGTCGCGTCGGCCACCGCGCGGGCCCGGCTGGCGAAGTCTTCGCCGCTGCCGGCGTACAGCACCGCGCGCGACGAGTTGACGATGATGGGCGCGTCGGGCCGCCAGGCCGCCTTCACCGTCTCGGCGGCATCGCCGCCCTGGGCGCCGACCCCCGGGATCAGCAGCGGCAGCGTCGGCGCCAGCGCGCGCACCCGGGCCAGCTCGCGCGGGAACGTGGCCCCGACGACCAGGCCCAGCCGGCCATCGAGGTCCCACGCGCCGGCCGCCAGCTTGGCCACATGCTCGTACAGGTGGTCGCCGCTGGCCAGCACCTGGGCTTGCAGGTCGCTGCCGCCGGGGTTGGACGTGCGGCACAGCAGGATCAGGCCCTTGCCGTCGTACTTCAGGTAGGGCTCGATCGAGTCCTGGCCCATGAACGGCGACAGCGTCACCGCGTCGGCCTGGTAGCGCTCGAAGGCCTCGCGCGCGTACTGCGTGGCGGTCGGGCCGATGTCGCCGCGCTTGGCGTCCAGGATCACCGGCACCTCGGGCGCGACGCGGCGGATGTAGGCCATCAGCCGCTCGAGCTGGTCTTCGGCGCGGTGCGCGGCGAAGTAGGCGATCTGCGGCTTGAAGGCGCAGACCAGGTCCTTGGTGGCGTCGACGATGCGGGCGCAGAAGTCGTGGATCCGGCTGGCGTCGCCTTGCCACGGGGCCGGGAACTTCGCCGGGTCCGGGTCGAGCCCGACGCACAACAGCGACTGGTGGCGCGCACTGGCCTCGGCCAGCATCTTGGGAAAGTGCATGCGCCGCATTTTAGGGAGACGGGCCTGGGCCGCGCCCACCATCGGCGGCCGGTGGGCGACGCCGCCCTTGACGGCACGGCACGGGGCCGCCGCGAGAGGCCCCCGACGGCGCACCGCCCCGGTGCGTTTTCGTGCGTCAGGTCACGCGGAGTGACGCAATGATGTAACAGCTGGGGGCTAGTGTCCGGTTTGGCGGCCGGTTTGCGTATGTGTGGTTATGGCCGTCCTGAAATGGACAGGCCGTCTCACCCACCCCTGTCCCCGGAACCCAGATGCGAAACACTCTGCAAGACAAGCCCCACCGCCTGGTGACGTGGCTGACCTGGTCGCCGCTGCTGATGCTGGGCGGCTCGGTGATCGCTTCGGTCGTGCTGATCAGCGCCTGCATGGCGATGCTGTCGCCGGAGGCCGAGGCCTCGGCCAACGGGGGCCTGAGCGCCGCCCGCCCGCTGCCGGTGGTGGTGGCCACGCGCTGAGCGGCGGCTGCCGCCGCGGCGGGGTCAGCGCGCCGAATCGGCGTCGCGGAAGGCGCGTGTGCGCTCGGCGTCGGCCGGGTGGTCGGCCACCGCGAT
The DNA here is from genome assembly GCF_041914305.1 of Ideonella sp. Classification (NCBI taxonomy): domain Bacteria; kingdom Pseudomonadati; phylum Pseudomonadota; class Betaproteobacteria; order Burkholderiales; family Sphaerotilaceae; genus Ideonella; species Ideonella sp. Next base: position 331,135 of record NZ_JAYSDQ010000004.1, read on the forward strand.
CGGCAGGTCGGTGAGGTCGGCGCCGCCCTGGCGCTGGCGCCAGGCCGCCAGGCGGTCGAACAGCACCACCATCTGGCTCGGCCGCACACCGTTGGCGCGCAACACCGCAATCGCCTCCTCGTCGGCCTCGCGTTCGAAATCGCGCGCATAGGCCTGCTGGCCCAGCACCGCCGGCACCGTGGCCAGCACGCTGGAAAAATCACCCACCACCAGGCCCGCCAAGCCGGCCAGCAGGCTGGCCTGCACGACGGTGCGCATGCCGTGGCGGTGCCGCACATGGCCCAGCTCGTGGGCCAGCACGCCGGTGGTCACGTCGGGCGCGTCGGCCAGCAGCTCGGCCAGCTCATCGGTCAACACCATCTGCCCGCCCGGCAGCGCGAACGCATTGGGGCCGATCTTCATCCGCCCGGCGCTGCGAAAGTGCAGCGTGTAGGCCGGCCGTGCGTCGGCCGGGTAGGCCCGCTCGACCGCGGCGGCGAACGTGCGGCGGATGGCGGCCTGGCGATCGGCGCTGAGCTGGCTCTTGTTCAGGCCCTCGCGGTCGAACGACGCCAGCGCCTGCTCGCCGACCGTCTGGTCGAGCGAGGCCGGGATCGCGGCCAGTGCGGCGCGGCCGATCCACGGCACGCCCCATTGCCAGGCCGACACGGCCACCAGCACGCAGGCCAGCAGCGCCCACAGCACGCCGCGCCAGCTCTGCATCCAGCGCACCACCCAGGGGTCGCGCAGGCCTTGGGCGCGGGTCCAGGCGTCCCAACCGGCGCCGTCGCCATGGCTGATCAGGCCGTGCTGCGGCAGGTACATCAGCCGCGCGCCGTGACGCTGCCGTTCGGGCCAGCGCAGCTGGCGGCGCGGCACGCGGCGGCTGACCCCGGCGCCTTCGATCAGCAGGTCGCCGTCGTCGATGCGCAGCGTGACGGCCTGGGCCACCGGGCGCTGGCCATCGAAATACTCGGTGGCCAGGGGTGGCGTGGCGGGGGACGGGGTGGTCGTGTTCACAGGCCCATGTCGATGCCGAAGAAGTCACCGGCGGCGTCGCCGGTGGCGTCGCCGGTGGCGTCATTCTGGCCGCCGTTGGCGCCGGCCTGCCACTGCGACAGGTCGCCATCGAGGTCGACGCTGATCGCCGACAGGCGCAGGCGCGCCATCGCGATCGCGGCGAACGGCCAGTACAGGCCGAGCGTGCAGATCACCAGCACGAGGTTCTTCAGCGTCAGCTTGCCCAGCGGCCACAGGCGCAGTGCGCTGTGGCACTGCAGCGCCTGCGAGCGGGTGTGGCCCCACACCAGGTTCTGCAGCCGCGACTGGCCGTAGGGCAACAGCAGCAGGAAGTACGGCAGATAGAAGCCGAGCGCCAACAGCACCAGAGCCACCGCGCCCGGTGCGCGGCCGCGGCCGGGGGCGGCGTCGACAAACGCACCGGCCATCACCAGCGCGGCGAAGATGCCGCTGGCCACCAGCATCACCAGCGCAACGCCCAGCAGCTTCAGCGCATAGACATAGAACCGGCCGGGGCCGGCGTCCAGCTGCGTCTGCTCGCCGGCATAGCGGTAGTGGCCATGCTGGTAGCGCTTGATCCACGCCAGCGACAAGGGCATCACCAGCAGCATCGCGGCGAACGACAGGCCCACCAGGGCCATCACGCCGGCCGGCGGCGCGACGGGCGCGGCGCTGTCGGCGTCCGGCCGGGGCATCAACAGGCCGGCCGCGAGAAAGCCGAGCCACGGCACGACGGCCGGCAGCATCGCCCGGTAGGCGCCGCCCAGGTCGCCGCTGAAGCCGAAGCGCAGACCGCGCCAGCTGGTGTTGGCCAGGCGGAACTGCAGCGAGGCGCGCCACAGCGCGGGCCACAGCAACGCGAAGCAGACCAGCGCCACGCCGGCGGCCACCGGCGAGAAACGGCCCGACACGAAGTAGACGCCGCCGAACAGCAGCATCAGCAGGTAGCCGCGCAGCATCTTCCACGGGTTGCCGTGAAAACCCAGCGGCTGGCCGCCGACGAGCGTGTTGCCATGGAAGTAGGCCAGGCGGCGCGCCTTGGCGAACGGGCGATAGAGGCTGAGCGTGACGATGCTCAGCAGCAGGTTGACCAGCCAGATGCGGAAGTACTCGCTGCCCGAGCCGGTGAACTCGACGCTCAGGCGCTGCGGGCCGCTGGCCGGCGGTGCATCGAGCAGGCTGGGTTGGGTGGGGGCGAACGGTGCGGGCGTGTGGGCCCCACCGCTGCCGTCGGTGTTGTGGTCGTGCATGAGTCCTCCCTCGGTGCGCACATTTCTTGGTGCGCCGAGTGTAGGCAGTTCACGCCCTGCTGCCCTCAGCGGTTTTGCTCAGTGACCGGGCGCGGGCCGCGCACGGCCACTCAGCCGATGCGCTGCGCCAGCGTCGCGGCCAGGCCGGTGTAGTCGGCCGGTGTCATCGCCAGCAGGCGGGCCTTTTCTTCGGCCGGCAACTTCAGCGCCGGGTCGTTGATGAAGCCCTGCATCAGCTCGCGTGTCATCGGCTTGCCGCGCGTGAACGCCTTCAACTGCTCGTAGGGTTGCGGCACGCCATGGCGGCGCATCACCGTCTGGATCGCCTCGGCCAGCACCTCCCAGGCGCCGTCCAGGTCGGCGGCCAGGGCCTCGGTGTTCAGCTCGAGCTTGTCGAGCCCGCGCGCCAGCGAGTCGTAGCCCAGCACCGCGTAGCCCAGCGCCACGCCCATGTTGCGCAGCACGGTGGAGTCGGTCAGGTCACGCTGCCAGCGGCTGATCGGCAGCTTTTGCGACAGGTGCGTCAACAGCGCGTTGGCCAGGCCGAAGTTGCCCTCGGCGTTCTCGAAATCGATCGGGTTGACCTTGTGCGGCATCGCCGACGAACCGACCTCGCCTTCCTTCAGGCGCTGCTTGAAGAAGCCCAGCGAGATGTAGCCCCAGACATCGCGCGACCAGTCGATCAGGATCGTGTTGGTGCGCGTGACCGCATCGAACAGCTCGGCCATGTAGTCGTGCGGCTCGATCTGGATCGTGTAGGGGTTGAAGACCAGGCCCAGGCGCTGCTCGACGACCTGGCGCGAGAAGGCCTCCCAATCCTTGGTCGGGTAGGCGACCAGGTGCGCGTTGTAGTTGCCCACCGCGCCGTTCATCTTGGCCAGCAGCTTCACGTCGGCGATGCGGGCCCGCGCGGCGTGCAGGCGCGCCACCACGTTGGCGATCTCCTTGCCCACGGTGGTCGGGCTGGCGGTCTGGCCGTGCGTGCGCGACAGCATCGGCACCGCGGCGAAGGCCTTGGCCATCTCGGTCAGCTTGGTGACGATCTTGTCGATCGCGGGCAGCACCACCTCGGTGCGCGCGGCCTTCAGCATCAGCGCGTGGCTGGTGTTGTTGATGTCTTCGCTGGTGCAGGCGAAATGCACGAATTCGGACGCCGCCTTCAGCTCGGCCTGATTCTCCAGCCGCGACTTCAGCCAATATTCGACCGCCTTCACATCGTGGTTGGTGGTTTTCTCGATGTCCTTGATCGCTGCCGCATCGGCTTCAGAGAAGCGCACCACCAGGCCGCGCAGCAGGCCGCGCGCCGCTTCGGAAAAAGGCGGGAAACCCTCCAGGCCCGCGTCGGACAACGCGATGAACCATTCCACTTCCACCTGAACGCGGCGGTGCATCAGCCCGAATTCAGACAGCAGCGGGCGCAGCGACGCCACCTTCGGCGCGTAGCGGCCATCGAGCGGAGACAGGGCCATCAGGGTCGAGAGGGGGTTGGGCATGGCCATGGCTGCGGCAAGTCCTTTGATTCGTTGGGATGCGGCGCTCGCCCGTGGGCGGCCGCATTCGAGGCGGTCCGTCATTTTAGGGGGGCGACCCGGCCGACGAAGCCGCATGGCGCGAGGGGTGCTTCGATAGAATCGTTCACCAAGGGAAGTCCACACACCACATGAAACTGATCGGCTCCTACACCAGCCCCTATGTGCGCAAGGTCCGCATCGTGCTGGCCGAAAAGAAGCTCGACTACCAGTTTGTGCTGGAAGACGTCTGGGGCGGCGATGCGATCCTCGCGGCCAACCCGCTCGGCAAGGTGCCGTGCCTGGTGATGGAAGGCGGCGAGGCGGTGTTCGACTCGCGCGTGATCGTCGAATACGTCGACACCCTGTCGCCGGTCGGCAAGCTGATCCCCGCCAGCGGCCGCGAGCGCGTCGAGGTGCGCACCTGGGAGGCCTTGGCCGACGGCTTGCTCGACGCCAGCATCCTGGCGCGGCTCGAGATGCACTGGGCCGGCCGCACCGAAGCCCAACGCAGCCAGGCCTGGGCCGACCGCCAGATGACCCGCGTCGACGCGGCACTCAAAGCCATGAGCCGCGGCCTGGCCGACAAGCCGCACTGCACCGGCATCCACTTCACGCTGGCCGACATCGCCGTCGGCTGCGCGCTCGGCTACCTCGACTTCCGCTACCCGGCCATCGACTGGCGCGCCGAGCACGCCAACCTGCACAAGCTCTACGACAAGCTGGCCGCCCGGCCGAGCTTCGTCGACACGGTGCCGCCGGCGGCCTGATCCGCCGCGCATCGGTGCGTCGCGCGCACGGGTGCTCAACAAGATGATGGGAAACGTGCTGGCCCCGGGCTCGCCCGCCTGGCGAGGCCACAGGGCCGCACCTACACTGCCGGGCCATCAAGGAGGAGAACACGCCATGCCCCGTCAACCCAAGACCCTTCAGCGCCCGACCGGCGCCTTCATCGGCGCCTCATGGGCAGCGCTGTTCGTCGGCGCGGCGACCTACCTCTTCGGCCTGTGGAACGCCAACATGGCGCTCAACGAGAAGGGCTACTACTTCACCTTGCTGATGTATGGCCTGTTCTCGGCCGTGTCGCTGCAGAAGTCGGTGCGCGACCGTCTCGAAGGCATCCCGGTCACTGGCATCTACTTCAGCCTGTGCTGGTTCTCGCTTGGCTTGTCCGTGGCGCTGCTGGCGATCGGCCTGTGGAACGCGACCCTCAGCGCGAGCGAAAAAGGCTTCTACGCCATGGGCTTCTTGATGAGCCTCTTTGCCGCGGTGGCGGTGCAGAAGAATGTGCGGGATGTGGCGCTGCTGGCCGGTGTCGCCGTAGAAGACGGCGGCGACACGGTGGGATCTTGATGGCTCTCAACGTGAGCCTGCACAAACTGTTGACATCCCCCCAGTAGGGGGGGTGTGCTCCAAGCCGACGTTCCCTAGACTGGTACCCGATAGGCGCACGCCACGCAGCACGTGGCGGCATGCCCGGCATGAGGGGCCGGTTCACATACCAGAGGGGGAGGGCTTGGATTGCAATCCATTGCCACAACAGTCGACGGCGAAATCGCTTCGGCTTCAATAGACGCTGCCCAAGAAGACCTTGGCGCCAACAACGTCAGTCAGTCAGCCGGATTGAAGGCAGCGCTACCAGCGCTGTGCCTCATCGCCCGCCTGCATCAGGTGGCTGCCGAGCCTGCGGCCTTGGCGCACCAGATGGGCCTGGGCCCGTCGTCATCGGTCACCACGCCGGATCTGCTTCGCGCCGCCCGCCACATCGGCCTTCGGCCCAAGCATCTTCGGGCCGAATTGTCTCGTCTCGCACTCACACCGCTGCCGGCGTTGGCGCTGATGAAAGACGGCAGCGTGGCGGTGTTGGCGCAGTGCGATGGTCAGCGTGTGCTTCTGCAGCGCTTCGAGGCAGATGCCTCACCGCCCTCCCCGCCGCTGATCGAGCCGATCGAACGCTTTGCTGAGCAGTGGACGGGCGAACTGGTGCTCATCGCCAGCCGGGCATCTCTGGCTGGTGAATTGCGTCGCTTCGACTTTTCCTGGTTCATCCCGAGCCTGGTGAAGCACCGCCGCCTGTTGCTGGAGGTGCTGGGTGTCTCGCTGCTGCTGCAACTCTTCGCCCTCGTCTCGCCCCTGTTCTTTCAGGTCGTGATGGACAAGGTGCTGGTCCACCGCGCAGACAGCACGCTCAACGTGCTGGTGATCGGCCTGGTGTTCGTGGTGGTGTTCGAGTCGATCCTGACGGCGTTGCGAACCTACGTCTTCAGCCACACGACCAGTCGCGTCGACGTGGAGTTGGGGGCCCGGCTGTACCGCCACCTGCTGCAGTTGCCGTTGGCGTACTTCCAGGCCCGCCGCGTCGGCGACACCGTCGCGCGAATGCGCGAGCTGGAGAACATCCGCTCGTTCCTGACCGGCAACGCACTCACGCTGGTCCTGGACCTGGCGTTCTCGTTCGTGTTCATCGCGGCCATGTTGTTCTACAGCGTGCCGCTGACCTTGGCGGTCTTGGCCACCCTGCCCTTGTACGCCGGCATCAGCCTGCTGCTGGTCCCTGTGCTGCGCCGTCGGTTGGACGAGAAGTTTGCCAGGGGCGCCGAAAACCAGGCACTGCTGGTCGAAACGGTGACCGCCGTACAAACGGTAAAGGCGGGCGCGTTGGAGCCACAAATGGCCCGCCGTTGGGACGATCAGCTGGCCGCTTATGTGTCAGCCAGCTTCCGGGCCAGCAACCTCGCCAGCTTGGGGCATGAGTCCATCCAGCTCACCTCCAAACTGGCGAACGCAGCGCTGTTGTGGATGGGGGCTCACCAGGTCATGAGCGGTACGCTCACCGTCGGCATGTTCGTCGCATTCAACATGTTCGCCGGGCGGGTGTCTCAACCGGTATTGCGCATCGCGCAGATGTGGTCCGACTTCCAGCAGACAGGTTTGTCGATGCGACGGCTGGCGGACGTGCTGGACACGCGCGGTGAGTCTCTCGCCAATGGCGCGGCGGCCGTGCCCACATTGCAGGGCCAGATCCAGTTCGAACGCGTGAGCTTTCGCTACCGGCCGGATGCGCCGCCCGTGTTGAATGAACTCACCCTGGCACTGCGCCCTGGTGAGGTGCTGGGCGTGGTCGGCCGCTCCGGTTCTGGCAAGAGCACGTTGGCCAAGCTGGTTCAGCGCCTGTATGTGCCCGAACAAGGCCGCGTACGTGTGGATGGGCTGGACCTGGCGCTGATCGACCCCGCGGCACTGCGCCGCCAAATCGGCGTGGTGCTGCAAGAGAACCAGCTCTTCAACCGCAGCGTGCGCGAGAACATCGCGATAGCCGACCCGGCCGCACCGCTGGCCCGTGTGATTGCCGCTGCCAAGCTGGCCGGCGCGCACGAGTTCATCAGCGAGTTGCCCGAGGGCTACGACACCTCGGTGGGAGAGCAAGGCACGCGGTTGTCGGGTGGACAACGCCAGCGGATTGCCATTGCCCGCGCACTGTTCACCGACCCGCGCATCCTGATCTTCGATGAGGCCACCAGCGCGCTGGACTACGAAAGCGAGGCGGCCGTGCACGCCAACATGGCCGCCATCTGCAAGGGCCGCACCGTCATCATCATTGCCCACCGGTTGAGCGCTGTACGCGGAGCTAACCGCATCATCGCCTTGCACGAGGGCCGCATTGTCGAATCAGGCAACCATGCCGAGCTGCTGAAGCATGGCGGCTTGTATGCCCACTTGTGGCGCCTGCAGTCGGGTCCAGTAGATGCAGCGCCGCGCCAAAGCGAGTCGGGGGCGCGCCCATGAGCACGTCACCAGACTTGACGGCCGTTGACGGCGCCGCACCCGTGGCTGCACCAGCACGTCTGCGCCACCCCGTTGTTGAACTGCTGGCCCGCCATCTGCAAGTTCTGCGCGCTGCCTGGGGCCTGCGCAAGGAGCTGGACGGTGCGAAACGGCTGCCACACGAGGCGCAATTTCTGCCTGACCGCCTGGCCCTGCAAGAAACGCCGCCGCATCCCGCACCCCGTTGGGCTGCGCTGGCGATTGCCGCCTTCTTCTTGCTGGCACTCGGCTGGAGCATCCTCGCCGAAATCGACGTGGTGGCCACGGCCACCGGCAGGCTGGTGGTGAACGATCACACCAAGCTGGTCCAACCACTGGAGCCGGGCATCGTGCGCGCCATACACGTGCGCGAGGGCAGCCATGTGCAGGCGGGGGATCTGCTCATCGAGCTGGACGCCACGGCGCCGGGCGCCGACGGCGACACCGTGCGGGCCGAGCGAGCCGCGGCAGAGCGCGAAATGCAGAGCACCTCGGCGCTGCTCGCCGCACTGGCGTCAGGCAACCTGCAGTTCGCCCAACTGTCGCCCACTGCCACCGCCGTGGCGCAAGCCGAGTGGGCTGACATCCGCGCGCGCCAGGCCCAACTGACGGCCGAGGCGGCGCAGCGCCAAGCGGAGCTGGGCACCAACAGCGAAGCCATCGCCAAGCTCCAAGCCACCGTGCCGCTGGCGCGCCAGCGCGAGGCCGACATGCAAGCCTTGCAAGCCCAGGGTTTCGTGGCTGGCCACGCCAGCCAAGACCGCACCCGCGAACGCATCGAACTGGAGAGCGACCTCGCCACGCTGCGTGCACGTCGGGCAGAGACCGAGGCGGCGCTCGCCGAGCGTCAGCAAGCCCGTGCCACCCATCTGGCTGAAACCCGCCGCACGCTGAACGAGCGTCTCGCGCAAGCACGCGAGAAGCTGGCCCAGTTGGCCCCGCAAGCCACCAAAGCCGAACAGCGCCAGCGCATGGCGCGCCTGGTGGCCCCAGTGGCCGGCACCGTGCAGCAACTGGCCATCCATACCGAAGGCGGCGTGGTCACCGAAGCGCAACCCTTGATGGTCATCGTGCCCGACGACGCCGCTCTCAGCGCGGAGGTGACGCTGGAGAACAAGGACATTGGTTTCGTGCAGTCCGGTCAGGAAGCGGCCATCAAGCTCGAGACCTTCAACTTCACACGTTACGGCACCGTGCCTGCTGTCGTGTCACAGGTCAGCGCTGACGCAGTCATCGACGAAAAGCGAGGCCCGCTCTACACGGTCACGCTCTCGCTGAACAGCAAGCACATGCGCGTCGACGGCAAGGCAGTTCCCTTGGCTCCGGGAATGACGCTGAGCGTCGAGATCAAGACCGGCAAGCGACGGGTCATCGAGTATTTGATGAGTCCGTTGCAGCAGACGGCGAACGAGAGCTTGCGTGAGCGATGAGGTTCATGCGCGCATCGGCGGGAAAGATCGCTCTCGGGAGCGACGGCGCCGGCCCAATGGTTGATGGCGGAGTGAGCATCGAGGCGCCCTGGGCGCTGCGCGGACCATACCTCGAAAGCGAGGGATGGGACCGCCAAGCCGGCCGTGAGAATGCCCGGTTGCACGGTAGATCGCTGCTGCACCAAGAATGAGGAGACGTCGGAAATGTTGACAGGGACCCCACTGGATCTAACCCCTTTCGGGGACGTTCTTCGCTGGATCGGAAATGCAGCAATCTCGCTGTGGCTGTTGGCCACGGTGTGGTGGGTCGTATCTCGCGTGGGCAAACGCAAGACGACGCGAGAAAAGTGGTCCAGCGGGGCGAAGGTGCTGTGCGTGATGCTGGGTATTCCTGCCGCCCTCATTGGCTGGCGCGCTTTCGACGTGTGGAAGGAGCGCACGGAATTTCGAGCTCGCTATGAAAAGGCCGACACGCTGTTCAAGAAGCGCTGCGAAACGGCGGGCGAGTTCATCTACAAGACCGTTCCCGATGTAAAGGGTGTGGCGTGGATGAAGTGGCGCGACGGCAGTGGCAAGAATGATGTCGACTACCAATACGGTCTGTATGACCCGTACGGCCGGGACTGCGGCGATGAGTCCTGCATCAAGCAATTGCTGCGCTCGACGTTTGTGGTCCCCAATCGCGACTTGAACAAGCTGCGCTTGCCGGAAAACGGATATGAGTTCGTGGAGGCTGCGGACTCGCGCGATAGCCAGCGTTATCGATACGTAGCAGGGGTATTCGCCACCGGCAAGCGGTCGCCCGAGGACCGCGCGATCGCCACGCGCAACGACCGCGGCGTCGATCCAGGTGAAGACATCTTTGACTTTGCCATGCAGCGTCGGGCCATCGTCAACTTTTCCGCGCGATACGGCATCACCTGGGACGACGTGTCCACGCGAGAAGACCGGGAGAACTGGATTGCCGGCGGAACGACCAGCGTGATCGATTTGCAGACCAATGAAGTGATCGCGAGGCGCGTGGGCTACATGATGGACCGGGGATTGGGCTCGACCGCCGGCTTTAGGGATCCGTGGTCGTTCGCTGCCCACAACAGTTGCCCGGCGGCCCCTGCTGACGCCAATACCGATTCCGGCCTTGCGCCGCGGCATGCCGAGAAGACGGCGTTCCTATTCAAAGTCCTTCAGCCAACGAGAGGAGAGGCTCGATGAACAACACAATTGCCGACTATCAGACCTATGTGAACCTGCAGATGTTTGCAGAGGCCACGGGAATCACCGGAACCGAGATCCCGACAGGGCTGGGAGATTGGGCCGACAAGGGCAACGAGCGTGCGAGTCGAACGCCTCTGGAAATCTCTCGGCAGATGGTCGACCAAGGCTGGGTGATCGCAGATCACAAGAAGAACACGGGAACCGGATTCAGCGGGACGCTCTTCTACAACACTCGCACTCACGAATACGTCATGAGCTGCCGTTCGACCGAGTTCATCGACGACGCAGTGCGGGACAACAAGGCGACCAACGACCTCGAAATCAAGGCGACGGGTTTCGCCGTAGGGCAGTTGGCCGATCTTGAGAAGTGGTACGCGGAGAAGGTCAGACCGCTTACCGGTGGCGCAAATTTGACGGTCACGGGGTACTCCCTGGGTGGCCATTTGGCGACTGCATTCGAGCAGATGCACCGCTCTGAGGTGGGCAAGGTCTACACGATCAATGGCGCGGGCGTCGGGCAAGTCCTACCTGGACATACGTTGAAAGAGGTTATCGACCTCTTCGAGAGCAAACGAGATCCCGCTAGTGATCTTGGCTACTTGTTCACGACGCCAGCGGCGAAGGCACTCTATGAGGAATTGCGCCCGATCTTGCAGAAGGGCGGGAAGCTGACCAACGAAGTCTTGGTGCGGTCCGGCGCAATGGGCAGTCCGACGGTGATCACCGACGCGTTGGGCAACGTGATCTACACACAGCAGCCGCCGGCCGATTGCGAACTTCTGCACAACGCACTCAGCAGGATCAAGGCCATTCAAGACGAGATCGACTATGTCGCCGGAATTTCCAACTCGCCGGGTAAGGCACCGAAACAGATCTCGGCGCCGGAAATCGAAGGTTTGAACCTCAATTACCAAATCGCAGCTCTTTACGCGACTACGTTTACGCACGGCCTGACGGTTTCGCAGAACGCCGAGAACCTATGGGAGAACCGCGGCCCTCGGGATGAAGTTCGAGACAACATTGTGGACATACTGGCCGATTCTCGCTGGTCCGCCGTGTCGCACTCGAACTACCACCACGGTACAAGCACTCCCGTCTTTATCGAGGACCAGCCGGACGCCAGAGGATTGGTCGTTACAGGAGCGCTGTTTGAGTCATTGTGGAATCTTGGTGTCAAGCTGCTGGTCGACAACTTCAGCAAAAATGATTTCGGCGACACGCACAGCTTGGTGTTGTTGCAGGACTCCTTGGCTGTGCAACAGGCGCTTGCAAAGCTAGACCCCGCGCTCGCCGGAAGCCTCGCCGCGTTGAGCAGTGTGCTCAAGTCGGCGTCAAACAGCTCGCCAGCGTCGCACTTTCCGACGCAAGGGCAGTGCGATGGTGACACGCTCGAGAGCGCGGTCGACGGGCTGACACGCCTGCTGGTCAACCCGCTGGCCAAGCCGACCGACAGCAAGCTGTACAACGACTCAGAACATCGCGATCGAAACGAAGGTGGCACGTGGGCGTCGATTGACGACCGCAATCACACTCTGCACGCGTCCTTGAGCGCGCTGGTGGCCAGTGACGCATTCAGAGCCATACAGGGACAGGTGCAAATGTTGCCTGCGTCAATAGACCTGGCCGGGCGGGCGATTGACGATTTTTCGGCATTGGCATGTTTGCTGTCGGGATCACCGATCACCATCAAGCCCAATGAGGGGGCGTTGCCAACGCAGGTGGTAGAGCTTGCACTGGCGAAGGTCTGGGGAAATGACTACCAGAATTGGGTTGGAGATCACCAACTGTCTGACAAGCAGCGTGAAGCCGGCTTGGCCAACTTCAGTTTCGAATACCTTCAGGATCGGGCTGCGTACCTCACCGCAGCGGTGCAAGCCAACCTAGCCAATGCGCCTGCCACCGCTGTTTCAGCGATTCTTCCTCAAGCCATCCTCGCAAGCGATGTGTCCACAGGCCGTGAAGTCACTGTAATTGGCCGGCACCCGCCCGTCCTCATTCAGTTTGGCTCCAGCGACGCGGAATCCCTGGGGCCACTCAACGACCCAGAGGGCGACAACAGTCAGCACCTCTATGGCGGTGCAGGCGCGGACACGGTAACCGGCGGCCAGGCGAACGATCGGCTGGAAGGCAACGCTGGGGACGATGTGCTCAATGGCCAGCGAGGCGATGACACGCTGACCGGTGGTTTCGGCAAGGACACATATGTCTTTGACGGAAGCTACGGTCTTGACGTGGTGATTGATAGCGACTGGGAAGGCGGCATTCGCGTCAACGGCCAAGTCATTGCCGAGACCCGCTGTGCAGGCAACAGCCGCTGGGTCGCTAAGCTGGGGGACGGCAAGCTGCTGGTGCTGGAAGTCATCGATGATTCGCGGTCGCTCACCGGCAAGAGCCTTTCTATTCACGCAGAGACGGGCTTCGACGGCAACGCCATCATTGTGCGGAATTTCGACCTTGACCAAGGTCTGAGCGACGAAGGCTACTTGGGCATCAAGCTGGAGCCCCAGCGAGCCCTGGTGATCGCCGCCGCAAGCAGCGGTACGTCGTTGGCTCCGCTGGACAACGGGGGAGGCCCGTTCGACGTCGACAACGCGTGGGACTTCAACAAAGACAACGTCCAGACCGTCAAAGCCGAGGCCGCCGAGCGCACCGGGCAGAACTTCACCATCTACCTGAACCAGGGCGCCAGCGAAGGCGACACCTTGACCATCAAGGTCGCAGGTAGTGCGGGCAAAACCAAGCTGATTGCCGACGGCAAGGTGATCGAGATCAGCGGCGACACGGTGCTGGAGCTCGAGGAGGGTCAGACCGAACTGAGCTTCGCCCTGATCGGGGCCGATGCGATCGACGCTGACAAGACCTTGCATGTGACGGCCACATGGCAGAGCACGGCGGCGCTTGGCATGAACCGGCTCGCCGCCGCACCAGCGGAAAGCAACGCGCTGGACCTGACGCTGAAGGACAACGGCGCGGTGGTGGGGCAGTACTTCGGTGACGTCCGCGCACCGATCGATGACAAAGGTCGCTACGAATGGGAGAAGACAACCTGGCAGCCGTTCCTGGGCGGGTACCTGGAGCATGGCGAAGCTGAGGCTGGTTTCAACGATGTCATCTCCAGCAACGGGGGACAGCGAGTCGACGAGATGGACGGCAAGGGCGGCAACGACGCGCTGGACGGTGGAGGTGGCAACGACCAGATCAAGGGCAGCGATGGCAATGACCTGCTGGCCGGCGGAGCAGGCCACGACTACCTCCAGGGCGGCGACGGCAACGATGTCATCTTGTCGTCTTCAACGCTGGCCGTGTACTCGCCGGTGAACACCCACGACCCTGATTGGGCGGCGGTTGGTGGCCTGAAAGCCTGGGCGAAGGCCGAAACCTGGGGCGTTTATGACCCTTACGTCGGTGGCGCGATACGGCCGACCTACCAGCAGCCCGACGGTACCGAATACTCCGCGGTGTCTGGCGATGCGAAGGACACCAGCGGCGACGTGGTCGAAGGCGGCGCGGGCAACGATCTGGTCGCCGGCAGCTGGGGCGACGATGCGATCTTCGGCGACACGGGCGACGACAACCTGCGCGGCCTGGCAGGCGACGACGCCTTGTCCGGCGGCGCCGGTGACGACTGGATGGCCGGCGACGGCATCGACTATGCCGGCCACATCGAAACGGTGATGGGCGCCGATCAGGGCTATGACCAGATGGATGGTGGCGCCGGCAACGACACCATGAGCGGCGACGCTATGGACGATGCACTGACGGGTGGCGACGGCAACGACGAGATGTACGGCGACTGGTCGCTGTTCGTGTGCGACTTCGACAGGCTTGACGGCATCTATCACGGTGACGATGAACTGGACGGCGGGGCTGGCGACGACAAGATCTCGGGTGACGGCGGGCATGACACGCTGATCGGCGGCCTGGGCAGTGACACGTTGCGCGGCGATGCTGCCTTCACCGGCGATGACGCACTCGACGGGCAATACCACGGGATGGATTCGCTCGATGGTGGCGAAGGCAATGACAAGCTGTATGGCGATGGCGAGGCCGACTGGCTGGAAGGCGGCGATGGCAACGACCAATTGCTGGGTGACTCCAAAGACACCAAAGTGGAGTTTCACGGTAGCGACTCGCTCGACGGCGGCGTCGGCAACGACACCTTGCAAGGCGACGGTGGAAACGATTGGTTGTTTGGTGGCGAAGACGCGGGTGACGACCAGCTACGCGGTGACTCGGACGACATCGATGGTGCAGACCACGGGGCGGACACGCTGGACGGCGGGGATGGCGCCGACCTGCTGACGGGTGACGGCGGCCAGGACTCGTTGATCGGCGGCGACGGTAACGACCAGCTGTATGGCGACAACGCAACGCTGGCTGGCCAGCACCACGGTGCAGACGTCTTGGAAGGTGGTGCCGGCAATGATCAGCTGACAGGTGGCGGCAAGGCCGACACGCTCGATGGCGGTGAGGGCGACGACCGGATGTGGGGCGACGACGCCTCGCTCGGGCAGGAATTCCATGGCAACGACGACATGGACGGAGGTGCTGGCAACGACACCCTGCAAGGCCAGTGGGGCGACGACACCGTCCTCGGGGGCGAAGGCGATGATTGGGTCGCTGGCGGCGATGAATCGAGCATCGACGGCACCTCCACCATGGGCGGGGATGACGCCGTCTTCGGCGAGGCCGGCAACGACACGGTGCTGGGCGGCTTGGGCAATGACACGCTCAGCGGCGGTGACGGCGACGATGTGCTGGTAGGTGGCGTTGGCGACGACGTGCTCGAAGGCGGTTCGGGCTCCGATGTCCTGATGGGCGGTGAAGGCAACGACAGCTACTACATCGACACCACCGGCTTGACGATCGGTGTGGCAGAGCGAATCAGCGACACCGAAGGCAGCAACTCCATCTACATCCGCGGTTCGGCCACGCAGGTCGACGAATCGGGCGGCGACCTGACGCTGACCTTCGGCGAGGGTCAGCAGTTGATCATCGAAGGGGGGCTGAAAGGCGGTGCCAGCGAGCTGTACTTCGTGGGCGACAGCAGCCAGGGCGAGACCCAGTCCGCCCAGGCCGCGCAGACCAATGACGCCACTGGCTTTGCCGAGTGGCTGCAGCTGAACTTCTGGAAGCCGGTGAGCCTCATCGCTGCAACCGGCACATCGGCGTTGTACGGCGGCTCGGGCAATGACACGCTGACGGCCAGCACGGGCACGATCACGCTGAACGGCGGATGGGGTGATGACCAGTACTTCGTTAAGAAGGCCGGGCAAGTCGTCGTCGAATATGACCACGGTGGCGTGGACAAGGTCACGTCGGACGTGTCCTTCACGCTGGGGGCCGCTATCGAAAACCTGGTTCTCACTGCCACAGCCGGCAGCCTTTCGATCGCGACCGGCAACGCGATGGACAACGAGATCACAGGCAACAGCAGCTCCAACAAGCTGTACGGCCTGGATGGCAATGACACGCTGGACGGTGGCTTGAGCACCGACACGATGGAAGGCGGTGCGGGCAACGACACCTACGTCCTGAGTTCGACCAGCGACATCGTGACGGAGGCCCTGGATGCCGGCAACGACACCATCAAGATCGGTACCAGCGCTTCGCTGCTCAACATTGCCAACGTCGAGAACTTGACGCTGACCAGCGGCACAACCGGCACCGGCAATGCGCTGAACAACGTGCTCACCGGCAACACGTCGAGCAACCAGCTCTACGGCAGAGAGGGCAACGACACACTGGATGGCGGCGCCAGCACCGACACGATGGAAGGGGGCCTGGGCGATGACGTGTATGTGATGAGCAGCACGAGCGACAAGACGACGGAGCTGGCGGGCGGAGGCAACGACACGGTGCAGTTCGCCGGCACGGTCGACTTGACGCTGGCCCAGTTTGCCAACATCGAAAACGCCACCTTGCTCGAAGGCACCGGTACGTTCAACCTCATCGGCACCACGGGTGACAACGTGCTGATCGGCAACACCAGCGCCAACACGATCACCGGCAACGCGGGCAAGGACACGCTGATTGGTGGCGGCGGCGAAGACGTGCTGCAAGGCGGCGCCGACGACGACACCTACTTCGTCGACAGCGAAGGCGACCAGATCGTGGAGGCGACCGGCGCTGGCACCGACACCGTTCTGTCAGCAATCAGCTGGACCCTCGGCGCCACGCTGGAAAACCTGACCCTGGCAGGCGGTGCCTGGGTCGACGCCATCGGCAACGCCAACGTCAACACCCTCACCGGCAACGACGGCAACAACGTCCTCAACGGCCAAGCCGGCAACGACGTCATGATCGGCGGCCTGGGCGACGACACCTACAAGATGGATGCCGGTGACACGCTGACCGAGCAGGCCAACGGCGGCGCGGACACGATCGTCTTCGCCGGCACGCTGGACCTGAGCCTCCCGCAGTACGCCAACTTCGAAAACCTGACGCTCGACGGCTCAGGCAACTTCAGCGGCACCGGCAATGCAGCGGCCAACGTCATCACGGGCAACGCCGGCATCAACACGCTGAAGGGCGGTGAGGGCAGCGACACGCTCGATGGTGGTCTCGGCAACGACGCGATGGAGGGCGGTGCTGGCGACGATACCTATGTGATGGACTCGCAAACCGACCAACTCACCGAAGCGGCCGGCCAGGGCATCGACACCGTGCTCGCGGCGTTCGATGTCACGCTCTCCGGCTCGTTTGGAGCCGTCGAGAACGTGACGCTGACCGGCACAGGAGATTTCAGTGCCACCGGCAACACCGCCAACAACCGGCTGGTGGGCAACAGCGGCAAGAACACGCTGGCCGGTGATCTGGGCGCGGACACCCTGGTCAGTGGTGGTGGTCAAGACACCTTGAAGGGCGGCAAGGGCGACGATATCTACCAGCTGAGCGATGCTTCGGCCTCGGTGCAAGAGTTGTCCGGCCAAGGCCTCGACACGGTGGAAACCTCGGTCACCCTGAGCGGTGCGCTTGCCGGCTTCGTGGAGAACCTGACACTCGTCGGCGACGCCGCCATCAACGGCACCGGTAACACGCTGGACAACTCCATCGCCGGCAACGCCGCCAGCAACGTCATCGATGGCGGTCTTGGCAACGACGCGATGCGTGGCGGGGCCGGCGACGACACCTACATCCTCAACGCTGCCGGCGACACCGTCACGGAGTTCGCCAACGAAGGCACCGATATCGTCAAGGTCGCTGCCTCGTGGACGCTGACCGACAACGTCGAGAACGGCGAGCTGACCTCCACCGGCGCCTTCACCCTGACGGGCAACGCGCTGGACAACGTGTTGAAGGACAACGGCGGCGGCGACGACAAACTCGTCGGTGGCGCCGGCAACGATGTCTATGAGCTGACCACGGCGGGCGTCACGGTGAGCGAGCTGGTCGGCGGTGGCACGCAGGACACTGTCAAGCAGTGGTTTTCGAGCGGCGGCAACCTGGCCAACGAGGTGGAGAACCTGGTGCTGCTCGGCACCGCCAAGACGGGAAAAGGCAACGCGCTCGCCAATCAGCTGATTGGCAATGACAGCGACAATACCCTCACGGGGCTGGCCGACAACGACACCTTGTTCGGCGGCGGCGGCAACGACAAGCTGATTGGCGGCGCGGGCGACGACCTGTACGTCTTCGGCACCGGTGACACCATCACCGAACTCGCCAACGAGGGCGTGGACACTGTGCAGTCCGAGATCTCGGCGAGCCTGGCCGCCTTGTCCACCCAAGTCGAACGGCTGGAGTTGACCGGCAGTTCGGCGATCGACGCCACGGGCAATGATCTGGACAACGAACTCGTCGGCAACGACGCCAACAATCGGCTGAATGGTGGCGCGGGTGTGGACCGGCTGGAGGGCGGCGCAGGAAATGACACCTATGTGGTGGATTCTCTGAGCGATGTGATCGTCGAGGGGTACGGGCAAGGAGCGGACTCGGTAGAGAGCACCATCTCCTTCAGCCTGGATTCGCTGAACGAAGTCGAGAACCTGGTGCTCAAGGACTTGGCTGTCGAAGGCACGGGCAACGATCTGAACAATCAGATCACCGGCAATGGACAGGCCAACACCTTGCGCGGCGGCGCGGGTGACGACACGCTCGATGGTGGGGCAGGCGTGGATGTCCTCGACGGCGGCGCAGGCAATGACACTTACATCATCGGCGCTGCAGGCTTGCAGCAGCAGGCCCGGCCGCGCATCCCGGTCTTCGAATACGAAGACTTCGCCTTCAACCCGTGGCGAGCGGGTGACGGGCTGTGGACGCATCGGCGCGTCGCCATTCCGGTAGACCGTGCGCAGGTGTCGCCCGACGGGCAGTTGGCCGCCCAGGACACCATCAACGAGCTGGCCGATGGTGGCATCGACACCGTCAAAGCGAGCGTCACCATCAACGCCCTCGGCGACAACATCGAAAACCTGGTGCTGACCGGCGCTGGCAAGCTGAACGGAACAGGCAACACGCTGAACAACCTGATCACAGGGACCACGGGCGACAACATTCTGTCTGGGCTGGGGGGCAACGACACGCTGGACGGGAACGGCGGAACGGATCAGCTCAAGGGTGGCGCCGGCGACGACACCTACGTCCTGCACAGCACCAACGACGTGGTGACTGAGGTCTCCGACGCAGGCACCGACACCGTCGAAGCGAACTTCACCATCTCCACCAACTTGGCCAGCTACGTCGAGAATCTGACGCTGACCGGCGTGGCGAACATTGATGGCAACGGGAACGCGCTGGACAACCTGCTGACCGGCAATGACGGCAACAACCGGTTGGACGGCAAGGCTGGCAACGACCGGATGATCGGAGGCAAGGGCGACGACACCTACGTGCTGAGTGCGCTGGGGGATCAGGTCGTCGAGCAAGGGGATGGCTACGGCAATGACACCGTGGAGGCGGGATTTACGCTGACGCTGACCGACGTCAAGTACACGAATATTGAAAACGTCTTGCTCACTGGCGGCAACATCGCCATCGATGCGACCGGCAATGACGGTAACAATCGACTGACTGGCAACAAAGGCGTCAACAAACTCGTGGGCGCCGGTGGCAACGACACCCTCGACGGTGGCTTGGCCAACGATGTGCTTGATGGCGGACTCGGTGACGACACCTACGTGCTCGACACCGTCAATGACACGGTGACGGAGGCTGTCAATGCCGGCACTGACACCCTCAGCGTGGCTTTCAGCATCAGCCTGCTGGACGCCAAGTTCGCGAACGTCGAGAACATCACCCTCACGGGCTCGCAGGCTATCGCCGCCACCGGTAACTCTGGCATCAACACCCTGACCGGGAATGACGCGGCCAACGTACTCGATGGCGGCCTTGGGGTCGATGTCATGGCAGGTGGAAAGGGCGACGACACCTATGTATTGAGTGAAACCACGGACCGTGCCAATGAAAACGCCAACGAAGGCACCGATACCATCACCAGCGGGACCATCACGCTGAACCTGTTGAATACCTGGTTTGCCAACGTCGAGAATGCGACGCTGACGGGCAGCGCCAACCTTTCAGTCACCGGCAACGCGGGCGCCAATGTGTTGACGGGCAATGCTGGTGCGAACAGCATCGGTGGCGGCGATGGCAACGACACGCTGATTGGCGGCGCAGGCAGCGATCAGTTGTTCGGCCAAGCGGGTAACGATGAGCTGATCGACGACTTAGGTGCGGCAGACACGCTCGAAGGCGGGGCTGGGACCGATGTGTATCGAGTGGGTGCCGCATCGGCGCCGGGGGCCACACGCAAAGTGCAGGTTTGGGGCCACAGCGAGGGTGACGTCGTTTGTTTGGCTGCAGGCATCCTGCCCGAACATGTGACGAAGAAGGTGGTCGGGTCAAGCCTTGTGCTTGAGATTCACTCACCGGCGATAGATCTGCAAAGCTTCACCATCGAGTTGGCGAACCAATACGCTGCCGATGGCTTGAGCCAGATCTCAGAGGTGCGCTTTGTCTCCGCTCCGGACGTTGTTTGGGCGGGCGGCGATCTCAATGGCGTGAAGCAGGTAGGTACGGCGGGCGACGACGTTTTGCAAGGCTCTACGTCCAACACGGTGCCCGACATGCTGTTGGGGCTGGACGGCAATGACAGTTTGTATGGCTTCGAAGGTAACGACACCCTGATCGGTGGCCGCGGCAACGACTGGATGTGCGGGCATGACGGCAACGACGTCTTTGAAATAGGGGCGGATGCCGGCAATGACTTGGTCTGGGAGCACGGAGACGACGGGCAGGACACCGTTCGCTTTGTGGAAGGGATCCGACCCGCCGACCTGCAGCTGTTTCGCTTGGGCGGAGACCTGGAAGGGCAGCTCAATGCCGAAGATTCGCTGGTGTTCAGGAATGCCATGACAGGTGCCGAAACGTGGTTGCGTGAGTTCTTCCAGCTGGACGGGACCTGCTCTGTCGAACGTTTTGAGTTTTCAGACGGCACGGTTTGGACCTACGCTGACATCCTCGCCCGGGTCGGCACGGCACCTACCGTGGACGCCATGGTGGGTACGGCGGGTGACGACGTGTTCGTGGTCGACGACGTGTACGACACCGTGCAGGACAACAAGTGGGGCGACCATGACACCATCCGATCCAGCATCTCGTTGACAGTGCCAGCGAACGTCGAGCGTCTGGAGTTGACTGGCGTACTCGACCTGTGGGCCTACGGCGACTCGGGCTTGGGCCGAACCGAACTGGTCGGTAACGACGGTGACAATCTTCTGGATGGCAAGGATAACCAGGACACCATGGCTGGCGGACTGGGGGATGACACCTACGTCGACCGCGATTCCACCCCTGGCGGGGAGTACTCACCCGCGCCTGACCACATCATTGAAGCCGTCGATGCAGGGCACGATGTGCTCAAGACCAACCATGCCTACCGTGACCTGGAAGCCAATGTCGAGGACATGATCGTCCAGTACGACACTTACTACGTCTTCAATCGCGGCGACGATGAGCGCTTCGATCGTGAATACCACGGCAATGCTCTGGGCAACTACATTCGCATTGACGTGGACGACTCCGTGCGCAGCCGTGTGGACGGTGGTGCAGGTGCAGACACTATGGTTGGCAGCAGCGGCAACCAGACGTTCACCGTGGACCGGTTGGAAGATTCGGTCGTCGATGTGAATGACCACGACCATGACTATGTATCCACCAACATCACGTATACGTTGCCCGGCCACATCGAGGGCCTGCTCCTGACGGGGACCACCGCGGTGTCAGGTTACGGTACTGATGCCGCTAACCTGATGGACGCGACCGCCAACTCTGCCGCGAATCACCTCTACGCAGGTCTGGGCGATGACGTCTATAGGCTCGGTGCGGGCGACGTGGTACACGAGTCAGCCGGCCAGGGCTTAGACACGGTCGTACTGACCAGCGCCTCAATCGTGGTCGACGGCGTGGTGAACGTGAGCACGTTTGCGAATTGCGAGCGCCTGGTGCTCGATTTCCAGGTCGAGGGAGACATCGTCGTTACAGGTGACGGCAACGCCAATGCGATCAGTGGCCCAGCGGGCTCTTTGCAGGCTTGGCAGGCTCAAGTTGTTCTGGACGGTGGCGCCGGCGACGACTTACTGGTCGATCAAAACAACCCCGGCTACGGGCAGGCAACACTCTCGGGAGGCGCAGGCAACGACACCTTGGTCAGCGGCGTTGGTAGGGATTGGTTGGATGGTGGCGCAGGAAGCGATACCTACGAGCTGGGGCAAGCCGCGGGGCAATACATTCGATTGGGGCGGGGCTCAGGCAGCGACGTAGCAACGTTGTTGGACAGCCGGCTGTGGGACTGGACCCATCAGGTGGATCCCTACAACGATGGTCGCGTCCTGCCGTCTGCCCAGGCCCAGTCGTCGACAGCGATGGTTGTGCAGTTGGATGCCGATATCGACACGGCGACGCTCAGGTTCAATCGCAGCGGAAGCGCGCTCGCCATCTCGCTCGGGGGTGCTGATCAGCTCGAGGTGCGCTCGTTCTTCGAAAGTGACACCAGCAACAATGTGGTGTCGTCCGTAGGCTGGCTGCAGTTCGGCGGCGCCTTCATCGCGGGCGAGCAAATGGCGAAAGCGGTCGGCAAGAGCAGCTACTCCACGGCTACCGCAGGGGACGACCTGCTCATCGCTGTGACAGGCGTTGGCGCAACACAATCAGGCGGTGATGGCAACGACTACATTGCAGGCGGTGCAGTGGCGCAGCAGCAAGAAGGCGGCAAGGGTCGAGACACACTGGTGGCCGGTGACGGGAACGACACGTTGGTGGGCGGCACGGGCAATGACGTTCTCTGCGGGGGGCGCGGCTCTGACCGTTATGTGTTCTCGGCTGGATGGGGGCACGACACGCTCAACGAATCGAACATGCTTGGATTTGGCGGCGTAAACAGTTCTTCGCGACTCGAAGTGGATGGCGCGCCGAACGTGATCGCTTTCGACAGCTCTGTTTCGGAATCTGATCTGACGCTGGAGTGGGATTGGGCGGGGGGGCTGTACATTCGTAACAAGACTGGAGATGAAATCTTTGTCAGTCAAGACAGCTTGAGCGGGGATTCTGACCCCGATACCAATACGAATGCCTTCATCGATCGCATCGAGTTTGCCAATGGCACGGTGTGGGACCGACACAAGATCGAGACGGTTTGGCGCACTGTCGAAGGGACCGCAGGTGACGACAATCTGCACGACAACGCTGAAGGTAACCTGGTCCTTGGCTACGGTGGCAATGACACGTTGACAGCTGACTTCGTTCAAACGGAGTTGTACGGCGGGGATGGAGACGACACGCTGACGACCACGGTCGACAGCGGTCCATTCGGGGACCGAATCTACATGTATGGAGAAGCTGGCAACGATTCGATCACCGGTGGAGCGTTCTACGACTGGCTGGACGGGGGCACCGGCACCGACACGATGAGCGGCGGCGAGGGCGATGACGACTATTACGTTGACATTGGCGCCGACCTCGTTATCGAGGCATCGAACGGTGGCTACGACAGCGTGTACGCGACCTGCTCGGTCAGTCTGGCCAGCAACGTCGAATGGCTTCAGCTGGAGTCAAGCGGTGGTGCGATCAACGGCACAGGCAATGCGCTGAACAACTGGATCGAGGGCAATGAGTTCGCCAATTCGCTGATCGGAGGCGCCGGCAGCGGGCGGGACACTTTGATTGGTGGCGCTGGCAACGATACGTTCGAAGCTGGCGGTGTCGACATGATTGCCGGCATGGATACGATGATTGGCGGGACGGGCGCCGATACGTACTACTTCACCGCGCCGGCAGCTGCGAGCGACACGATCCAGGAATTCGACAGCGATGGCGTGGGTGAGACTTCCGCAGTGCATGACAAAGTGTGGTTTGGCAACAAGGCACTGGACGCTTTCTACTTTTGGAGAGACGGCGATGATCTGCTGGTGACCTGGAAAGACAGCCAGTATTCCGGCAGCAAGCTGCGCATTGACGACTGGTATCTCTCGACGGACTACCAGGTCGAAGAGTTCGTGTTCGCCAACGGCAGCATGACGAAGACGGCGGCCGAGATCGAAGCATTGGCCAAACCCTATCCTGGCACCAGCCTGATGAGTGAATCGCCGGGACGCCGTCGATTCGGCGACCCGAGCAGTGAGTTGTTGTTGGACCAGAACGGTGGACATCGGCATCCGCTCGACGCGTCTCGTCTGATCCAGGCCATGGCCTGCTTCGATTCGTCAGGAGCGCTTCATGCATCGAGCGCTCATCTGCCGTGGGCCGAGCCGTTGGTGGGTCGCCCTGTAGACGTGGCAGTGCACACGCTGCTGGTCTGACGGCTGCGGGCTTATGGCGGCGTCGGTGCAAAAGCGTCCGGCGTGGCCATCGGCCAGTAGATCCCAAACACCGCGTGTGGCCACGGCGCCTCGCCGCGCTCGGCCGCCAACAACTCACCCGGCTTCAGAAAGCTCAGGTGATGGGCCAGCAGCCGCACCTGGTCGCCGGCGATGCGGCGCACGATGTGGTTGGCGCTGATGTCTCTGGGGTGGGTCAGGCCGGCGGCTTGGACCAGCTCTTGCAGCGCATGCATCGTGTTCTGGTGAAAACGCCAGACGCGTTCGGTCTTGTCGCGCACGACCAAGGCGCGTTGGCGGATGGGGTCTTGCGTCGTCACGCCGGTCGGGCATTCGCCGGTGTGGCAGTTCTGGGCCTGGATGCAGCCGAGGGCGAACATGAAGCCGCGGGCCGAGTTGCACCAGTCGGCGCCGAGCGCCATCGCGCGGGCGATGTCGAAGGCACTGACGATGCGGCCGGCGGCGCCGATCTTGACCTTGTCGCGCAGGTTCAGGCCGACCAGCGTGTTGTGGACCAGCAGCAGGCCCTCTTGCATCGGCGCGCCGACATGGTCGGTGAACTCGAGCGGTGCCGCGCCGGTGCCGCCTTCGGCCCCGTCGACGACGATGAAGTCGGGCGTGATGCCGGTCTCGACCATCGCCTTGGCCAGTGCGAACCATTCCCACGGGTGGCCGATGCACAGCTTGAAGCCCGTCGGCTTGCCGCCCGACAGTGTGCGCAGCTTGTCGATGAACTGCAGCATGCCGACCGGCGTCGAGAACGCGCTGTGGGCCGATGGCGAGATGCAGTCGACGCCCTCGGGCACCCCGCGCGCGGCCGCGATCTCGGCCGTCACTTTTGGGCCGGGCAGCACGCCGCCGTGGCCAGGCTTGGCGCCTTGTGACAGCTTCAGCTCGATCAGCTTGACCTGCGGCGACACGGCGTTGGCGGCGAAGCGCTCTTCGCTGAAGCTGCCGTCGTCGTTGCGGCAGCCGAAATAGCCGGAGCCGATCTCCCACACCAGGTCGCCGCCGTGCTCGCGGTGGTAGCGGCTGATCGAGCCCTCGCCGGTGTCGTGCATGAAGCCGCCCTTCCGTGCGCCCGCGTTCAGCGACATGATGGCGTTCGCACTCAACGCGCCGAAGCTCATCGCCGAGATGTTGAACACACTGGCGCTGTAGGGCTGGGCGCAGCCCTCGCCGATCGTCACGCGAAAGTCATGGCCGGCCAGCGTGGTGGGTTGCAGCGAATGATTGATCCACTCGTAGCCTTCCTTGTGCACATCCAACTGGGTGCCGAACGGGCGCTTGTCCGGGTCGCCCTTGGCGCGCTGGTAGACCAGGCTGCGCTGCTGGCGCGAAAACGGCGCAGCCTCGTTGTCGCTCTCGATGAAGTACTGGCGGATCTCGGGCCGCACGAACTCGAGCAGGTAGCGCAGGTGCCCGATGACCGGGTAGTTGCGCAGCACCGCGCGCGGTGTCTGCCGCAGGTCGCGCAGGCCGATCACGACGCCGAGCCCGCCGATCAGCGCCACGGCCTTCCACTGGCCGAAGCCGACCCAGGCGAAGCCGCCCAGCAGCAGCATCAAGGCACAGGCCAGCAGCGCCAGGTAGCGGATCGGGACGTGGCGGTTCAGGGCGATCAACCAGGCGGGCATGCGATGGCCTTTTCTGCTTCAGCGCGTGCTGCGCCGCCCGCATGCTATGCGCAAGAGCCGGCGGCACGGGCCACCTGTCGCGGGCCGAACCGGCCACGTGCGCCGCCTGTTGATAATCGCCGCCACGATGCTTCCACTATTTCACGAGCGGCGCAGGGCGCCCGCGTTGCTGCGCAGGCAGCGTGGCGCCCTGGCCTGGCCGACCTGGGCCGACTGGCGCGGCGGGCGCAACTGGCGCGCCTGGGCGTTGCTGGGAGGCGCGGGGTTGGTCGTCGCTGCGTTGGTGCTCGGCGTGGCCATCGCGCTCACGCTGCCCAACCTGCCGGCGCTCGACCGCGTCACCGACTACCAACCCCGCCAGCCCTTGACGGTGCTGACGCGCGACGGCGTCGAGATCGCGCAGTTCGGGGCCGAGCGGCGCATCTATCTGCCGATCGCGCAGGTGCCGAAGCGGCTGCAAGACGCGGTGATCGCGATCGAGGACACGCGGTTTCGTGACCACAGCGGCATCGATTGGCGCGGCGTGGCGCGTGCGGCGCTGGCCAATCTGCGGGGGCGCCGCGAGGGCGCCTCGACCATCACGCAGCAGGTGGCGCGCAACTTCTTTCTGTCGCAGCGCCGGACCTTCGAGCGCAAGTTCAAAGAGGCGCTGCTGGCGATGCGCATCGAGCGCCAGCTCAGCAAGGACGACATTCTCGAGCTGTACCTGAACCAGATCTACCTCGGTCACCGCGCCTACGGTTTCGGCGCGGCGGCGCGCACCTATTTCGGCAAGCCGCTCGACAAGTTGTCGGTGGCCGAGGTGGCGATGTTGGCGGGGCTGCCGCAGAACCCGAACGGTGCCAATCCGATCACCAACTTCAACGCCGCGCAGAACCGCCAGCGCCAGGTGCTGGGCCGCATGCGCGACCTGGGCCAGATCACCGACGACGAGTGGAAGGCCGCGCGCGACGAGAAGCTGCTGATCCGATCGCAGCTGTCGGTCGAGGTGCACGCAGAACACGTGGCTGAAATGGCGCGCCGGGCGGTGGTCGAACGCTTCGGCGAGCAGGCCTATACCAAGGGCTACAAGGTCGTCACGTCGCTGGTCGCGGCCGAGCAGCAGGCGGCCTGGGCCGGTGTGCGGCGCAGCCTGCTCGAGCACGAGCGCCGCCAGCCCTGGCGCGGCCCCGAAGACAACGAAGACCTGCCCGATGACGGCAGCGATGCCGAGCAGGAACGGGCCGCTGCCCAGGCGCTGAAGGAGCACCGCGACGACGAAGAGTTGCGCGTCGCGATCGTGCTGCATGCCGCGCCGAAAGAGCTGCAACTGCAGCTGGCCAGCGGCGAGCAGATCAAGCTCGCGGGCGAAGGGCTGCGCTGGGCGTTGCCGGCGCTGTCGCCCAAGGCCAAGGCGTCGCTGGCGATCAAGCGTGGCGCGATCGTGCGGGTGCAAAAGCTCGACAAGGTCGGCTGGGCGATCGCCCAGTGGCCCGCGGCCGAAGCGGCGTTCGTCGCGCTGGAGCCGACCAACGGCCGCGTGCGGGCGCTGGTCGGCGGCTTCGACTTCGCGCGCCAGCCGTTCAACCACGTGACGCAGGCCTGGCGCCAGCCCGGCTCCAGCTTCAAGCCTTTTCTGTATTCGGCCGCGCTGGAGCATGGCGTGATGCCGGCCACGCTGGTCAACGACGCCGAACTGGCGCTGCCCGATGGCACCGGCCCGACCGGCTGGCGGCCGCAGAACTCCGACGGCCAGTTCGACGGCCCGCTGACGTTGCGCCAGGCGCTGGCGCGCTCGAAGAACGCGGTCAGCATCCGGCTGCTGCAGCACATCGGCATCGACACCGCGCGGGCCTGGGCCGCGAACTTCGGGCTCGACCCCGACAAGCAGCCCGACAACCTGACCATGGCGCTGGGTGCCGGCAGCACCACGCCGCTGCAGCTGGCCGGGGCCTACGCGATGATGGCCAACGGCGGCTGGCGCGTCACGCCGCAGGTCATCGAGCGCATCACCGACGCCGACGGCAAGCTGGTCTACGAGGCGCCGGCCGCGCCGGCCCTGGAAGAAGACGCCC
Organism: Ideonella sp.; assembly: GCF_041914305.1. Classification (NCBI taxonomy): domain Bacteria; kingdom Pseudomonadati; phylum Pseudomonadota; class Betaproteobacteria; order Burkholderiales; family Sphaerotilaceae; genus Ideonella; species Ideonella sp. Next base: position 358,846 of record NZ_JAYSDQ010000004.1, read on the forward strand.
GCGTGCTGCCGGCGCGCAATCTGTTCATCACCCGCCGCCTGTTGCACGAGGTGGTCACCAGTGGCACCGCGGCGCGCGCGCATGCGGCGCTGCCGCGCGACGACCTGTACGGCAAGACCGGCACCACCAACGACGCGGTCGATGCCTGGTTCGCCGGTTTCCAGCCCGGCGTGGTCGGCATCGCCTGGGTCGGCTACGACGAGCCCCGGAGCCTGGGCAGCCGCGAATCCGGCGGCGGCCTGGCACTGCCGATCTGGCTCGACTACATGCGCGTCGCGCTGGCCCATGTGCCGGTGGTGGCCGACCCGGCGCCCGAAGGTGTGACCCAGCGCGACGGCGAGTGGGTCTACAGCGAATGGGCCGAAGGCGGCGCGGTCGAGCGCATCGGCTTCGAGGCAGAGGCCTTGGCGCCGGCCGGTGCGGCGTCATCGCCGCCGGCTCCAGCGCCAACGCCAACCCCCGCCGCATCGAGCGCCATGCCGGTGTTCAACCCCTGAGAGGTTGAGAGTCTTTCACCCATGCCCGCCTTGCGCGCCAAAACGCCCCGCCTCTTCGTTGCAAATGCTCGCCATAGCCCGAGCTATGGCTGTGCTTTGCGCCTCGATCCGGCGCGCCTTGACGCGCCTTTCGGGCACGGCCGAAAAACTCTCAACCTCTGAGGCGATGGAACCAATCCGGCCCCGCCGGCGTCTGTGTGTGGCACAGGCCGGGGCCGCCGAGGCTTGGGCCGACTCACCACCTCTTGTCACCCCAACCAAACCACTTGCCATGCAACGACGCCTTTTTGCCTTGACCGCGCTGGCCTCGCTGATCGGGTTGAGTGCTTGCCAGAAGCCCGCCGGCACGACCGCCTCCCCCGCTTCAGCCAACGCGCCGGCCACCACACCCACCGCGGCGGCCAGCACCGCCGGCGCCAACGACCCAGCGATCAGCACCGCGCAAGACGCCTATGTGCTGGCGGCCACCGGCAATGGTTTCAGTACCGGCCCGATCATGTCGTCGCACACGGCCTACGTGTTCTTCGACACCACCTGCCCGCATTGCGCCCACCTGTGGCAGAACGCGCAGGCCGTGGCCGGGCAGCTCAAGGTCGTCTGGATCCCGGTGGCGTTCCTGCGCCCGCAGTCGCTGTCGCAAGGCGCCACGATCCTGTCGGCCGCCGACCCGATCGCCGCGATGAACGAGAACGAGGCCAGCGTGGCCAACCACGGCAACGGCATCACCGTGGCGGCATCGCTCGACGACGAGGTCATCGCCAAGGTCAAGGCCAACACCTCGATGTTCAAGCAGCTCAACTCGGACAGCGTGCCGCTGATCGTCTATCGCAATGGCAAGACCGGCGAAGTCGGCCAGCATGCGGGCGCCGTGACCGGCCCCGAGTTGCTGGCCCTCGTGGGGCTCTGATCGGTTGCGTCAGGCGGCGGCCAGCGTGGCGGTGCTGATCACACCGCCGCCCAGGCAGACCTCGCCGTCGTACAACACGGCCGACTGCCCCGGCGTGACGGCCCACTGCAGCGCATCGGCTGCAAAGTCCAGCCGCAAGTGGTGGGCCGTGGCCTCGGCCACGGTGCAAGGCGCATCGGCCTGGCGGTAGCGGGTCTTGGCCGCGAGGGGGCTCGGCGCCGGGGCGGCGCCCGCGACCCAGCTCAGGTCGTCGGCCTGCAGCGAGCGGTATTGCAACCACGGGTGCTCGTGGCCCTGCACGACGATCAAGGTGTTGGTCGCCAGGTCCTTGCGGGCCACATACCAGGGCGCGTGCTCGCCACCGCCGCGCGCAGCCTTCTTGTCCTTCACGCCGCCGATGCCCAAGCCCTGGCGCTGGCCGAGCGTGTAGAAGCTCAAGCCCACGTGCTCGCCGAGCTTGCGGCCGCGGTCGTCCTTGATCGGGCCGGGCGCGTGGCTCAGGTAGCGGTTCAGGAACTCGCGGAAAGGCCGCTCGCCGATGAAGCAGATGCCGGTCGAGTCTTTCTTCTTCGCGTTCGGCAGGCCGATCTCGGCGGCGAGGCGGCGCACCTCGGTCTTCGGCAGCTCGCCGACCGGGAACAACGTCTTCGCGAGTTGCGCTTGCGTGAGCCGGTGCAGGAAGTAGCTTTGGTCCTTCAGCGGGTCCAGGCCCTTGAGCAGCTCGACTCGGCCGTCGGAGTCTTCGCGCACGCGCGCATAGTGCCCTGTCGCGATCTTCTCGGCGCCCAGGCGCATCGCGTGGTCGAGAAAGGCCTTGAACTTGATCTCGGCGTTGCACAGCACGTCGGGGTTCGGCGTGCGGCCGGCTTGGTACTCGCGCAGGAACTCGGCGAACACGCGGTCCTTGTACTCGGCCGCGAAATTGACGTGCTCGATCTCGATGCCGATCACGTCGGCCACCGAGGCGGCGTCGAGAAAGTCCTGCCGCGACGAGCAGTACTCGTCGTTGTCGTCGTCTTCCCAGTTCTTCATGAAGATGCCGACGACCTCGTGGCCCTGCTGCTTCAACAGCCATGCGCTGACGGCCGAGTCGACCCCGCCCGACAGGCCCACGACCACGCGCTGCTTTTGCTGATTCACCTTCACACCCGAGCTGGACAACTCGCTGGATTGTCCGTCGAAGGGCTTGGCCTCGTGGCGCCTGGGCGCTTGTCGAGGCGATCAGGTGGCCGGATGGCCGTACAGGCTGGCGTCGGCATGCAGCAGCGACAGCGGTGCCCGCACGCCGGCCAGGTGGTGTTCGATGCACTGCATCACCAGCGGGCTGCGATGGCGCTCGGGGCAGGCGCGCAGCTCGGCCGGCGTCAGCCACAGCGTGCGCTGCACCGGCTCGTCCAGCGCGCGGCCGGCGATCGCCTCGCCGACCTCGCCGCAGATCGCGAAGCGCAGGTAGCTGATGTCCTCGCCGCTGCGCGCGTGGCGAAAGCGCGCCAGGTAGGCGCCGACCAGGGCCTCGGGGTGGAACGGGCGGGCGGTTTCCTCCAGCACCTCGCGCACCACGGCATCGACCAGCGATTCGCCCGGGTCCAGGTGGCCGGCCGGGTTGTTCAGCCTCAGGCCTTCGGCCGTCATCTCTTCGACCAGCAGGTAGCGGCCGTCTTGCGCGACGACGGCGGCGACCGTGACGCTGGGCTTCCAGCGGACCTTGTTGTCTCCCATGCGACGAATCTTAGAGCCTGACCCCAAGCCCTCATGACGCCTTCGGCTGGTAAGCTCGCCGCCGGACAATCGCGTGGCCTGCCATGACGGGCCGCTTCCCGGGTCAAGAGGAGAGTTCCATGCTGATCGGCGTTCCGCTCGAGACGGTGGCGGGCGAGTCCCGCGTCGCCGTCACCCCCGAGACGGCGAAGAAGTACGTGGCCCAGGGCCATGCCGTGAAGGTCCAGTCGGGTGCCGGTGTCGCTGCCAGCGCCACCGATGCGGCCTACGAAGCGGTGGGCGCGCAGATCGTCGACCGTGCCGCGGCTTTCGCTGCCGAGCTGGTGCTGAAGGTGCAGCGCCCCTCGGCCGACGAACTGGCGCTGATGAAGCCCGGCGCCGCGCTGGTCGGCATGCTGAACCCGTTCGACAAGGACGGCCTGGCGCAATTGGCCGCGGCCGGCGTGACCAGCTTCGCGCTCGAGGCCGCGCCGCGCACGACCCGCGCGCAGAGCATGGACGTGCTGAGCAGCCAGGCCAACATCGCCGGCTACAAGGCCGTGATCATGGCCGCCGACAAGTACCAGAAGTTCTTCCCGATGCTGATGACGGCCGCCGGCACCGTGAAGGCGGCGCGGGTCGTGATCCTCGGCGTCGGCGTCGCCGGCCTGCAGGCCATTGCGACCGCCAAGCGCCTGGGCGCGGTGATCGAGGCGTCCGACGTGCGGCCTTCGGTGAAAGAGCAGGTCGAGTCGCTCGGCGGCAAGTTCATCGACGTGGCCTACGAGACTGCCGAGGAGAAAGAAGCCGCCGAAGGCGTGGGCGGCTACGCCAAGCCGATGCCGCCGAGCTGGCTCGAGCGGCAGAAGGTCGAGGTGGCCAAGCGCGTGGCGATGGCCGATGTGGTGATCTCGACCGCGCTGATTCCGGGCCGCGCCGCGCCGGTGCTGGTGACCGAAGAGATGGTCAAGTCGATGAAGCCGGGTTCGGTGATCATCGACATCGCCGCCGGCAAGGGCCCGACCGGCCCGAACGGCGAGGCCGGCGGCAACTGCCCGCTGACCGAAGCCGGCCGCACGGTCGTCAAGCACGGCGTGACGATCGTTGGCGAGACCAACCTGCCGGCGCTGGTGGCGGCCGATGCGAGTGCGCTGTATGCCCGCAACGTGCTCGATTTTCTGAAGCTGGTGCTGCCCAAGGACGGCGGCTTCCAGGTGCCGATGGACGACGACATCGTCGCCGCCTGCCTGATGACGCGTGACGGCAAGGTGCTGCGCGCATGAAACGCTTCGTCGCTGCCTGGTTGGGCGCGATGGTGGTCACGGGCGGGTGGGCTGCGCCGGCCGACACGGTGGTCGACGTGGCGCGCGCCACCGTGCAGCTGCCGGCTGGCGAGTGGGTCAGCCTGTCGCGCAACCAGGTCGACGCGGTCAAGGTCAACGACCAGCGGTCGATCCCGGCCGAGGTGCTGACCTTGGCGCTGGTGCAGGGCAGCCGGCTCGACGCGCTGGTGACCATCACCGCCACCGCGGGTGGGGCCGGCGGCTTCGTGCAGTGGTCGGGCGACTGCAAGCCGACCGACGCGGGCCTGTGGGCCGTGCGCCCCAACGGCGCCAACCCGGACGACATGGAATGCGCCTATGCCAGCGCACCGTTCCCGGCCGAAGACATGTTCGGCGACGAGACCGCGTGGGGCCGGGCGGCCCGTGCGCGTGGCCTGAGTGCGCCCGACGAGATGGTGATGGCGTCGGCCGAAGTCGGCAGCCGCATGGGCGCGCTGATGTCGGTCGAGGTGCTGGCCGATGTCGACTTCGCCGGCGCGCCCGGGCCGCTGGCGGCGCCCGCCGCCGACACCTTGCCGTCCAACGTGGACGACCGCCACGCGGCCTTTGCGCTGCAACTGGCGCAGCGTGTGCGCGACTGCGTCTATTCCATCCGCGGCCGGATGGACTTCCCGCCGATCACCTTCATTTCCGCCGCGCCCCCTGAAGTGCGCATCGCCCGCCTCGACCCCTGACGAAGAGCAAGAGCTGCCATGGAAACTGTTTCGCCCACCCTCATCAACCTGATCATCTTCGTGCTGGCGATCTACGTCGGCTACCACGTGGTCTGGACCGTGACGCCCGCGCTGCACACGCCGCTGATGGCGGTGACCAACGCGATTTCGGCCATCGTCATGGTCGGTGCGATGCTCGCCGCGGCGCTGACCGAAACCACGCTGGGCAAGAGCATGGGCGTGCTGGCGGTGGCGCTGGCCGCGGTCAACATCTTCGGCGGCTTCCTCGTCACGCGGCGCATGCTGGAGATGTTCAAAAAGAAGACGCCGGCCAAGGCCAACGAGGGGAAGTGATCATGAGCATGAACCTCGTCACGCTGCTGTACCTGATCGCCAGCGTCTGTTTCATCCAGGCCTTGAAAGGCCTGTCGCACCCGACCACGTCGATCCGCGGCAACGTCTTCGGCATGACCGGCATGGCGATCGCGATGCTGACCACCGCGGCGCTGATCGTGAAGCTGGGCGGCGGCATCGGCCTGGGCATGGCCTGGGTGCTGCTGGGCCTGGTGGTCGGTGGTGGTTATGGCGCCTGGCGCGCCAAGACCGTCGAGATGACCAAGATGCCCGAGCTGGTGGCCTTCTTCCACAGCATGATCGGCCTGGCCGCGGTGTTCATCGCGATCGCCGCGGTGGCCGAGCCCTGGGCCTTCAACATCGTCGCCAAGGGCGAGCCGATCCCCGGCGGCAACCGCATCGAGCTGGCGCTGGGCGTGTTCATCGGCGCGGTCACGTTCTCGGGCTCGGTGATCGCCTTCGGCAAGCTCAGCGGCACCTACAAGTTCCGCCTGTTCCAGGGCAAGCCGGTGGTGTTTGTCGGCCAGCACAAGCTGAACGCCGCACTGGGCCTGGCCGCGGCCTTCTTCTGCTTCGGCTTCTGGCACTCGCAAAGCGCGATGGACTTCGGCCTGATCACTGCGCTCGGTTTCGCGCTCGGCGTGCTGCTGATCATCCCGATCGGCGGCGCCGACATGCCGGTGGTGGTGTCGATGCTGAACAGCTACTCGGGCTGGGCCGCGGCGGGCATCGGCTTCTCGCTCAACAACTCGATGCTGATCATCGCCGGCTCGCTGGTCGGCTCGTCGGGCGCCATCCTCTCGTACATCATGTGCAAGGCGATGAACCGCTCGTTCTTCAACGTGATCCTGGGCGGCTTCGGGGGCGACACGGCCGCGGCGGCCGGCGACCAGCAGCAGCGCAGCGTCAAGAGCGGTTCGGCCGACGACGCGGCTTTCATTCTCGGCAACGCCGAAACCGTGGTCATCGTGCCGGGCTACGGCCTGGCGGTGGCGCGCGCGCAACACGCGGTCAAGGAGCTGGCCGAGAAGCTCACCCACAAGGGCATCACCGTCAAGTACGCCATCCACCCGGTGGCCGGGCGCATGCCGGGCCACATGAACGTGCTGCTGGCCGAGGCCGAGGTGCCTTACGACCAGGTGTTCGAGATGGAAGACATCAACGGCGAGTTCGGCCAGGCCGACGTGGCCATCATCCTCGGTGCCAACGACGTGGTGAACCCGGCCGCGCTGCAAAAGGGCTCGCCGATCTTCGGCATGCCCATCCTCGAGGCCTACAAGGCCAAGACCGTGATCGTCAACAAGCGCTCGATGGCCGCCGGCTACGCGGGCCTGGACAACGAGCTGTTCTACATGGACAAGACGATGATGGTCTTCGGCGACGCCAAGAAGGTCGTCGAGGACATGGTCAAGGCGGTGGAATAAGAGGCCCCCACGGCCCCTGCCGGGGCCTGCCCCCCGAGGGGGCTCGCGCAGCGGACTGGCAAAGCCAGCTCCGCGCACGCC